>DATKEH010000092.1:0-6679 GCA_035546355.1 Thermoanaerobaculia bacterium
GTTGCCCAGGACCCGGACCTGGCGGCCGAAGTCCCAGTGCTGCCGTCGGTTGCGGAAGATGAACCCGTGGTAGAGAGGCCAGTGGCTGATCCAGCGGCGGAAGACCACCTGGTCCTGGACGTCGAGGACGCAGCGGTTCCCACGCGCCCAGGCGGTCGCGAGGTGGAGGATGTCGGCGCGCTTGATGAAGACCAGGATCGAGTCGCGGGCGCCCGCGAGCTCATCGGCATGGCTCACTCGCGCGCGGACCCCCAGCCGCGCGAGCGCCGGGACCATCTGGTCCCCGCCCATGACCGTCGACCCCTTCTCCCAGTATTTGACGAAAACGACCGGTCGATTCACTCGTCTCACAGTGGCGCCCTAGCCGATAGACCAGCATCCAGTCAGGGGGGTGATCAGAGACTAACAGGAGCCGGAGCCGGATGGATGCAGCCGGCGCTCCGGGCCGCCGTGGCGAGACACGCCGACGCGGCCGCCCTCGCCCACCTCCGCCCCGAGATCGAGGAGCCGGTGGCAGCCGGCTGAACCGAGGGAGCGCCGTGAACTCCCGATTCGACGACAGCAACAGCGACCGTAGCCGGTCCGGCCCGGGCCCTTCCCGCCCGCTGCTCGAGCTCCAGATCCATTCGCCGGACATCCGTAAGAAGGTCCGGTACCTCTTTCTGTCGAAGAACGAGCTCTCCTTCTGGTCCGCCGTGCTCTCGCTCTACCTGGTGGCGGTGGTCCTGGCCGCGGCGGTGACTCCGGGCGTGGTGGCGGACCTCTGGCACCGGCGCGAGCACCGGTCCCTCCAGGCCGAGCGGGGCCGGCTCGACGAGCGGCTGGGCTCACAGATCGGGACGCTCGAAGCGCTCGCCAGCGAGGGCGATGAGCTGCGACTGGTGATCGACAAGGTGTTCCTGCTGTACGGATTGTCGAGCGAGGTGACGGGGGGCCAGGGGAGCTTCCCCTTCCTCGGCCGGACCGAGGGGCCCGAGGGGGAGGAGGTGCCCCTCGCCCGCGCCCAGCGGCTCGAGTCCGCGGTCCGCGAGCGGCTCTCGGTCGCCGGCGTCTTCCTCCAGGAGATCCAGGCGTTCGAGGGGGCGCGGCGGGACCTGGTCCGGCTGACGCCTTCGCGCTCGCCGCTGAGGCGGGCCGACTTCGTCCTCACCAGCCCCTTCGGCGACCGGCGGACTTCCTCGACCACCGCTGGCGGGACGAGGAGAGAATCCTGGTCAACGGCCGCCTCGCCCCGCCCGCAGCCGACTTCCAGCCCTTGCCCCCCCTCGCGGTCCTTGGCGACTCGCCGCGCTCGCTTTGCTCCCGACGTACGGACAACGCGGTCGCGGAATCGAGCTCGGGCGCGTCTCCTGGATGCTCGCCTCGGCGACCACCCCGAAAGCAAATCCCTATCCCTGAGGAATCGCTGTGGGAGGATCGGGGCGGGTCCGGCGCGAGTGCTCGTCTAGCGAGACGCGCGCGCCGTTCCCAGGCCGGGAGTCTTCCATCTCTCATGCATCCACAACCACATCTCCGGGTGTTCCTGGATCTCCCGCTCGTAGACCGCGAGGTAGCGCCGCGTCAGCTCCGCCACCGCCGCTTCACCCTCGAGATGGCGCGCCGCCTCCGGCCAGATCGCTTCCCGTAGCACCACCCGGTAGCGACCGCCGGGCAGCGGGTACCCGAAGATCGGAACCACCGGCGTGCCAGTGCGCAGGGCCAGGCGAGCCAGCACCGGCGTGGTGTAGGACGGCCGGCCGAAGAACGGCACCTCGATTCCCTCGCCGGGCCGCGCCCGCTGATCGATCAGGATGCCCACCCGCCCGCCTCGGGAGAGCACCCGAAGCATCGAGCGCACGGCACCGCGCTTGGCCAGCACCTCGTTGCCGAAGCGCGCCCGGGCGCGGGTGAGCCGCCGGTCGAGCCACGGGTTGTCGAGCGCCCGGCCCACCACGTGGAGCGGTCCGCCATAGATGCCCGGCGGGTAGGCGGCGATCTCCCAGAGGCCGAGGTGGGCGGAAAGGACGAACAGCCCTGGAGCCGGCGGCGAGCGCTCGGCGGCTCGTCGCTCCGCCTCCTGGAGGTGCTCCCAACCCTCGAGGTCGAGCCGCCGGCAGAGCCCGACCAAGTCGAAGCGGGCCGAGGAGATGGCGTCGGCGAGGGCGAGGCCGAAGTGCTCGAAGCACGCGCGGACCGTGTAGTCCCGCTCCGCGGCGCCGAGCTCGGGCAGCGCGCGGCCCAAGTTGTCGCTGGCGATCCGCCGGTGGCGGCGCAGGATGAGGTGGGCGAGGCGGCCGATCCCTCGGCCCAGCCCCCGCGCCGCGCGATGGGGGAGTACCCGCACCATCCCCTGGAACGCGGCAAAGGCCATGTACTCGACCGTGTGCCGCAGCACGATCAACGGACGCCTCACCGCTCGCCCTCTTCCGCCGGGCGCTCGCCGTAGAGACCGAGACGGTGGTCCGACCAGCGCCAGAGCTCCGGCCCGGGCTCGTAGAGCCACCCCTGTGGAAGGTGGGAAGAGTATCACAAAGACAGATAAGGTAGATACTCTAGGCACATGACCAAACCTCCCTCGCTCGCCCGAATGGGCCGCGGGATCCTGGAGCGTACTGTCCCCTATGTCGTTGCCGTGCTGTACTTGCTCTATTCTCGCACTTGGCGCCTCGAGGTCACCGGGGCAGCGCAGTCTATCGCGCGGTTCATCGCCGAACGCGAGCCGGTGGTCTTCGCCCACTGGCACGGGGACGAGCTGGTTCTGATGCCGTTTTACGCCTTCAAGCAGCTTGCGGTGTTGACCAGTCTCTCCAGCGATGGCGAGGTGATGACTCGGGCGCTCCGGTGCCTGGGCTACCGCGTCTTCCGCGGCTCGTCTTCGCGTGGCGGCGCGCGGGGCTTGCTGGCGCTCATTCACGACGTGAGCAACGGTTCTCAGGCGTCGCTGGCCGTGGACGGCCCGCGCGGACCGATCCACGAGGTGAAACCGGGAATCGCCGCATTGGCCTTCCGTACCGGAGTACCGGTGGTGGCGGCGCGAGTCTGGGCGGAGAGGGCCTGGTTCGTTCCACGCGCCTGGAATCGAACCTTCGTGCCGAAGCCTTTCTCACGAGTGCGGGTGTCCTTTTCGCCACCGATCGCGTACGAGCAGCCGCAATGTCGAGACCCGGAGCGGCACGCTGCCGCCGTGGATGGGTTGTGTCGCTCCATCAAGGAGCAGCTGGACGACTTGGGGCGGACGGGCCAGACGGCTGCCTAGAGGTGTGGGGTCTGATGAACCACACCGCCAGCGACGTGGCCCCGCCGCCCCGCCGCGCCCGCCTCCGGCGGGCCCACCTGATCGCCGGCGGCGGTCGCACACTGGCGTTCCTCTTTCGGCTACTGCCGTGGTCCGCCGCCCAGCGTTTCGGCCGGAGTCTCGGCTGGGTCGCCTGGACCTTCTCCCGGCGCGATCGGCCGCGGGCGCTCGAGCATCTCGCGCTCGCCTTCCCCGAGTTCCCTGCCGCCGAGCACCAGCGCATCGCCCGGGCCGCGTACTTCCACCTCGGGATGACTCTCGGCGAAGTGCTCTGGCTCTTCACCCGGAATTGCGCCGCCGTGGCGCGCCATGTGGCGACGGCGGGCCTCGAAGCGGTGGAGGCGCTCCAGGCCGCGGGTCGGCCGATCCTGTTCATCACCGGCCACTGCGGCAACTGGGAGTTGCTCGCAGCCTCCTGGAGCTGCCGCCGGCCGCTGACCGTCGTGGTCCGGGTTCTCGAGGAGCCACCGCTCCAGCGGCTGGTGGCCGGTTTCCGGGCGCGCTTCGGCACCCGCACCCTGGAGCGAGGGGAACCTGGGGCGCCCCGCGAGCTACTCCGGATCCTTCGGCAGGGGCAGGCACTGGCGATGCTCATCGACCAGGCCACCCAGGTCGAAGGGGTGTGGGTTCCGTTCTTCGGCCGTCCGGCCTTCACCGCGATCGGTCCCGCCCGCCTCGCTCGACGCCGCAACATAGCGGTCGTCCCGGTGTTCGTCGAACGCCTTCCCGACGGCTCCCACCTGGCCCGCTTCGAGCCCGCTCTCGAGCTGCCCGAGGACGATGTCGAGGCGACGGCGCTGATGACCCAGGCGATCGAGGCGCACATCCGTCGGGTGCCGGAGCAGTGGGTGTGGATGCACCAGCGCTGGCGCCGGCAACCAGACTAGTGTCAAGTCACCCTTGAAGTGTCGCATGAATGCGGGTAGACTTCTCCCAAAGGGAGGAGAGTCATGCCCCGGATCCGGTACAAGGTGACATTGACCGAGCAGGAGCGGCAGATGCTGGAGGAGGTCACCAGGCGCGGCAGGCACAGCAGTCAGAAGATCCTCAACGCGCTGATCCTGCTAGGCTGCGACGAGGGTCCGTTCCAGGAGAAGAAGACGACGGGCCAGCAACTCGCCGATGTCCTTCCGGTAAGCCTGAAGAAGATCGATCGCGTGAAGCGACGCTTTGTGGAGGATGGCTTGGAGGTGGCGCTGGAGAAGCGCAAGCCGGATCGGCAATACGCGAAGAAGGCGGACGGGGACTTTGAGGCGCATCTGGTGGCGCTGAGCTGCTCAGAGCCGCCCCCAGGCCACGCCCGCTGGTCGCTGCGGCTGCTGGCAGACACGATGGTGGAGCTCGAGCACGTGGACTCGATTTCCTACGAGACCGTGCGCCGGGTTCTAAAAAAAACGAGTTGAAGCCGTGGAAGAAGCGACAGTGGGTGATTCCGCCCAAGGAGAGCGGGGAATTCGTGGCCCGGATGGAGCAGGTGCTGGAGGTCTACAAGCGACCCTACGATCCGCTGCACCCGGTGGTCTGCATGGACGAGTCCCCCCGGCAGCTCATCCTGTAACCCCGGCTGCCCTTGCCGGCCGCACCCGGGGCCCTCGCGCGCTACGATTATGAATACGAACGCTGCGGCGTATGTAACGCTTTCCTGGCCGTCGAGCCGCTTGCGGGTACGCGCATCGTCGAGATCACCGAGCGCAGATCAAAGCAGGACTGGGCACTGTTTCTCGATCACATCGCCCGGCGCTATCCTCGCGCAGGTGTGCAGCACCTCCCCGAGCCCCGCTGGGAATCCCTCCCCGCCGTCAACCCGTGAACTTCTGGGGGAACTGGGCGACAATGCCCGAGCTGAGCATGTCGGCCATGTGGAGGATCTGGGCGCGGGCACGCTCGTAGGCCGCGATGTCCGCTTCCCAGTCCTCGGCGAGGTGCGCCACCACCTCCTCCGTCGTCAGCTCGAGGTGGTCGCGCATCATCTTTCTGGTGGCCTCGGCCTCCCACTCGCGCGGGTTTGCGGCGGTCAGGAAGGCGGCGATCTCATCCGCGTTGGCGAGCCACTGGCGGTTGGCGGCGTCCTGCGCGGCGGCGTCGCCGGCCGCCGCTGCCGTCACTAGGTCGGCGGCGATGAGGATGTGGTCGCGCAGCAGCGCCGTGAGCTTCGCCCCCGCCTCGTCACCATAGAACGGCTTGATCGCGTTGCCGATGTCGACTTGGTTCCGTAGCAGTCGCTCGGTCGTCGCATCTTTCGACGGCAGCCCGGCGGTCGCCTCGACGAGGAACAGCCGGGTCCAGGTGACGTGGTCCTCCCACAGCTGGCGCATGTCTGCGGCGAAGGCACAGCGGCTGGGCTTCTCCTCCCCGCGCAGACCAGGCGCGGTGGCGAGCAGCACCAGGAGGCCGACGCCCAGAGCCCGACCCATAAGATAGCCACGCATAACACTCTCCTTCCTCTCTCTCTATCTATCTCCGGCAAAATTGCCCTCTGAACCACTGCGCCGGTCGACCGCACTCACGGTCGACGGGCTGCCCCAGCGACACGGAAGAACATGCAAGAACGTGCGCGACTGCGCGTGTCAGACCACACCCACAGGGCGATCTGACACACGCCGGTACCGGGAGGACGATGCCGAGACGGCGTGACGAGATCCGCGACGCGCTCCGCTGCCGCGTCACGAACGAGCTCCATCTGGGCCTGCTCCATGCCGGCGATCGCCTGGCGAGCGCCCGCGAGACCGCCCGGGAGCTCGGCACCGACTACCGGGTCGTGGTCAGCGCCGCGCGCGAGCTCGCCCACGAGGGGCTGCTGGAGATCCGCCCGCGTTCCGGCATCTTCGTTCGCGCCAGGAGCGATCGCCGGGACCGCGCCGCGTTGCTGGGGTTCGGCACTCGCCTGATCGAGCTGCTGCTCGACGAGGTGGAGAACGGAGCGTCGGTCAGCACCGTGGCGGAACGGCTGCGCCGTTGTCTCGACGGGGTGCGGCTGCGCGCCGCCTGCATCGAGTGCAACCGCGACCAGATCGAGTTCCTCAGCCGCGAGCTACGGATCACCTATGGCCTGGAGGCTTCCGGCGTCGAGATCGACGGGGTACGCGGCAACTACTGGACCTTGCGCCAGGCGGACTTGCTCGTCTCCACCGTCTTCCATGCCGAGGAGCTGCGTCACCTCGCAGCCCGCCTGGGCAAGCCGTGGATCGTCGCCACCCTCGACCCCCGGCGACGTGCCGAGATCGCCAGGCTGCTCACCGAGGGGCCGGTCTACTTCATCGGCACGGACCTCCGCTGGGCCGCCAAGGCGCGGCTGATCTGGGCCGGCGTCCCCGGCGAGGAGAACCTCCGGCCGTTGACGATCGGACACGATCGCCTCGACGACATCCCCGCGCAGGCGCCGGTGATGGTGATGCCGGCAGCCCG
>DATKEH010000093.1:0-20685 GCA_035546355.1 Thermoanaerobaculia bacterium
CGGCGGTGCTGCTGCGGGTGCACGTTCCCCTGCCCTTCACCGAAGGGCTGCTGCCTGCCGACAGGGTAGCGCTCGCCCACCCGGTGAGCCTGCTGGTGGTGGCGCTGCAGCTGCTGTCGCTGTACTTCCTCGGCTTCTACGAGAGCCCCGAGCCGCGCCCGCGCCTGCAGCTGCTGCTGCGCCTGGCGACGGCCGCCGCCGCCGTCGGCATCGGGCTCACCGCCTATTTCTTCCTCGCCGACCGCACCTTCCCCCGCTCGGTGCTGCTGGTCTTCGTCGTCCTCGACTGGCTGCTGCTCGCCACCTGGCGCCTGGTGGGGCAGTCGCTGCATCGCCCGCGGCGCCGGCGGGTGGTGCTGGTGGGCGGCGGCCGCGCCGCCCGCGAGCTGGCGGAGAAGATCGGCCAGCACCACTGGCACGGTCTCGACGTCGTCGGCTGGGTGCGGGCGCCGGGGGATGGCCCGGGAGCGGCCATCGAGCCGATGGGCCCCTGCCTCGGAGAGGTCGCCGACGTCCCGTCGCTGGTGGCGGCGGGCCGCTGCGACGACGTGATCCTGGTCAGCGGCGACGACAGCTGGCAGGCGCGCCTGCTCGACAGGCTGGCGGCGACGCGATCGCAACACCCCAACGTGCTCCTGCTCCCCGGGCCCTTCGAGAGCCTCATCGGACGCATGCGTTATCGCTGGGTGAGCGACGTGCCGCTGATCGACGTGGTAGCGGCGTCGGAGTGGACCCTGCACCGGCCGTGGAAGCGGCTCCTCGACTCGCTGGCCGGCGGCCTCTTGCTGTTGCTCTCCCTGCCGCTGCTGGGGGTGGCGGCGTCGATGGTTCGGCTCACCTCGCCGGGCCCGGTCCTCTACCGCCAGGTGCGGGTGGGGCAGGGGCAGCGCCCCTTCACGCTGTACAAGCTGCGGACGATGCGGATGGGCGCCGAGGAGGGTGAGGAGGTGCTGGCGGTGTACCGCGACCCCCGGCTCACTCCGGTCGGGGCACTCCTGCGCCGCACCCGGATCGACGAGCTGCCGCAGCTGTTCAACGTCCTCGCCGGCACCATGAGCCTGGTGGGGCCGCGCCCCGAACGCCCCGGCTTCGTCGGCCGCTACCTGCAGACGGTGCCGGGATACGCCGAGCGGTTTTCGCTGCCACCCGGGCTCACCGGGCTCGCCCAGGTCAACGGCGACTACCACTCCAGCCCGGAGAACAAGCTGCGCTACGACCTCGCCTACGTCGCCAATCGCAGCCTGTGGCTCGACCTCTCGATCCTCGTCCGCACGGTGCGGATCGTGCTCACCTCGCGCGGCGTCTGAGCGCCGAGGCCCGTCGCGAACGCATGCCGGGCGGAGGCGGCATGCCGACCTCCTCCGGCACGCCGCGCCACAGCAGGCGTTGGAGCGCTACCGCGTCGGCGAAGTGGCGCCGCGCCGCCTCCCGCTCCCCCGAGTGCCACTCGGCGAGGCCGAGGTGGAGGTACAGCTCGGGGTGCGGCTCGAGGGCGAGGGCGCCGGCGTACACCTCCCGGGCGGCGGGAAAGCTGCCGAGAAGCAGGTAGAGGTCGCCGCGCGCCGCGCGCGCTTCGATGCTCAGGGGGTCGCGCTCCTCGGCGCTGCGCAGGGCGGCGATCCCGCGAGCGACCAGCGGCCGTGGCAGCCGCGCTCCCTGGCGCGCCGCGGCGAGGCCGCGCTCGACCCGCCAGACCGCACGGCTGGCCTGCAGCCGGTCGATCGCCCGCTCCACCTGCGCCGCCAGGGTGGCGGCGAGCAGCACCACCAGCAGCGGGGCCAGCGTCCTCCCCTTCACTCCGGCTCCTCGGCGGCGGCGAGGGCCCACGCCAGCAGCAGCAGCGCCGGGTAGGCGGTCAGGGCCAGGCGGAACGGGAAGTATCCCGCCGCGACCACCGCCAGGGCGGCGATCCCACCGCACAGCAGGCCGCACTCCCCCGCCGAGGGCACGCTCGCTCGGCCGCCCCGGCAGCGGCGCCCCGCGGTCGCCAGCAGGACGCCGATCCCCCACAGCAGCGCCAGCGCGCCCGGGAAGCCCCACTCCGCCGCCACCTCGAAGTACTCGCCGTGCGCATTGACGAACATCGCAGAGGCGTGCCCGGGCAGGAAGGGCTGACCCGCCGCCAGCAGCGCCAGCTTGGCGGGCACGAACTCGGCGCGGTAGGCGCCGTGGCCTACACCGGCCCACGGATGGTGCCGCACCATCCATGCCGCAGCACGCCAGCCATCGATCCGGCCGCTGAGGATCTCGTTGACCGCCTCGCCTCGCTGCACTCCGGCGACCCTGTCGGCGACCCGGCCCCGCAGCGGCGCGACGGCCAGCACCAGCAGCGCCGTCGCCGTCGCCACGCTCGCCACCCCCAGCAGCAGCCTGCGGCGCGGCAGCCAGGCGATCCACAGCACCAGGCTGCCGATGGCCAGGGCGGCCAGCGACGTGAGCGTCTGGGTGACGGCGAGACCGTAGGCGCAGAGCGCCAGGCCGGCGCCCCACAGCCAGCGCCGGCTCCCCGGCCGGACCAGCCCAGCCTGGGCGACCAGGGCCGGCAGCACCAGGAAGGCGGCCAGGTCGCCGGGGTTGCCTGCCAGGCTGGTCACCTCCAGGCGCTCGCTGTGCGCTCCCATGCCGAAGCGAAACGGCTGGAAGACGCCGTAAAACTGCAGGGCCGCCAGCAGCGACAGGAGGACGGCCGGGATCAGCAGCAGGTCGAGCAGGCGCCGCAGGGTGGCGCGGCGTAGCGCCAGCGACCACCCCACCAGGCACGAGGCGCCGATCCACAGGTCGACCAGCGCCCGGCGGACGTGGAGCGGGTGGTCGCTGGTCAGCCATCCCACCGAGGCGATCGCCAGTGCCGGCGCCACCGCCAGCACCGCCGGGTGTCGCAGCAGCCGGCGCGGGTCGACGCGCTCGACCCGCCACAGGCCGCAGGCGAGAAGCAGCAGGGAAGCCAGCCCCAGCGTCTCGGCGACCATCAGCTTGGGGAGGGCAAAGGCATCGCGGGCATCGGGCACCATCACCAGCGGCGTGGCGATCACCAGCAGCGCCACCGCACCCACGCCCCCGCGCCGCCACCAGGGAACCGCGGTGGCCCGTGGGGGGGGGGAGCGTCGGCGGCGGCTGGAGGGCATGGCGGGTGTCGGACCGAGCCGGGCAATAATAGGCCGCCGCGATGATGTCGCCCCCGAGACTCTCGGTCGTGATCCCGACGCGCGACACCCAGGCGCTCACCCTGGCCTGTCTGGCGAGCCTAACGCGTGCGCGCCACCCTCCGCTGGAGGTGGTGGTGGTGGACGACGGCAGCAGCGACGGGACGGCGGCGGCGGTGGCCGCCGCCTACCCCGAGGCCCGCGTGCTGCGCCACCCGGCGTCACGCGGCTTCACGGCGGCGGCCAACGCCGGTCTGGCGGCCGCCGGGGGGGAGCTGCTCTGGCTGCTCAACAGCGATACCGAGGTGGATCCCGGCGCCCCCGAGTCGCTCGACGCCGCCTTCGCCCGCGACCCCCGCCTGGGGGTGGCCGGCGCGGCCCTGCGCTACCCGGACGGCGAGCCGCAGTGGAGCGGCGGCGCGAGCCCGACGCTGGTCTGGCTCTTCGCCCTGGCGAGCGGCCTGGCGCGCGCGCTGACGGCGATCCCGGGGTGGCGGCGGCTGCGTGCGCCGTCCGGCAGCACAGGGGGCGAGGTGGAGTGGGTGAGCGCCGCCGCGCTCGCCATGCGGCGGCAGGTGTGGGAGCGGGTCGGCCCGCTCGACGAGCGCTTCGCCCTCTACTGCCAGGACCTCGACCTCTGCCTGCGGGCACGGCGGGCGGGCTGGCGGGTCGCGGTGGTCGCCGACTGCGAGGTGGTGCACCACCACGGCGCCACGGTCGCCGCGACGCTGGGCGCGGCGGCCGACCGCCACCAGCGGAGGCTGCTGTGGCAGGACCTGGTGCGCTGGCTCGGCGCCTGGCGCGGCCCGGCGGCGGCCCGGCGCGGGGCGCGCGCGCTGCGCTGGGGCGGCGCCCTGCGGCGGCTGGGCCTGGCCCTCGCCCTGCCGTGGGGGGGTGCCGCGAAACGCCAGCGGCTGCGCCGAGAGCTGGCGGATCTGGCCGCGGCCGAGAGCGCGCTGCGGCGCCCGGAAGCGTTTGCCTCCGTCCCGGAAACGTAGTAGAAAGCACCGCCTCCCTCGCCCACCGTCATGCTCGGCATGCTCAAGTACCGCGATCTGCTCTGGACCCTGGTGTCGCGGGAGCTGACGGTGCGCTACAAGCGCTCGACCATCGGCTTCCTGTGGACCATGCTGCAGCCGATGCTGAGCATGATCGTGCTGCACGTGGTGTTCAGCGCCATCTTCCGCTTCGACATCCAGAACTACCCGGTCTACGCGCTGGCGGGCATCCTGTTCTGGAACTTCTTCAGCCAGAGCATCATCGCCTCGATGAACAGCCTGCGCGGCAACGCCAGCTTGCTGAGCAAGCTGCCGGTGCCCCACGCCGTCTTCCCTCTCGCCACCGTGGTCTCGGGCCTGATCAACCTGTCGCTGGCGATGATCCCGCTGTTGGTGATCCTGGTGGTCACCGACCACCCGCTGCGCCCGGCGCTGCTGTTCCTGCCGGTGTCCATCCTCATCGCCGGCCTCTTCACCCTCGGCGCCGGGCTGCTACTGGCGCCGATGGCGGTGTTCTTCTACGACGTGGTCGAGATCGTCGGCGTGCTGATGACGATGATGATGTACCTGACCCCGGTGTTCTACCCGATGTCGATCGTCCCGGAGCACCTGCGCTGGCTGGTGCGCTTCAACCCGGTGCGCTCGATCCTCGAGGTCTTCCGCGACCCGATCTACTACGGCAAGGTGCCGCCGTTGTCCCACCTGGCGGTGGCTTCCGGCATCGCCCTGGTGCTCTTCGCGGTCGGGTGCTACAGCTTCAGCCGCTCCTCGCACCGCATCCCGCTGTACCTCTGATCCGATGGCGGTGCACCTCGACGGCGTCTCGCTCTGCTACCGGCTGGCCAAGCAGCGCATCCCGTCGCTCAAGGAGTACGCCATCCACCTGGTCAAGGGGGCGCTGGTCTACGACGCACTGTGGGCGCTGCAAGAGATCGACCTGCACGTGCGGGCCGGCGAGTCGGTGGGTATCGTCGGGCGCAACGGCGCCGGCAAGAGCAGCCTGCTGAAGGTGATCTCGAGAGTGCTCGCACCCACCCGCGGGACGGTCTCGGTGACCGGCCGGGTGGCGCCGCTGCTCGAGCTCGGCACCGGCTTCGACACCGAGCTGACCGGGCTGGAGAACATCTACCTCAACGCCCTGCTGCTCGGCCGCAGGCGGCGCGAGGTGCAGCAGCAGATCGACGGCATCGTCGCGTTCTCCGAGCTCGAGGACTTCGTGCGCGCGCCGATCCGCACCTACTCGTCGGGAATGGTGGCGCGCCTGGCCTTCGCCATCGCCACCGCCTGGGTCCCGGAGGTGTTGATCCTCGACGAGGTGCTGGCGGTGGGAGACGCCGCGTTCCAGCGCAAGTGCCTGCAGCGCATGGCGGAGTTCCGCCGCCAGGGGACCACCGTGCTGATGGTTTCCCACACCTCCAGCTCGATCCTCGAGCAGTGCGACCGCTGCATCTGGCTGCACCAGGGCCGGTTGATGGCGGACGGCGCGCCCGACGACGTGGTCGCACGCTACGTCACCGCTACCGGGGGTCAGGCGACCGTGCCGGCGGCGTCTGGGGCATAGGCCCGGGCCCCCCGCGGCGGGCCCATGTCGCGTAGACGAGCGCGCCGAGGGCGTCGGCGAGCAGGTCGGAGAGCTCGGCGGACCGCCCCGGGACGCCACGCTGGGCCAGCTCCGTCACCGCCCCGTAGGCGACCGTGAGCGCGGTCGCCAGCAGCAGCGGCGCAGGCAGCCGGTGACCGGCGAGAGCGCGGTGGGTGGTCAGCGCCAGCACGGCGAAGAGCACGGCGTGGACCGCCTCGTCGGCCACCGCGGCGGCCCAGGCGGGGACCCAGGGCGGGACGGGGACGGCGGCTGGCGCCGGCGCCGTCAACAGCCACCCCACCAGCGCCGCCCACCCCAGGGCTAGCAGGTCCCGCCGCACCGTCCGCTACTATACCCAGCCATGGCGACGCCCGGGCCAGCCCGGTGAAGGTCTTGCTGGTGGCCTCCCGGGTCCCCTGGCCGCCGCGCCGCGGAGACCAGCTGCGCACCCTGCAGCTGGTGGCCGCCCTCGCCCCCGATCACCAGGTGACGGCGCTGGTCCCGGCTCCGGCCGCACCGCCGCAGGCCACGCCCGGGGTGCGGTGGGAGGGCTACGACCTCGGCCCGGCGGCGGCCCGAGGCGCCCGCGCCGCGGCCGCCTTCGGCCGTGGCCTGCCGGCGCAATCCGGGCTGTTCGCCGCCCCCGACCTGCGGCGGCGGATGGCGGCCCTCGCCCCCACCCACGACCGGGTGGTGCTGCAGCTCGTCCGCCTGGCCCCCCTCGCTCCGCAGCTGGCCGGCGCCCACCTGGTGGCCGACCTGATCGACGCCCTGTCGCTGAGCTTCGCCACCCGCGCCCGCACCGACCGCCCGCTGCTGCGACCCTTCTGGCGCCTCGAGGCGCGGCGGCTGGAGCGCGCCGAAGGCCGGCTGATGGGGGCCGCAGCGAAGTCGCTGGTGGTCTGCGAGCGCGACCGCGGCCACCTCGTCGCCCGCCACCCCGCCGGCGCCGAGCGCCTCGCCGTGGTGCCACTCGGAGTGCCGGCGGCGGCCGGCGTCCGGCAGCCGCCGCCCTTCCCGACGGTGGCCTTCACCGGCAACCTCGGCTACTTCCCCAACCGCCAGGCGGCGCTGTGGCTGCTGCGGGAGGTGTGGCCGCGCCTCCGGCGCCGCTGTCCCGACGCCCGGCTGCTGCTGGCGGGGGAACGTCCCGGGGCGCGGCTGCGCCGCTGCGCGGCACGGGCGGGTGCCGAGCTGGTGGCCGCGCCAGGGGATCTGCGAGCCGAGCTGTCCCGAGCCCGCGTCGCGGTCGCGCCCGTGGCCAGCGGCTCGGGCACCCCCCTCAAGATCCTCGACGCCTGGGCGGAGCAGGTGCCGGTGGTGGCCTCCGCGTTCGCCGCGGCAGGGGTCGGCGGCGCCGAGGCCGGCGGCCTGGTGGTCGCCGAGGGGCCCGCGGAGTGGGCGGCGGCGATCCACCGCCTGCTCGCCGAGCCGGCGCTGGCGCGGCAGCTGGCGGCGGCCGGACGCGCGCGCCTGCAGGCCGACTACAGCCCGCAGGCGACGGCGGCCGCCATGCGCCGGGCGGTGGTGGGCTGACTCAGGGCTCGGCCGAAGGCCATTCTCCCAGCGTCGCCCGCAGCCCCTCCTGCAGGGAGACCTCGGCGCGAAATCCGAGGTTCTCGGCTGCGCGCTCCACGGCGGCACGGGAGCGGCGCACGTCTCCCGGCCGCGGCGCCAGGAACTGCGGCTGCCGCCGGCCGCCGGTGACAGCCCGCACCAGGCCCTCCAGCTGCAGCAGGGTGGTCTCGCGGCCGGTGGCGACGTTGTAGACGCCGCAAGCATCAGCGGGCGCGGCGGCCGCCAGCAGGTTGGCGGACACGGCGTCGCCGACGAAGGTGAAGTCGCGGCTCTGGCGGCCGTCGCCGTAGACGTGGGGCGCCTCGCCGGCGAGATGAGCGGCCACGAAGCGCGGGATCACCGCCGCGTACTGCCCCCACGGGTCCTGGCGCGGGCCGTAGACGTTGAAGTAGCGCAGGCCGACCAGCTCGAGGCCGAAGCAGCGGGAGAACACCGCCGCCAGCTCCTCGTCGAGCCGCTTGGACAGCGCGTACGGCGACAGCGGCAGCCCCTCGCGTCCCTCCCGCTTCGGCAGCTCGTCGCTGTCGCCGTAGACGCTCGACGAGGAGGCGTAGACGACGCGGCGGATCCCCGCGTCGCGGGCGGCGGTGAAGACGTTGGCGGTGCCGGTGACGTTGACGGCGATGGTGGCGGCGGGGTCGGCCATGCTGCGCGGCACCGACCCCAGCGCCGCCTGGTGGAACACCAGCGCGACGTCGGCGCACGCCTGGCGGCACGCCTGCGGGTCGCGGATGTCGGCCTCGATCAGCTCGATCGCGTCGCGGCAGCCGGCGAGGTTGTCGCGCTTGCCGGTGGAGAAGTCGTCCAGGGCGCGCACGCGGGCGCCGCGGGCGACCAGCGCCTCGCTGAGGTGCGAGCCGATGAAGCCGGCGGCCCCGGTGACCAGCACCGGCAGGTCGTGGAAGGGGTCGGTCGGCGCCATCGGGTCGTGCGGATCATATAGTCCTGGCGATGCGGGTGCTGCTGGTGGCGACCAAGGCCCCGTGGCCGCCGCGGGACGGCGGGCGCCTGCTGCTGCTGCACACCCTCTCCGGGCTGCACGACGCCGGGGTCGCGGTGACCCTGGTGGCGCCGGTGCCCTCCGCGGCCGCCGCGCAGGAGGCCGCCGCCGGCCTCGGTGGCCTCTGCCGCGCCGAGCTGCCGGTCGCCCACCCGCGGCCCCTGCCGTGGGCGGCGGCGCGGGCGCTGCGGGGGGAGCCGGTGTCGGTGGCCCGCCATCGTCTGGCGGCCGTGGCGCGCCGGGTGCGGAAGCTCGCCCTCGACACGCCGTTCCATCTGGTCCACGCCGAGCAGGCCCAGGCGCTGCCCCAGGCGGCCGCGGCCGGGCCAGGGCTGCCGCTGCTGCTGCGCGCCCAGAACGTCGAGAGCGACCTGTGGCGCGCGGCCGGCGGCGCGGGGGTCGCCGCGGCGCTCGCCCGCCGCGAGGGCGCGCGGCTGGCGCGCTGGGAGGGTCGTGCCGTGGCCGAGGCCGCGGCAGTGGTGGCGCTCACCGAGGGCGACGCCAGGCGCCTCGGCGAGCTCGCCGGCGGCCGGGGGCGGATCCGCGTGGTCGCCGCGCCCTTCCCGGCCGAGCGGCCGCCCGGCCCCCCTCTCGCAGGCGACCCGCCGGTGGTGCTGCTCGGCAGCTCGGGCTGGCTGCCCAACCGGCAGGGGGCGGCGTGGTTCCTGGCCGCCGCCTGGGAGGGGGTGCGCCGCCGGCTTCCCGGCGCGCGGCTCCATCTCTTCGGGGGGGATTTCGACGGCGGCGGCCGCGTCGCGGTGCAGCTGCATGCGGCTCCCGCCGACAGCGGCACCGCCTTCGCCGCCGGCGCCCTGCTGGTGGTGCCCCTGTTCACCGCCTCCGGCGTCCGCGTCAAGGTGCTCGAGGCGTGGGCGCGCGGCATGCCGGTGGTGGCGACGCCCGCCGCCGCCGCCGGCCTGGAGGCGGAGCCGGGTCGCGAGCTGCTGGTGGCGCCCACCGCCGAGGCGTTCGCCGAGGCCCTGGCCCACCTGCACGCCGAGCCGGGGCTGGCCGCCCACATGGCGGCGGCAGGTCGCGAGCTGCTGCGCCGCCGGCACGACCCGGCGGCGGCCGCCGCGCAGCTGGTGGAGGTCTATCGCCAGGTGACGGCTACACCAACCGCAGCAGGTGCCCCAGCTTCTCCCGCTTCGCCCGCAGGTAGTCCCGGGTCGCCTCGGTAGGCGGGATCTCGAGCGGCAGCCGCTCGACGATCTCCAGCCCGTACCCCGACAGGCCGATGAACTTGCTCGGGTTGTTGGTCATCAGGCGCAGCTTGCGGGCCCCCAGGTCGCGCAGGATCTGCGCCCCGATGCCGTACTCCCGCAGGTCGGCGCGGAAGCCGAGCTGCTCGTTGGCCTCGACCGTGTCGTGGCCGCGCTCCTGCAGCTCGTAGGCGCGGAGCTTGTTGGTGAGGCCGATGCCGCGCCCCTCTTGCAGCAGGTAGAGCAGCACCCCCTGCCCCTCCTCCTGGATGCGCTCCAGGGCCATGTGCAGCTGCAGGCCGCAGTCGCAGCGCTGAGAGCCGAACAGGTCGCCGGTCAGGCATTGGCTGTGGACCCGCACCAGCACCGGCATGTCGGTCCGTACCGGCCCCATCACCAGCGCCAGGTGCTCCTCGCCGGTCACGTCGGAGCGATAGGCGTGGACCTGGAAGGTGCCGTAGGGGGTGGGGATGGTGGGCGAGGCGACCCGACGCACCAGGCTCTCGTGGCGCAGGCGATGGCGGATCAGGTCCGCGACGGTGATCATCGGCAGCCCGTGCCGCTCGGCGAACCGCGCCAGCTGCGGCACCCGCGCCATGGTGCCGTCGTCGTTCATGATCTCGCAGATCACCCCGGCCGGCGTCATGCCGGCGAGGGCGGCGAGATCCACCGAGGCTTCGGTCTGGCCGGCGCGCTTGAGCACCCCGCCGCGGCGCGCCCGCAGCGGGAAGACGTGGCCCGGGCGCAGCAGATCCTCGGGGCGCGTCGAGGGGTCGATGGCGGTGAGGATGGTGGCGGCGCGATCGGCAGCGGAGATCCCGGTCGTCACCTTGCCGCGCGCCTCGATGGAGACGGTGAAGGCGGTCCCCAGGGGTGAGGTGTTGGTCTCCACCATCGGCGGCAGGTCGAGCTCGTCACAGCGCTCTTCGGTGAGGGCGAGGCAGATCAGGCCGCGCCCCTGGGTGGCCATGAAGGCGATCGCCTCGGGCGTCACCTTTTCCGCGGCCACCGCCAGGTCGCCCTCGTTCTCTCGATCCTCGTCGTCGACGATGATCACCATCTTCCCCTGACGGAAGGCGGCGATCGCCTCGCCGACGGGGGCGAACGGAGTCGGGTCGCGCGTCATCCCGGCAAGTCTACTCCAGCGCCGAGGCTTCGGCCTCGCCGGCGCGACGGTGCCGGCGGCGCGCCACCGCTCTCAAAAGGCGTTGCCGAAGCTGACGAACACCTCGTACGGCGACTCCTGCGGCTCGCGGTCGAGCTTCCACCCGACCTCGACGCGCAAGGGCCCGATCGGCGACAGGTAGCGCAGCCCGAGGCCCATCCCCGGCTTGGCCTCCCGCGGGTCGACGTCGGCCCATGCGGCCCACACGTTGCCGACGTCGACGAAGGCCGTCCCTCCCAACGGGCCGGCGATGGAGAAGCGGTAGTCGAGGTTGACCAGCAGCAGCGCGTTGCCGCCCACCGGGATGTCCTCCTCCAGGGTCTCGCCGGGGATGCCCAGGCGGTCCCGGTCGTAGGCCCGATGCGAGGTCCGCCCGCCGGCGAAGAAGCGTTCGGACACCGACACCACCCGCTCGCTCAGAGGCTCGATGGCGCCCGCGCGCACGCTCACCGCCATCACCCCCGCGCGTGCCAGCGGCCAGTACTCCACGTGCTGGGCGAAGAGCTTCACGAAGTGCTCCTCGGCCAGCTCACCGGCCGGGAAGGCGTACTGCACCTGGGCGGTCGACAGCCGCCCGGTGCGCGGGTCCAGGGGGTCGTCCCGCCGGTCGACCACCAGCCGCGGCGTGACGCTGAGGATCTCGATGTCCTCGAAGGCGCGGCGCTCCTCCGGCGGCAGCTCGGAGAGATCGAAGGAGCTGGTGCCCGGGCCCAGGTCGACCTTGCGGAAGTCGCCGAAGAGGCTGAAACGCAGCCCCTCCCTCCCCCGCGACAGCTCGAGCTGGGTGCCCCGCTTGGTCACCGCGAAGCTGGGCCGCTCCTCGGACTCACGGAACAGCAGGTAGGTGATGGCGCCGGGCCACCGCCCGCCCCGGTACGGCTGGTTGAGCAGCAGCCGGTATCTCTCGTCGGTCTCGGAGGCGCGTAGCGCGAGCTGGAGGTGCAAGGCGCGACCGCCGAGGTTGGCGTGGGAGTAGCCGAACAGCCCTCCCACCCCCTCCTCGGTGTCGTAGCCGACCCCGTACGACACCTTCTGGTTGCGCGACTCCTCCACCCGCACCACCACGTCGCGGGGGCCTGCGGTCTCCACCGGGGGCGCCGGCGCGACGTCGACGCGGGAGAAGACTCCCAGCCCGTAGAGGCTGCGCTGCACCTCGAGCAGCCGCCGGTGGGAGAGCGCCTCCCCCGGCTCCAGCCCGGCACGCTGGCGGATCACCTCATCCCGGGTCTGCTGGTTGCCACGGATGATGAGCTGCCCCGCCGACTGCCGCGGCCCCTCGAGCACCTGCACGTCGACGTCGACCAGCGTGCGCTCGGGGTTCCAGTCGGTGGTCGCCGACACCCGCGCCGCGGCGTACCCCTCCTGCTCGTATCGCGAGCGGATGCGGTCCAGCGTCTCCTCGAGCAGGCGGGGGTGGAAGGGGCCACCGGAGGTCAGCGGCAGGTTCTGTCGCAGGCGTCCCTCGTCGAGCCGTTCTACCCCGTGGAGGGTGAAGTCGACGACGCGGCTGCGCCGCCCCTCCCGTACCGGCACCGTCAGGGTGATCTCCCGGCTCTCGTCGTCCACCGCCACTTCCGGCGGCCCGACCTCGACCCGCATCCAACCGTTGAGGGCGTAGAACGAGCGCACGTTCTCGAGATCGGAAGCGAGCACCTCGTCCACCAGGCGGCCGCTCCCCGGCTGCAGGAAGCGCCGCGGGGTGGTGGTCATCAACGCCGCGAGCTGGTCGCTACCGACCTCCTCGTTGCCCGCGAAGCGCAGCTCGGTGAGGGTGTAGAGGGGCCCGGGAGCGACCCGCAGCACGAGGCGGAATCCGTCGTCGCGCGGCACCTCCAGCCGCTCCACCGCGACCGCGTAGTGCCCTCGCTCCTGGTAGAAGCGGCGGATGCGCTCGACGGACTGCAGCACCAGCACCTCGTCGTACCCCTCCTCGCCCAGGAACGGCAGCAGACCCCGCCGCGCCAGGGTGTCCCGCTCTACCCCGACCACCTCGACCTCGATCTGCGGCCCGACGGCGACCCGATAGACCAGCTGCACGGTGCCCGCCGGCGGCCGGCGCCTCTCGCCGGTGAGCTCGACCTCGGCCTGCAGGTGCCCCTTGCCGTGCAACCACCGGCGCAGCCGCTCGACGTCCTCGCGGGCCGCGCTCTGGCGGTAGGTGTCGCCCGGCTCGGAGCGCAGCGCCGCGGCGAGCTGCGCCTCGGTGAAGGGCCCGCGCTCCCCCTCGATCACCACCTCTCCCACCCGCGCGCGGTCGCCGCTGTCGATCTCGAAGGCGACGCGGGCGCGGCGCCGCGCCTCGTCGCGGTCGACGCGGGCCCGCACCTGTGCCTCGAGGAACCCCTCGGCGCGCAGCCGATCGAGCAGCCGGTAGACGCTGCGCAGGATGCGGTCCTCCACCAGGGGCTGCCCCTCCTTCTGCTCCACCTCGCCGCGCAGCGCCTCGCGCTTCAGCCCGAGGTCGCCCTCCAGCGCCACCCGTTCGACCACCAGGTTGCCCCACAGGGCGATCATCACCGTGACCTCTCCGGGGCCGGCCGGCCGCGTCCACACCTCCACCTCGGAGAACAGGCCGCTGGCCTGCAGGTTGCGCAGGGCGCGCCGTACCGCCGACTCGCGCAGCAACTCCCCCGGCTGGAGAGGGATCAGGAGGCGCACGTCGTCCGCGTTGCGCAACGGCACGTCGCTGCGCAGCTCGACGGCCCGGATCGTCGGCGCCGGAGAGGGTACCCCCTGGGCGGCCGCGGCGCACGGCAGCGCGGCCGCGAGCAGACAGGTGATCGCGGCGAGCAGCCGCCGCGGCCTCAGAAGCGCTGCTCCCACAACAGGTCCACGGCGTAGGCCTCCCCCTCTTGGCTGAGCAGCACCTTGAACCCCTCCGCCGTCTGCCACTCGACCTGCAGCCGCTGCTCCTCGGTGGAGGAGGGGTCGTACGAGTAGGTGACGTAGACGTCCTTGGAGAGGCGCTTGCCGACCGTGAAGCGGGCATTGGACACGGTATCGCCGCTGCGCGAGAGCGGCTGGATGCGGAACGCGTCGACGCCGAACAGCGTGCCCACCCGCTGACTGATCAGCGACGAGGCCTGGCCGAACAGCATCCCCTCGGCCGCCGAGGCGCCGGAGTCGTCCTCGCGCAAGTCGCCGCCACCTTCGGCCAGCTGGCTGGGGGCCCCCGAGAGCAGCAGCGACAGGACCTCGAGGTCGGGCAGCGGAGGATCGGAGGTGAAGCTGGTGTTGAGCCGCTCGAGGTTACCGAACAGGTTGAGGGTGACGTCGTAGTTGGCGACCTCGGTGGTGGCGACGAGGTCGACCAGCGGCTCCACCCGATAGGGATTGGCGAAGGTCAGCGTGCCGCGCTCGACCGTGTACTCGTTCTCGGCATAGATCAAGGTGCCCCCCGGCTCGATCTCGACGCGGCCGAAGAGGACCGGGCGCGCCAGCGAGCCGCGGGCGGTCAGGTCGGCGCTGCCGCTCAGGTCGGCCAGGTTGTTGCGGATGCGCACCGTCCCCGGCGCCTGCACCACCAGGTCGATCTGTACGTCGGACAGCTCCTCGTCGGCCTCGCCGGCCTCCTGGCGCTGGCGGCGCAGGAAGCGCTGCAGCAGCTGCAGCACGCCGACCTCGACGTCGCGCAGGTAGGCGGCGCGGTCCAGGCTCACCAGACCGCGCACCACCTGGCCCGCGGCGCCATCGACGCTCCAGGTCAGGTCGGCGTCGCCGCGCAGCAGCCAACCCTCGGGGTAACGCAGGGAGACCCGGCGAGCCGCGATCTGCACCCGCGCGTCCGGGCCTTCGGCGGCGAAGGGGTGCCGCACCCGTCCGCTGGCCCGCAGCTCGCCGCCCCCGACCTCGCCGCGCAGGCTGTCGATCACCACCGCGTCGGGGTAGAAGAGCAGGATGGCCCGCAGCTCTTCGACGGTCTGCCCGAAGCCGAAGGCGAGCAGGCGCGCATCGCGCACCTCCGCCTGGCCGTTGACCAGCGGCTCTGCGACGCTGCCGCGTACGGTGGCCAGCAGATCGGTGTAGCCGGTGAGCTCGAAGTCCTCCAGCCAGGGATCGAGCCAGCGGTTGGCCAGGGTGCTCTGGATGCGCAGGTCCAGGGGGTGGTCCTCGCCCAGCCCCACCCGGCCGCTGACGAAGACCTCGCTCTCCCCCTCCTCCTCGACCAGATAGAGGGAGCGGATCTCCACCGCCTCGGGCAGCAGGCGAACCTCCACCGGCTCGCGGTTGACCAGGGGGTGCCCGCCGATCTCGGCGGCGAGGCGCGTCAGCTCGAGGGCCACGTCGGGCCCTCGGGCGAGATCGCCGCGCACGGTCAGCGAGCCCTCCGCAGTGCCGGCGATCTCGGGCAGCTCCCCCGCCATCGCCGCCAGGGTCGCGAGGTCGTCGGTGTACACCGTGAAGGCGAGGTCGGCGCGCTGGCGATCGAGGTAGCCTCCCCCGGCTATCGTCACCAGGCCGAGGAGGGAGCCCTCGGCGGTGAGCGCCGAATCTCGCCAGCCGATGCGGACCGCCGCCTCCTCGCCGCCGCGCAGCGCCAGTCCCTCGCGGGTCACCCCTCGACCGACCGCCTCGACCAGCAACACCGGCTGCTCCCAGGTACCCCCCAGGGTGCCGACCAGCTCGACCTCGCCTCCGAGCTGGCCCCCCAGCCACTCGCCCAGCGGCGCGCCGCCCAGGCTCACGCCGGGGCTGGCGAAAGTGAAGTCGAGGCCCTCCGCCTCGAGGTCGTAGGTGCCCGCCGCCAGCAGCTCCCCGCCGGCGTCGCTCAAGGAGAGCTGTGCCACCTCGAGGAGGCCGTCCCGCCACTGCAGCTGCGCCCGCAGCCGCTCCACCTCCAGGCCCTCGACGCGGGCGGGCGACAGGTCTCCGGACACCTCGCCCCAGGTTTCCTCGCCGCGCCCGCCGAGGGTGACGCTGCCGGTGAAGGGCCCGGACACCGGCAGCTCCACCGGCAGCCATGGCGCCGCCTCGGCGAGCGGCCAGGAAGCGACGTCGAGCTCGGCCACCCAGGGCGCGCGATCGTCGAGCGGGAAGGTGCCGCGTACGAGCATCGCCGCGCCCTCGCGCGACAGCTCGAGACGGAGGTCCTCCACCGCCTCCGGCGACACCGTCAGGCTGCCGTCGACGCGCTGTGCCGACAGCCCGGGCGCGACCGCGTCACGCAGGGCGAGGCGCAGCTCGCTGCGGGCGCCCGCGGGGGCGAGGTGGAGCGCTCCGGCGATCTCCCCGCTGCCGGCGGTGGGCAGCCACAGCGGCCACGGCTCCCCCTCCTCGACTACCGGCAGCAGGCGAGCCAGCGGCCCCAGGTCCCGGCTCTGGATCTCGTAGGCGATGGTGCCGCGTTGCCGTTCGAGGTGGTAGCCGAAGCTGCCGGTGGCGGCCTGGTCCGGCGCCAACAGCCGCACCGCATGGCTGCTCACCCGCCCCCCCTCGATGACCAGGGGGAGCGTGCCGCTCACCGGCAGCCGCCGGCCGCCGCCCGCCGTCCCGCGGACCCGGAAATCGCCCCAGCCATCGCCCCGCCGCCAGGCGGTGTCGGCGAAGCGGAAGTCCAGGGTGCCGTCGATGCGGCCGGCGACGCGCTCGACGGGGACGTCGGAATCGCGCAGGAAGGTCTCGAGGTCCACCCCGAGCAGCGCGAGGGAGAGCGCGGTCCGCTGCCCCGCCCCGCGCAGGTCCACCTCCACCTGCCCCTGGACCCGCCCGCCACCGTAGGCCGAGTCGTCGATCTCCACCCACACGGCGTTGCGGTCGCCGGCCACCACGCCCTCGACATCGCGGAGCCGCCAGTCGAGCAGCCGCAGGCTCTCGGCGCGCAGCCCGCCGCGATAACCCCACACACCCGGGTGCCAGCGATAGTGCCCGTCGACCGTCGCCCACCCCTCCACCAGGCCCGGGTCGAGGTAGCCGAGCTCCTCGAAGAGCGCCGCCGAGACGTCCCCCTCGATGTCGAGGTCGACGCGCTTGTCGCCGCGCCACACCACCTCGCCCAGCGCCCGTACCCGGGCCTCCGGAGCGCGGGCCAGGCCCTGGAAGCGCAAACCGTCCCGCTGCAGCAGCACGGTCGCCGCGACGCTCCCCCGGTAGCGGCGCGCCCGCGGCAGGGTGAGGTCGACGCTCTCGACCGTCGCCTTGCCCTGCAGCACCGCGTCGCCGAGGCCGGCGAGCGAGGCGCGGACACCGCGGGCCGTGAGCTCCATCGGCAGCCGGTCCTCCTCGAGCACGAAGGCGCTGTCGGTGACGTGCAGCCCCTCGACATCGAGCTGGAATCGGCCACTGCCGCGAGCCCTCCGGCCCGGGCGAGGGAAGTTGTCGCCCCCCTCGGCGAAGCGGTGGAGGTAGACCTCGACGCCCTCGGCGCGCACCTCCTGTACGGTCACCACCGACTCCAGCAGGTCGCGGGCCTCGACCTGCAGGTAGACCCGCCGCGCGGTGACGATCGGCGGCGCAGCGGGTTGCGGTCCGGCGACGGCCACGTCGCGCAGCTCGATCCAGGTGGGGAAGAGGGCGAAGCGCAGCTCTCCGACGGTGATCCCCCGCCCCAGGCGCTCCTCGAGCCGCGGCAGCAGCTCGGCGAGGAGCCGCTGTTGTACCGGTGGCCGATGCAGCAGCGCCAGGACGGCGGCGAGCAGCGCGACCACCAGCAGGAGCAGCCAGATCACCGGCCGCAGCAGCCATCGCCGGAGCCGACCGGGGCGGCGCCGGCGGGGTCGGCGACGCGGCGGCTCGCTGGACGGCTCCTCGGGGAGCTGCGGCCGGATCAGGGGCTCGGCGTGCAAGTGCGTGCCACCCGCCGGGATCTCAGCCGCCCCAACGCAGCTTCCCCCGCAGGCTCTCGTAGAAGCTCCGCCCGGAGGTCTTGACCAGCCGTACCCGGCCTTCTCCGCGGCGGATCTGGACCCGGTCCTGGAACCCGAGGCTGGTCCCCTCCTGGCCGTCCAGGGTGAGGTAGACCTCCTCGCGCTGGGTCTCCAGCGTCACCTCCACCAGGCTGCCGTCGGGGACGACCAGCGGGCGGAGGGAGAGGGCGTGCGGGCAGATGGGAGTGATCACGGCCACCGGCAGCTCGGGGCAGAGGATGGGGCCACCCGCCGAGAGGTTGTAGGCAGTGGAGCCGGTGGGAGTCGACACGATGAGCCCGTCGGCACGGAAGTGGCCGACCAGCTGTCCGTCCACGGTGAGGGTGAGCTGGATGATGCGGGCCAGCGCGCTCTTGGCGATCACCGCGTCGTTGAGCACGCGAAAGGAGAGCGACTGGCCGCCGACGCGCCGCAGCTCCACCTCGAGCAGCGCCCGATCCTCGGTGGTGAACTGCCCGGACAGCACCCGTACCATGCTCGGGTAGAGCTCGCTGCGCCCGACCTCGGTGAGGAAGCCGAGGCTGCCCATGTTGACGCCGAGGATGGGCGTCGGTGCGGACAGCGAGCGGGCCACCGCCAGCAGCGTCCCGTCGCCACCGAGCACCACCACCAGGTCGACGGCGACCTGCGGGGAGTAGCTGCCCTCGCGGCCGCCGCGCGCCCGACCGGTCGCCTCGTCGAGCAGCACCTCCACCTCGCGGCGCGCCAGCCACTCGGCGAGCTCGCCGGCGGTGCGCAGGGCTTCCCGGCTCGCCGCCTTGGCGACGATGCCGACGCGCTGAAAGGACATAGGGGCGCCGTCGGCCGACGGATTCGGCATCTGGCTATTATGGCGGATGGGGGTGGGGGGGGCGGCGGAAGAGGGCGAGGGCCTCGCGGTTGCCCCGCGCCCCCGCGAGCGGGGAGTCGATCAACCCCAGGCACTCCAACCCCAGCCGCTCGAGGTCGGCCACCCGCTCGCCGATCACCCGCCGCCGCAGCGTCTCGTCGCGCACCACCCCCCCCTTTCCCACCGCTCCGCGGCCCGCCTCGAACTGCGGCTTGACGAGGGGCAGCAGCAGGCCGTCCGCGGCGAGGTGGGGGAGCAGCGCCGGCACCACCTTGGTCAGCGAGATGAACGAGAGGTCGACGGTGATCAAGCGGCATGCTTCGGGCAGCGCGTCGGGCGGCAGGTGGCGCGCGTTGACCCCCTCCATCACCACCACCCGCGGGTCCCGGCGCAGCCCCCAGTCCAGCTGGCCGCGCCCGACGTCGACGGCGTAGACGCGTCGGGCGCCCCGCTGCAGCAGGCAGTCGGTGAAGCCGCCCGTCGAGGAGCCGACGTCCATACAGACCCACCCTCGGGGGTCGATCCCGAAGGCGTCCAGGGCAGCCGCCAGCTTCGGCCCGCCCCGGGAGACGAACGGCGGCCGCGCCAGCACCTCGATGCGGGCATCCTCGGCCACCTCGGCGCCTGCCTTGTCGACCCGCTGGCCCTCGACCTCGACCTCGCCGGCCATCACCGCCCGGCGCGCCTTCTCCCGCGAGGGGAAGAACCCGCGGCTGAAGAGCAGCTGGTCCAGGCGCATCGGGGCTCAGCGGTCGCGGCTCGCCAGATAGTGGACGAGGGAGGCCAGCAGCCCCCCCTCGTCCCCCAGCTCGCGCGCCAGCGCCAGGCTCTCGTCGCGCAGCCGCTGCAGCCGCCGCCGGCTCTCCTCCAGGCCGAACAGCCCGGGATAGGTCAGCTTGCGCGCCGCGGCGTCCTTGCCCGGGGTCTTGCCCAGCGCCGCGCGGCTCCCCTCGACGTCGAGGATGTCGTCGCCGATCTGGAACATCAGGCCGACGCGCTCGCCGAGCTCGTCCAACCGCGCATCCACCCCGGCGTCGGCGCCGGCGACCAGCCCGCCGAGGCGCAGCGCCGCCTTGACCAGGGCGCCGGTCTTGCCGCGATGGATCCGCTCCAGGGCGCCGGCGGCGTCCTGCGGCCACTGCCGCTCGACCTCGAGATCCATCGTCTGGCCGCCGATCATGCCGCGGGTGCCGATGGCTTCCCCCACCATCCGCACCGCGGCCGCCCGCGCCGTATCCGGCATCTCGGCGATCGCCGCCAACGCCGTCAGGCCGCAGGTCAGCAGCGCGTCGCCGGCGAGGATCGCCGTCGCCTCGTCGAACTGCCGGTGCACCGTCGGCTTGCCCCGTCGCAGGTCGTCGTCGTCGAGCGCCGGCAGGTCGTCGTGGATCAGGCTGTAGGTGTGGATCAGCTCCACCGCTCCCCCGGCGGCCAGCAGAGGGCGCCGCGCCCCCCCCAGCGGCTCGCCGGCGAGCAGGGTGAGGACCGGCCGCACCCGCTTGCCGCCGGCGAAGACGCTGTAGCGCATGGCCTGGTGGAGCCGGCGCGGCGGCTCGTCGGCCGGCGGCAGCAGCGCGTCCAGGGTCGCCTCCACCTCCCGCCGTGCCGCCGCGGCGAAGGCGAGGAAGGCGCCAGCGAAGGCGCCTGCCGGGGATGGGTCGCCGCGCAAGGCCGGAATCAGCGGCCGATGGCCGACGCCGGCAGCGCTTCGTCGACCAGCATCACCGGGATGTCGGAGACGATGGGGTAGACGAGGGCGGACTCGGCGCAGTAGAGGCCCTGCTCGACCACCGGCTCCTCGTCGCGGAAGTGCTCGCGATACTTCTCCGCCACCTGGGTGCGGACTTCCGGCGGCAGGTCGACCAGCTCGAGCGAGGCCTTGGTCTTGGGGCAGACCAGGATCTCGAGCAGCTCCGGGTCGACGGCCATGAGCCGCAGGATATCACGGCCGCACGGCCGCCGGCCCCAGGCGCCCCGGAACCACGGCGAGGGTCAGCGTCAGCGTCTCGACGCCCGGGTTGCGCTCCTCCAGGCTGGCGTTGGAGAGGTGGGCCACGGACACCCCGAGCCGCAGGCCCCGGCGCAGGCGGACCCCGAGGTCGAGAGCCGAACGGAACTGCACGTGCTCGCCGAGGTCCTTGCCGTTCCCCTGGTCGTAGAAGCCCGCCGCGAAGGTGACCAGGGCCGAGAAGCGCTCTCCCAGCGGGAAATCGCGGCCGAATCCGGCCCGCAGGTGGTATCCGCCCTCGTCGGTGCCCAGGACCCCGACCAGCGGAGTGATCGCCCATCGCCGCGGCGCGAAGCGGTACTCGAGGTCGAGGACGG
>DATKEH010000094.1:0-8631 GCA_035546355.1 Thermoanaerobaculia bacterium
CATCCACTCGACCAACGTCGAGAGCCAGGGGGTGGTCCCCTTCCTGAAGATCGCCAACGACGTGACCATGGCGATCAACCGCAGCGGCAAGCGCCGCGGCGCCACCTGCGCCTACCTCGAGACCTGGCACTACGACGTCGAGGACTTCCTCGACCTGCGGCGCAACACCGGTGACGAGCGGCGCCGCACCCACGACATGAACACTGCCAACTGGATCCCCGACCTGTTCATGAAGCGGGTGCTCGAGGGCGGCGACTGGACGCTGTTCTCGGCCGACGAGGCGCCCGACCTGCACGACCTCTACGGCCGCGCCTTCGAGACCCGCTACCGCGAGTACGAGGCGGCCGTCGACCGCGGCGAGATCGCGATGTACAAGCGGCTGCCGGCCAAGCAGCTGTGGCGCAAGATGGTCACCATGCTGTACGAGACCGGCCACCCGTGGATGACCTTCAAGGACGCCTGCAACCTGCGCTCGCCGCAGGACCACTGCGGCGTCGTGCACAGCTCCAACCTGTGCACCGAGATCACGCTGAACACCTCGCGCGACGAGACGGCGGTGTGCAACCTCGGCTCGATCAACCTGTCGCGGCACGTGCGCGACGGGGCGGTCGACGAGGAGCGGCTGGCACGGACCGTCAAGAGCGCCATCCGCATGCTCGACAACGTCATCGACATCAACTACTACCCTACCGAGGAGGCGAAGAACAGCAACCTACGGCACCGCCCGATCGGGCTGGGGGTGATGGGGTTCCAGGACACCCTGTACGCGCTCGACCTGCCCTTCGAGAGCGACGAGGCGCTCGATCTCGCCGATCGCACCATGGAGCTGATCTCCTACAACGCCATCCTCGCCTCCTGCGAGCTCGCCGAGCAGCGCGGCCCCTACCCCTCGTTCGCCGGCTCGAAGTGGCAGCGCGGCATCTTCCCCTACGACACCCTCGACCTGCTCGAGCGGGAGCGCGGCGTGCCGGTGGAGGTGTCGCGCCAGCAGCGGCTCGACTGGGCGCCGCTCGAGGAGCGCGTCGCCCGGGTGGGGATGCGCAACTCCAACACCATGGCGATCGCCCCCACCGCCACCATCTCCAACATCTCCGGCTGCTACCCCTGCATCGAGCCGATCTACAAGAACATCTACGTCAAGGCCAACATCAGCGGCGAGTTCACCGTCGTCAACGCCCACCTGGTGGAGGACCTGAAGGCGCTGGGGCTGTGGAACGACGACATGCTCGAGCAGCTCAAGTACTGCGACGGCAGCGTGCAGCCGATCGCCGCCATCCCCGAGCACCTCAAGGCGAAGTACAAGGAGGCCTTCGAGGTGGATCCCCTCCGCGCGCTGCAGCTCACCGCCGCCCGCGGCAAGTGGATCGACCAGAGCCAGTCGCACAACGTGTTCATGAAGGGCACCTCCGGCAAGCTGCTGTCGGAGATCTACATGGCGGCGTGGCGGATGGGGCTCAAGACCACCTACTACCTGCGCACGCTCGCCGCCTCGCAGATCGAGAAGTCGACCGTCGACGCCGGCAAGTACGGCTTCACCCAGAAGCGGCAGCTCGAGCCGGCGGTGGCGGCGCGCGGGGCGATGCCGGCGCCGCCGGCGCCGGCGCTGGGAACGCCGGGCGGCGGCAACGGCGCGCCCGCGCCGCCCACGCCCGGGATCGTCGCCGAATCCGGCGCCATCGTCGCCGAGACCCTGCCAGGCTACGACGCTGCGCTGTCGCCGCAGGGCGACGGCGGCCCGCGCCGCGAGGAGGAGCCGAAGCTCTGCCGCATCGACGACCCCGACTGCGAGGCCTGCCAGTGAGGCATGGCGCTGAAGCGCCATGCCTCACCGTAGGTGCCGGCCGCCGCGCCGGCCCTCCGGGTGGGCGGCCGCAGAGGGCCGCCCCTACACCCGCGATCGCTGGGCCACCGGCCGTCGTAGGGGCCGGCCTCCGCGCCGGCCCTCCGGGCGGGCGGCCGCAGAGGGCCGCCCCTACGACGAGGTGAGGGAGACACGACATGCCGATCATCAACAGCTCCAAGACCGACCCCAACAAGATCCTCCCCATCCAGTACCCCTGGGCGCGGGAGTACTACAAGGCCGGCGTGGCCAACAACTGGACGCCCGAGGAGGTGTCGATGCAGAAGGACGTGGAGCAGTGGAAGTCCTCCCACGTCCTCTCCCCCACCGAGCGGCGACTGATCCTGTGGAACCTCGGCTTCTTCTCCACCGCCGAGTCGCTGACCGCCAACAACATCGTGCTGGCGGTCTACAACCACATCACCAACCCCGAGTCGCGCCAGTACCTGCTGCGCCAGGCCTTCGAGGAGGCGATCCACACCGACACCTTCATCTACTGCTGCGACAGCCTCGGTCTCGACCCCGACGAGATCTACAACATGTACAAGACGATCCCGTCGATCGACGACAAGGACAGCTTCGTCGTCGATCTGACCAAGAGCGTCTTCGACCCCACCTTCACCACCGACGGCGTGGACAACATCCAGCGCTTCGTGCGCGACCTGATCGGGTTCTACGTGATCATGGAGGGGATCTTCTTCTACGCCGGCTTCGCCATGATGCTGGCGCTCAAGCGGCAGAACAAGATGGTGGGGATCGGCGAGCAGTTCGAGTACATCATGCGCGACGAGAGCCTGCACCTGGCGTTCGGCTGCGACCTGATCAACACCATCCGCGCCGAGAACGCCGAGATCTGGACGCCGTCGTTCCGCGACGAGATCGTCCACCTGGTGGAGCAGTCCGTGGAGCTCGAGAAGCGCTACGCCCACGACGCCTGCCCCGACGGGCTGCTCGGCATCAACGCCGACAAGTTCTGCCACTACGTCGAGCACGTCGCCGACCGCCGGCTCGAGCGCCTGTCGCTGCCCAAGCGCTACGGGCGGGAGAACCCGTTCCCCTGGATGTCCCAGGCCACCGACCTGTCCAAGGAGAAGAACTTCTTCGAGACGCGGGTCACCGAGTACCAGACCGGCGCCTCGCTCGAGTGGGACTGAGGCGGTGGAGTCCCAGGACGATCCCGGGCGCCAGCTTGAGGGCGAGCTCGACCTGCGCGAACAGGTCCAGCTGTGGCTGATGGGCGAGGGCTGGAAGCTCACCGAGACCGAGACGCCCGACGCCCAGTGGCTGGTGCAGGCCGAGGACGAGGCGGGGCGCAAGCTGCTCATCGGCCAGTCGCGGTTCCCGCCGGACCAGCTCCGCATCATCGGCCTGATCGTGGTCTCGGACGAGCACCGGGAGCAGTACGGCGCCCTGTCGCAGGAGGAGCGCGACCTGCTGATGTGGAACCTGCGCTTCCTGCTGCTGATGATGAACGTCGAGTTCAGCGGCATCGGCGAGCCGCTGCAGACGATCGAGGTGAGCCAGCGCGCCTACCTCGACGGCCTCAGCAAGGACTCGCTGATGCAGCGCGTCTCGCAGACCAAGAACGCGCTGATCGCGGTGCTGTGGTCCTTCGCTCGCTCGCTCAGCGGCGACGGCATGGCCGGCGGCGAGTTCGTGAACTGAAGACCCGGGCGGCGAGCGGGACCGGGCGAGGCCACGGCATGCTGCGGCGGACCCTGCTGGCCCTCGGCGGCGCGGCGCTGCTGCTGCTCGCGGTGCTGGTCGCCAACGCGGTGCGCGCCGGCCGGCCGCAGGCGGCTGCGGAGGTCGGCGACGCCACCGCGCTCCCCCTGCCGCCCGTCGACCTGGCGGCAGCGAGCGAGCGGCTGGCGACGGCGCTGCGCTTCCGCACCGTCTCCCTCGGTGCGGACGCGGACGGGGAGCCGGCGGAGTTCCACCGCCTGCACGACCACCTGGCGGGCTCCTTCCCGGCCGTCCACCGCGCTCTCCAGCGCGAGGTGGTGGCCGGCCTCAGCCTGCTCTACACCTGGCGCGGTGGCGACGCGGCGCTGCCACCGGTGCTGCTGCTGGCCCACCAGGACGTGGTGCCGGTCGAGCCCGGGACCGAGCGGGACTGGCCCCACCCGCCTTTCGCCGGCACCCTCGCCGACGGCTTCGTCTGGGGGCGCGGTGCCCTGGACGACAAGGGATCGCTGCTGGCGATCCTGGAGGCCGCCGAGGCGCTGGCGGCGGCGGGGTTCGCGCCACGGCGCACCGTCTACCTCGCCTTCGGGCACGACGAGGAGGTCGGCGGGGTCGCCGGCGCCGGCCGCATCGCCCAGCGCCTCGCGGCGGCGGGCGTACGCCTGGAGTGGGTGCTCGACGAGGGCGGCTTCTTCGTCGAGGACGTCCTCGCCGGCGTCGCCGTGCCGGTGGCGCTGGTGGGGATCGCCGAGAAGGGCTACCTGAGCCTGGAGCTGACGGCGCGGGGCGCCGGAGGGCACTCCTCGGCGCCGCCACCGCGCACCGCCATCGGCTCGCTGGCGCGCGCCGTGGCGCGGCTCGAGGCCGACCCGTTCCCGGCGCGTCTCGACGGCGCGACGCGGCAGATGTTCGCCGCCCTGGCGCCCGAGCTGCCCTTCCCGCGCCGGCTGGCGATCGCCAACCTCTGGTTGACCGCGCCGCTGGTGGCGCGCAGTCTCGCCCGCGACCCGGCGCTGGGCGGCATGGTGCGGACCACCCTCGCCCCTACCCTCTTTCACGCCGGCGCCAAGGACAACGTCCTGCCCCAGCACGCGGTGGCGGTGGTGAACCTGCGGATCCTCCCCGGCGACACGGTGGCCGGCGCCACCGCCCGGGTGCGGCGAATCATCGACGACCCGACCATCGAGGTGCGGCCCCTGCTCCACGAGGTCGCCGGGCGCGACGAGCCGCTGGCGATGGCGGTCGAGCCCTCCGCCATCTCGGCCACCGGCAGCCCGGGGTTCCGCCTCATCGCGCGCTCGGCGCGGGCGGTGCGCGGCGACGACGTGGTGGTGGCGCCCTACCTGCTCTTCGCCGGCACCGATTCCAAGCACTTCGCGCCGCTCGCCGACGACGTCTACCGCTTCGCCGGCTCCACCCTCGGCCCGGGAGACCGCGAGCGCGTCCACGGCACCGGCGAACGGATCGCCGTCGAGGACTACGGGCGGATGATCGAGCTCTACCGGCTGCTGTTGCAGGGAGTGTAGGGGCGGGCTCTGTCCCCGCCCGGGCCGGCGCGGAGGCCGGCCGCTTCGGCGCGGAGGCCGGCCCCTACGCCGGTCCGTGAGCTTCGGCGCGGAGGCCGGCCCCTACGCCGGGCCGACGGTCCGTGGGCTTCGACCGCTGGCCCCTGCGGCCTTACCCGCCGCCGGCGCGCACGTCGTACAGCACCCGCACGTCCTCGGCGATCAGCACGCCGTTGCGGCGCGTCGCCATGATCTCGATGCGGTCGCCGCGCTCCAGGTTCTCCGGCCCGTACTCGCGCCCCTCGTAGAGCACCCGCGTGCCGCTGTCGTAGTGGACGCGGACGACGTCGCCGTAACCGGTGCTGCCGCGGCTGAAGCCGCGGATGTAGTCCACCCGCTCGAGCTCGATGAAGCGGTCGCGGGTGTCGACCAGGCGCACCGTGCCGCGCAGCTCGCTGCGGACGTCGTCGTAGCGGTCGTCGTCGTAGCGGTCGTCGGGTCGGGTGGTGCCGCTGCCGCTAACGTCGTAGACCACGTCGATCTCGCGGGCGAGGAGTCGCCCGCCGACCTCTCGCACGTCGGCGACGATGCGGTCGCCGGGCTCGAGGGCGGTCGGCTCGTAGCTGCGCCCCTCGTGCACCACGCGCGTGCTCGAGTCGAAGTACAGGCGGGTACGCTCCTCGCCTTCGCGGAGCCGGTAGCCGTAGCTGGCGTCCTCGACCTCGATGAAGTTGTCGCGGGTGTCGACGTAGCGCACGGTGCCGCGCAGCTCGTCGACGGCGCGGCCGCTGGTATCGCTGCTGCTGCCGCCGCCGAAGATGTCGCCCAGGCCGCCGGAGCCGCACCCCACGAGGAGGAGCGCGGCCAGCGCCAGAGCCGATGTATGGATGTTGCGTAGGGTCCTCATGATGAATCTCCAGTGGGTGGGACCCGGTTTCGGGGCCCGCCAATCCGTCCGCCGCTGCACGCGGACGTGGTTTTCGATCTCTTCGACTCCCAGGACGTCTTCCACCGGTCGACCCCGCGCTGCGCCCCGGCCCCTGGGGCGGGCTCGAGGCGAGATGCGGGACGCCGCTCGCGGGCACTACCTCTCGGTGGGGTCTGGCGGGTTTCGGGTCGGCGGTCGCGTGCCATGGGTGCTCCTCGACGTCCTGCTGAGAGGTCACAGCAGGGACCATGCCAACGTCTCGGCCACGGTGCGCGAGCCGGCATCTCCCCGGCGGCGCCGCTCACCACCGCTGGTATGCGGGGTGACCCGGACCGACCGCCACGAAATGCCCGGTGCAGGTGGCCGTGACCTCGCCGGCCGCAGACAGCTCGGCTTCCACCGTCACCCGCTTCCCCTCCGACGCGACCACCCGCGCCGAGAGCCGAACGGGGCCGTCGCTGGGCGTCGGCCGCTTCATCCGCACCAGGAAGTCCGCCGTCACCGTGCAGGGGGGCGTCTGCTGGCCGTCGCGGCGCATCAGGTGCCAGGCCGCGGTCCAGTTGCCGTGGCAGTCCAACAGGGTGCCGATGATGCCGCCGTTGAGCACGCCGGGGAACGCCTCGTGCCGCTGCAGCGGCGCCCACTCGGCCACCACCGGCCCCTCCGGCCCAGCTCCGTCCGCCGGGAAGCTGCGGATGCGCAGCCCCTCCGCGTTGGCCGGCCCGCAGCCGAAGCAGGCGTTGTGCGGCGCGTACCGCTCCTGCAGGCTGGGCCCCGGCGCTGTTTCCGCCATGCCAGACAGCCTATCGCGAGATCCCTGCCGCGACCGCCGCGAGTCTCCGGCGGCACTGGCCGTCGGCGGCTGAACCAGCGGAGCGGCCCCCGCCTCAGCCCGAATCGCCCGGGCGGCCGGAGCCGCGGCGCCGCTCCGCCACCACCTGCCGGTGGACGCGGAGGTTCTCCTCCCAGGGGCGGCGCTCGAAGTAGCTCTTGGTGAGCTTCACCACCAGTCCCGAGAGGAGGACCAGGGCCACCAGGTTGGGGAAGGTGACGAAGCCGAGGGCGATGTCGCCGATGGCCCACACCGTGGCCAGGGTGGTGACCGCGCCGACGAAGTGCATGCCGACGAAGACCACCCTGTAGGGGAGGATCGCCTTGGGCCCCCACAGGTAGTTGGCGCAGCGGTCGCCGTAGTAGCTCCACGAGATGGCCGTGGAGATGGCGAACAGCAGCACCGAGAAGACGACGATGAAGCGCCCCGCGGTCCCCGGCAGGCCCTTCTGGAAGGCCAGCTTGGTCAGCGGCGCGCCGCTCTCGACGGCCATCCCGTACAGCGTGCGATAGCGCTCGCCGGCGACGTCCTCGGCGAACCGGCCCGGGTAGATGGTGCCGTGGAACGGCTCGGTCTGCTGCCGATCGGTGAAGAAGCGGTCCACCGCCACTTCGTGCCAGGCGATCACCGGGCCGCCGCGAGGGTGGCCCTGCTCGACCGCGATGGCCTCGGGCGGCGCGGCGCCCCGCCACGCCCCGTCCGGCGTCTGCTCGACGTAGGAGAGATCGCCCCCGAGCAGCCCGATGGCGGTGGGGATTCGCTCCTGGTAGACGCCGGTCGCCACCACCACCAGCCCGGTGAGGGTGCAGATCACCAGGGTGTCGATGAACGGCTCGAGCAGGGCCACCGCGCCTTCCGATACCGGCTCGTCGGTCTTGGCGGCAGCGTGGGCGATGGGAGCCGACCCCTGACCCGCCTCGTTGGAGAAGAGGCCCCGGCGCACCCCCCACATCATGGTGGTGAGGAACACCCCGACGCCCGTCCCCGCCACCCCCGCGGTGGGCTGGAAGGCCTCGCGGAAGATCAGCGCGAACGCCGGCAGGACCTGGTCGTAGAAGATGCCCAGGATGACCAGCGCCCCGGTGACGTAGATCACCGCCATCACCGGCGCCAGCACCGCCGTCACCCGGCCGATGCGCCGGATGCCACCGAGGATCACCGCGGCGACGATCGCGGCGGTGACCAGGCCGGTGAGCCACACCGGGATGCCGAACTCGTCGAGCATGGTATCGGCGACGGTGTTGGCCTGCACCGCGTTCCCGGTCAGGAACGAGGTGACCATCAGCGCGCCGGCGAAGAAGATCGCCATCGGCTTCCACTTCGGCCCCAGGCCGCGCTCGATGTAGTACATCGGCCCGCCCGACACCGAGCCCTCCCAGGCGTGGGGGTCCTGGTCGGCGAACTCCACCTGGCGGAAGTGCTGCGCCAGCGTCACCTCGGAGTACTTGACGGCCATGCCGAGGAAGGCCGTCACCCACATCCAGAAAAGCGCTCCGGGGCCGCCGAAGTGGATGGCGATGGCGACGCCGGCGATGTTGCCGATCCCCACCGTCGCCGACAGCGCGGTGGTCAGCGCCTGGAAGTGGGGGACGTCCCCGGGCTCGGACGGGTCGTCGTACCTGCCGGAAGTGACGGCGAAGCCGTGCCCCAGCCGCCGCACCTGGATGAACGCCAGCCGCAGGGTGAGGAACACGCCCGTCCCGAGCAGCGCGATGACGATGATGGGGATCGTCTCCCCGGCCGCCGGCACGCCGAAGGTCCAGACGTAGTACTCGAGCGTCGAGACGACGGTGGTGAACCAATCCATGGGGTCCGCGGGATAGTACAACAAGACGGACCT
>DATKEH010000095.1:0-8933 GCA_035546355.1 Thermoanaerobaculia bacterium
CGGCGCCCTGCGCCAGTTCCGGGAGGAGGCGGAACGCCTGTTCATCTTGCACAAGCTCGAGGCGAACGACTGGAACGTGACCCGGACGGCGCAGGCGATCGACACCCCGCGCAGCAACCTGTACAAGAAGATGGAGCAGTACGGGATCAAGAGGGAGGGGGCGTAGGGAAGGTGTCGCGAGTCGGAGAGAATCGCTGGCCGGGGATCGGGTCTTCACCCCCGCCCTGCATCCCTTTGCCACTCCTCTCACCCCTGCCCCTCTCTCCCCTCGCTTGGGGAGAGAGGGGTCCAGACCGCGGGGCCGTTCGTGGTGGCCGACGACTGGGCCCGAGGCCCAACGCGCCGACCGGGGCGGAGCGGACCGCGGCGCCGCGCGGAGCCGCGTGAGGCCAGCCGAGGTCGAGCGGTTGCTGAGCGAGTCGGGTGCCCTGCGCGAGGGGCACTTCCTGCTGTCCTCGGGGCTGCACTCGCCGCGCTACGTGCAGTGCGCCCTGCTGCTCGAGCTGCCGGCGCGGGCGCGGCGGGTGGGGGAGGCGCTTGCCGACCTGCTCCGCCCCGACCGGCCCGAGTCGGTGCTCTCCCCTGCGATCGGCGGGCTGATCGTCGGCCACGAGGTGGCGGCGGCGCTGGGAGTGCCGTTTCGATTCAGCGAGCGGCGAGACGGGGTCATGGAGCTGCGGCGGGGCTTCGCGCTGCGTCCGGGGGAGCGGGTGGCGGTGGTCGAGGACGTGGTCACCACCGGCCGCTCGACCCGCGAGGCGGCGGCGGCGGCGGAGGCCGCCGGCGCCGAGGTGGTGGCCGTCGGGACCATCATCGACCGCGCGGGCGGCGCCAGCCCCTTCGCGGTCCCCTTCCGTTCGCTGCTGCGCCTCGACGTGCCGACCTTCCCCGCCGATGCCTGCCCGCTGTGCACGGCCGGCGCGCGTCCGGAGAAGCCGGGGAGCCGGACGAGCTAGCCTGCAGGCTCCTAACCTGCCGCGTGGCGTAGCACCGTCCACAGGATCTTGTGCCCGGCGCGCAGCGTGCCGCTCGCGGTGCCGGTGATCTTCGAGACGCCCACCCGGCGGCGGTAGCTCACCGGCACCTCCACCACCCGCAAACCAAGCCGCAGGGCCTTGACCTGCATCTCGGCCGTCCACCCGAAATCGGGGTCGCCCATGGCGAGCCGCTCGAGGGCCTCCCAGGTGACCGCGCGGAAGGGGCCCAGATCGGTGTAGCGGTGGCCGTAGAGGAGCCGGATCAGGGCGCAGGCCACCAGGTTGCCGGCGCGCGCGTGGGGGAGGAGGGCGCCGCGCTGGCGGCGGCCGAGGGTCCGCGAGCCTATGACCAGATCGGCAGCGCCGGCGAGGATCGGCGCCACCAGCGCGGGCAGCTCCTCGGGATGGTCGGAGAAGTCGGCGTCGAGAAACACCAGCACGTCCGGGGGGGCGTTGCGGCGTAGCCAGTCGATCCCCGCCAGGCAGGCGCTGCCGTACCCCTGCCGTCGGGCCGCGACGACACGAGCGCCGCTGGCGGCCGCCACCGCCGCAGTGCCATCGGTGGAGTTGTTGTCGGCCACCACGACCCGCCGCACCGGCGGGCGTGGAATCGCCTCCAGCACCAGCGGCAGGGACGCCGCCTCGTCGAACGCCGGGATCAGCACGTCGATGGCGGGCACGGGTGGCACAGCGTAGCCCAGCGAGGCTCCGCCTGCGGTCGCCGGGAGCGAGGCGGGAAGCCGGGGTTCCGGGAAGGGAGCTCGCGGCCGCGGCGTCTCCGGGCGCTGCGATAATCCGCCGTATGCCGGAGCCCACCCGCGTCGCCGTCGAGCTCGAAGTGCGCTACGCCGAGACCGACGCCATGGGCATCGTCCACCACGCCAACTATCTGGTGTGGTTCGAGGTGGCGCGCACCGCGCTGTGCCGCGGTACGGGCCTCCCCTACCCCGACATCGAGGCCATGGGCTACCTGCTGGTGGTCAGCGGCGCCGAGCTGCGCTACCGGCAGGGCGCCCGCTACGGTGAGCGGGTCTCGGTGACCACCTGGATCGAGCGCCTGGGCAGCCGGTTGATGCGCTTCGCCTACGAGGTCCGGCGGGGCGAGGACCTGCTGGCCACCGACGCCACCGAGCACGTGTGGGTCGAGCGGGCATCGCGCCGCCCCTGCCGCATGCCGGAGCCCCTGCGAGAGCCGTTCGCGCGCCTGGCCGGAATGCGGGAGGCCCCCCTGTGACAGAATCGCCCGCCATGGACGTCCCGCCCGTGAGCTACACCGACATCGAGCTCGAAAGCTACATCCCCTCCGGGTGGGTGCTCGCCGAAGGGCAGGCGCCGGAGTGGGATCCGGGACGGCAGGAGCTCCGCGTCACCGTCCTGGACAGCAGCGATCTCGACTGGATCTTGGCGGTGAAGCGGAGCGACGCCGAGCGGCTCGGGCGCATCGAGGCGCTGCGCCAGGCCGTGGACCGGCTGGATCGCGAGCGCTTCGAGTCCATCATCTAGGAGGAGTCGCGCCCGGCGAGCTCGTCCCCGAGGGCGGTGCTGCCGGCGCGGCCGACGGAATCCGATGCCCATCCACTGCTATCAGGGCCGTTGGCCGCGCCTCGGTGCGCGGGTGTTCCTGGCGCCGACGGCACACTTGACCGGCGACGTCGAGGTCGGCGACGACGCCTCCTTCTGGTTCCACACCGTCGCCCGCGGCGACGTCCACCACATCCGCGTCGGCGCGCGCAGCAACATCCAGGACGGCGCCGTGTTGCACGTCACCCACCAAACCCACCCGCTGGTTCTCGGCCGCGAGGTGGTGGTGGGCCACGGCGCCATCCTGCACGGCTGTACGGTGGAGGACGGCGCGCTCATCGGCATCGGCGCCCGCGTCCTCGACGGGGCGGTGGTCGGGCACGGAGCCCAGGTGGGGGCCGGCGCGGTCGTCACCCCGGGTACGCGCGTGCCGGAGCACCACCTGGCGCTGGGCATCCCGGCGCGGGTGGCGCGCCCGTTGTCGGACGAGGAGCGCGCCCACATCGCCGCCATCGCCGAGCGCTACGTGCGGATCAAGGAGCGCTACCGCGAGGTCGCGGAGGAGGCCCGGTGAGCGAGTACCGCCGCGTCAAGGGCACGCGCGACCTGCTGCCCCCCGAGGCCGGGGTGTGGGCGGCGGTGGAGGAGACCGCCCGCCGCGTCTTCGCGCTGTACGGCTACGAGGAGATTCGCACGCCGATCCTCGAGCACACCGAGCTCTTCGTGCGCTCGGTCGGCGAGGCCACCGACATCGTCGGCAAGGAGATGTACACCTTCGCCGACCGCAAGGGGCGCTCGCTGACGCTGCGGCCGGAGAGCACGGCGTCGGTGGCGCGGGCCTTCGTGGAGAACGGCCTGCAGGCCTGGCCGCTGCCGGTCAAGCTGTTCTACGTCGGGCCGCAGTTCCGCTACGAGCGGCCGCAGCGCGGGCGCTACCGGCAGTTCCACCAGATCGGCGCCGAGTCGATCGGCGATGCCGCGCCCGCCGCCGATGCCGACCTGCTGGCGATGCTCGCCCGTTTCCTGCGCGACCTCGGCTTCTCCGGGCTCGAGGTGCGGCTCAACACCGTGGGGGACGCGGCGTCCCGCGACCGCTACCGGCAGGCGCTGGTGTCGTTCCTCGAGCCGCGCCGCGACCGGCTCTCGGAGGAGAGCCGGCGCCGGCTCGCGGCCAACCCGCTGCGCATCCTCGACAGCAAGGACGCGGGGGAGCGCGAGCTACTGGCCGCGGCGCCGCAGCTCGCGGACCATCTCAGCGCCGCGGCGGCGGAGCACTTCACCGGCGTGCGGGCGCTGCTCGAGCGGCTCGGAGTCGAGTACCGCGTGGACCCGCGCCTGGTTCGCGGCCTCGACTACTACACCCACACCGTCTTCGAGATCGTCTCGCGCCAGCTCGGGGCCCAGGACGCGCTGGTGGGCGGCGGCCGCTACGACGACCTGGTGGGCGCCCTGGGGGGGCCGACGATGCCCGGTATCGGCTTCGCCATCGGCCAGGACCGCCTGCTGGAGGTGCTGCCGGAGGCCTTCCGGGCGCGGGTGGTGCGGCGGCCGTCGGTGCTCGTCGTGCCGGTGGGTGCGGTCGACCCCGGCGAGGTGCTGGCGCTGTGCGAAGAGCTGCGCGCGGCCGGGCTGGCGGCGGAGGGGGAGGTGGGGAGGTCGCTCAGGAGCGCCCTCAAGCGAGCCGATCGCCAGGGCGTGCGCCACGTGGTGGTGCTGGGTGAAACCGAGCTGGCGCGGGGTGCGGTGCAGCTCAAGGATCTGCAGCAGGGGACGCAGGGCGAGGTGCCGCGGCAGGCGCTCGCCGCGGCCCTGGAGGAGGCGAGATGAGGCACGACGCGGCGGGGGAGCTGCGCGCGGCGGACGTCGGCAGGCGGGTGCTGCTGCGCGGCTGGGTGGCCGGACGCCGGGATCTCGGGGGGCTGATCTTCCTCAGTCTGCGCGATCGCTCGGGGGTGGTGCAGGTGGTGGTGCGGCCCGTCGATAGCCCGGCGGTGGCGGCAGAGCTCGAGCCGGTACGGCTCGAGTGGGTGCTGGAGGTCACCGGCGAGGTGGCGTCGCGAGGGGCCGAGGCGGTCAACCCGCAGATGGCTACCGGCGAGATCGAGGTGGCGGCCGACCGCGTCGTGGTGCTCGCCCGCGCCGAGCCCCTGCCGCTGGCGGTCGACGGCAAGGTCGACGCCAGCGAGGAGACCCGGCTGCGCTATCGCTACCTCGACCTGCGGCGGCCGCCCCTGCAGCGCAACATCCTGCTCCGCCACCGGGTGACCCTGGAGATCCGCAAGTACTTCGACGAACAGGGGTTCGTCGAGGTGGAGACGCCCATCCTCACCCGCTCGACCCCCGAGGGCGCCCGCGACTACCTGGTGCCGTCGCGAGTACACCCGGCCAGCTTCTACGCCCTGCCACAGTCGCCGCAGCTGTTCAAGCAGCTGCTGATGGTCAGCGGTTTCGAGCGCTACGTGCAGATCGCCCGCTGTTTTCGCGACGAGGACCTGCGCGCCGACCGCCAGCCCGAGTTCACCCAGGTCGACGTCGAGATGTCGTTCGCCGCCGAGGACGACGTCTTCGCGGTGATCGAGGGGCTGCTGGAGCGGGTCTTTCCCCCCTTCGGCATTCCGGTACAGACGCCGTTCCGTCGCCTGGCGTACCGCGAGGCGATGGCTCGCTACGGCAGCGACAAGCCCGACCTGCGCTTCGGCCTGGAGATCGCCGACGTGTCCGCGGTAGTGCGGGAGAGCGGCTTCCGCGCCTTCCGGCAGACGGTGGCGGAGGGGGGGGTGGTGCGCGGCTTCACCGTACCCGGCGCGGCGGGTGCGAGCCGGCGGCAGCTCGACGGCTGGGCCGAGCTCGCCCGCCGCCACGGCGCCGCGGGGGTGCTGGCGCTGCGCCGGCAGCAGGGGGAGCTGCGCTTCCAGGTCAAGGAGGCGCTGGCGGCCGGCGAGCTGGCGGCGCTCGGCGAGCGGCTGGCTGTGGAGGAGGGTGGCCTGGCGCTGCTGGTGGCCGGGCCCGAGCGCACGGTCGCCGAGGCGCTGGGCGCACTGCGCCTGCAGCTCGCCCGCGAGCACGGCCTGGTGCCGGCCGACCGCCACGAGCTGCTGTGGGTGACCGAGTTTCCGCTCTTCGAGTGGAGCGAGCCCGACCGCCGCTGGTATGCGGTGAACCACCCCTTCACCGCCCCTCGCGCCGAAGACCTCGAGCTGCTCGCCAGCGACCCCGGGGCGGTGCGCTCCCGCGGCTACGACGTGGTGCTCGACGGCGTCGAGCTGGGCGGCGGCTCGATCCGCATCCACGACCCCGTCCTGCAGCAGCAGGTGTTCACCGTACTCGGCATCGGCGAAGAGGAAGCGCGCCAGCGCTTCGGCTTCCTCCTCGAGGCGCTGACCTTCGGCGCGCCTCCCCACGGGGGGATCGCCCTCGGTCTCGACAGGCTGGTGATGCTGCTCGCCGGCGCCGGCTCGCTGCGCGACGTCATCGCCTTCCCCAAGACCACCTCCGCCAGCTGCCTGATGACGGACGCGCCGGCGCCGGTCGACCGGCGGCAGCTGGAGGAGCTGGGCATCCGCACCGTGGCGCGGGCGGGCGACCGGCAAGACGCATGAAACCGCTTCTCGCGGAGGCCCGCTGGGCGGCATGAGCGCCGGCGTCACCGCGTTGCGGCACCCGCGGGGCGTCAGCCGCATCGCCGTGGGCGAGGGGGCGCTGCAGGCGCTCGCGGACGCGCTCGGCGACTGGGTCGCCGGCCGCACCGTCCTGCTGGTCACCACTCCCAGGGTCTGGGACCTGCACGGCGGGGACGTCGCGGCGCTGCTCGCCCCGGCCGCCGCCTGCCACCGGCTGGAGGTACCGGAAGGCGAGGCCGCCAAGACCCTGGACACCGCCGAGTCGCTCTGGCGCCGGATGCTGGCCGCCGGCGGCAAGCGGGACAGCCGGGTGGTCGGCTTCGGCGGCGGCAGCGTCGCCGACCTCGCCGGGTTCGCCGCCGGCTGCTTCCTGCGCGGCGTCGCCTGCGCCCAACTGCCGACGACCCTGCTGGCGCAGGTCGACGCCGCCATCGGCGGAAAGACCGGCATCGACCTGCCGCAGGGCAAGAACTCCGTCGGCCTGTTCCACCACCCGGAGTACGTCGTCGGCGAGGCGCGCTGGCTGAAGACACTCCCCGAGCAAGAGGTGCGATCGGGCCTGATGGAGGTGGTGAAGGCGGGTTTCGTTCTCGACGCCGGGCTGTTCGGGCGTCTGGAGGAGGATCTGGAGCGGCTGCTGGCCGGGGACCCGGCAGCGCTCGGGCCGGTGGCGGCGGCCGCCGCCAGGGCCAAGGTCGGGGTCGTGGAGCGGGATCCCGAGGAGGCGGGGGAGCGCATGCTGCTCAACTTCGGCCACACGCTCGGGCACGCGCTGGAGGCGGCGTCCGGGTACCGGGGGTTGCGGCACGGCGAGGCGGTGGCCTACGGCATGCTGTTCGCCCTGCGCCTCGCGGTGCCGCGGGGGCTGCCGCAGGCCGACGCCGCCCGGCTGGTGAGCCTGCTGCGGCGCTGCCGGCTGCCACCGCTGCCGGAGGTGGCTGGAGACGCCCTGCTGGAGCTGATGTGGCGGGACAAGAAGGCCCGCGAGGAGGGGCAGCGCTGGGTGCTTCCTGCTCGCGCGGGCGAGGGGCGCATCGCCACCGACGTGTCCGAGCAGGAGGTGGCCGGGCGCCTCGCCGGGTTCCTCGCCGACCCCTGGGGAGCTCCCGGCGCTGGGCTATAATCCCGCCGCACCACCGATAGCGGCTCTGCTGCGCGATGTGGCACTCCGGCCAGGGCGGTGCGGCGCATGACCAAGGCCCGGCGACTTGCCCGCTCGACCCCTCTCCGGCACCTGATCTTCCTGCTGCTCGTCGGCTCCGGTTTGATCCCGCTGGCGACCGCGACGACGTTGCTGACGCGGCAGAACATCGAAGCCCTCGAGACGCAGGAACAGTACTTCCTGACCCGCTCGGCGCAGGCGCTCTCCCAGGACCTCGGAGAGTACCTGGTGACCGTCACGCGGCAGCTGGAGCAACTCGGGGCGGGGCTGCTGACGCTGCCCGGGCCCGACAGCGTCGAGGAGCGACTGCGGGCGCCCGGAGTGGACCGGTATTTCGCCAGCTTCCTGCTCGCCAATCAGGACCGGCTGACAGGGCTGCGCGTCCTCGACCTGCAGGGAATCGGGCCGTCGATGGGGCACGGCTCGCTGGCGGAAGAGGTGCGCCTGGCCCTCGACAGCGCCTTCGAGGAGGCGCGGGGGGACCGTGCCCCGAGCTATCAGTTCGCCAGCAACAGCCTGGGAAACGAACCCCTGGTGGTGTTGGCGGTGCCGATCTTCGACCCGGAGGCGGGGGAAGCGGAGCGGGGTGAACCGCAGCTGATCCTCGAGGCGGTGGTGCGGCTGGCGCTGTTGGAGGGCGTCTTCAGTCGCGAGGCCCAGGCCGAGGTGGCGGTGTTCCTGGTCGATCGCCTGGGGAGCGTGCTGTGGGCCGAGGGCGCCGACGAGAGCACCTCGCGGGCGCTGGCCTCCTCCGGCCTGGTGCAGGACTTCCGCACCCGGCCGCTGAACCTCACCGCCGAGTACACCCTTTTCGTGAGGGGCGAGAAGCAGCGCATGCTGGGCCGGGTCAGCCCCGTGGAGGAGACGGGGTGGGGGGTGGTGGTCCACAAGCCGCTGTCGGCCGCCTACCTGGCGGTGCGGCGGCTGATCTGGAGCGCCGTCGTCTCGTCGCTGGTTCTGGTGCTCCTCGCCATGGTGTTCGGCGCCGTGGCGGCGCGCCGCTTCAGCTCGCCGATCCAACATCTCGCCGCCACGACGCACGAGATCGCGGCGGGGAAGTTCGGCCAGCGTGTGGAGGTGAGCGGTCCGGGCCGGGAGGTGGTCGAGCTGGCCGAGGACTTCAACCGCATGAGCGGCCACGTGGAGAGCTACGTCGGCCGACTCAAGGAGGCGGCGCAGGCCAATCGCGACCTGTTCATCGGCGCCATCCGCGCGTTCGCGGCCGCCGTCGACGCCAAGGACCCGTACACCCGCGGCCACTCGGAACGGGTGGCGAGCTACAGCCGCACCGTCGCCGTCTACCTCGGGCAGAGCGAGGAGTTCCAGCAGCGGGTGTGGATCGCCGGCGTCCTCCACGACGTGGGCAAGATCGGCGTCGAGGACCGGATCCTCAAGAAGGGCGGCGTGTTGACGGGCGAGGAGTACGAGATCATGAAGCTGCACCCGTCGATCGGCGCCGAGATCCTGGCGCCGCTCGAGGCGTTGCGGGAGATGCTGCCGGCCGTGCGCTGGCATCACGAAGCGTGGAACGGTCGCGGCTATCCCGACGGTCTGAAGGGGGAGCAGATCCCGCTCATCGCCCGGGTGGTGGCGGTGGCGGACACCTTCGACGCGATCACCACCAACCGGCCCTACCAGAACCCCTACACGCCC
>DATKEH010000096.1:0-4827 GCA_035546355.1 Thermoanaerobaculia bacterium
CGGGCAAGTGGGCGATCTCCAGCGCCCCGTCGATGCAGTCGTGGTCGGTGAGGGTGACGAACTGCATCCCCCGCTGGCGGCAGAGACGGTAGACGGCGGCGGGCTCGGTGAAGCACTCCGGCGTCGCCAGCTGGCGCAGCAACCACTCGCTGGGCCGGTCCGAGTGCTTGCTGTGGACGTGGAGGTCGGCTCGTGCTTCCATGGCTCCTCCGGTGGTGTCGGGCCGGTTCGCCTGGACCGCTCGAGACGAGTGTGCGGGGGCGCCGTGACGGCGCCGTCACGGCGCGTTGTCGGAGCGAGGGCAGAGCGGTTACAGAGGGTCCGGCAGACCCGGTCCCGACCGGTGCTCGCGGGCCGGGAGCGAAAGCCCGCTCTCAGTGCAGCGTCTGGGTGCGGTACAGCTCGGCCGCCGGGCGGGCGAGGCTCATCCGCAGCAGGGCGAGGAGGATCTCCTGGCGCTCCTCGGCGCACGTCGCCTCCAGCAGGGCCTGCTTCTCGGCCGGCGGGAAGGGCAGGTGGGCGGCGAGCAGGTTCAACAGCTGTGCTCCGGTGGCGGAGGCCAGCTGCTCGCCCACCAGCTCCAGGGCATGCGCCTGGCGAAACCCCTCGAGCACCTCCAGCAGGGCCGAGGTGTCCAGGTCGCGCTCCCCCTCGGTGCGGTCGCCCAGGAACGGCGCGTAGTCGGGCATGGCGCGGCGGTAGCCGCGGAGCAGAGGGAGCTCGCGGCGGATGCGGAAGCGGCAGACGCCCTGCAGCACCACCAGGTAGCGGTCGCCCGGCAGCGCCGTGTGGCTCACCAGCCGGCCGGCGCAACCCACGGCGTGCAGCTCCGGGGGCTGCGGCGGCGCCTCGCCTCGGTCGTCGCCGCGGAGCGGCGTCCGCGGCTGGATCATGCCCAGGTGGCGGCTGCCGGCCAGCGCATCCTCCACCAGGTTGCGGTAGCGGGGCTCGAAGACGTGCAGCGGCAGCAGGTTCCCCGGCAGCAGCAGCACTCCGGTGAGCGGGAACAGTGGGAGCGGCGCGGGGAGATCGTCGTCTGCGGCCATGGCCTGTGCCGCGATTGTAGCCGGCGAATCGGCCTCACGGCGGCCGAGGGGTCGGGGCGGCGGGAGTCAGCCCTCCGCCGCGGCCAGCGCCTCGACCGAGGGGCAGGTGCAGATCAGGTTGCGGTCACCGAAGACGTTGTCGATACGCCCCACCGCCGGCCACAGCTTCCCCTCCCGTACCCAGGGCGCGGGGAAGGCCGCCCGCTCGCGGCTGTAGGGGTGGTCCCAGCGGTCGGCGGCGATCGCCGCGGCGGTGTGCGGCGCTCCCTTGAGGAGGTTGCGATGGCGATCCGCCCGCCCCTGCTCGATCTCGCGGATCTCCTCGCGGATGGCGATCAGGGCGTCGCAGAAGCGGTCGAGCTCGGCCCGCGACTCGCTCTCGGTGGGCTCGACCATCATCGTGCCGGCCACCGGGAAGGACATGGTGGGGGCGTGGAAGCCGTAGTCCATGAGGCGCTTGGCGACGTCGTCGACCACCACGCCGGCGCTCTTGAAGCCGCGCATGTCGACGATGAACTCGTGCGCCACCAGGCCGTTCTTGCCGGTGTAGAGGATGGGGTAGTGGGCGCCCAGCCGCTTGGCCATGTAGTTGGCGTTGAGGACCGCGATCTCGGTGGCGCGGGTCAGCCCCGCGCTGCCCATCATGCGAATGTACATCCAGGAGATGGCCAGGATCAGCGGGCTGCCGTAGGGGGCGGCGGCGACGGCGCCGATGCCCTGCTCGCCGCCCACCTCTGCCAGCGGGTGACCGGGCAGGAATGGGGCGAGGTGCTCGGCGACGCCGATCGGACCCATGCCCGGGCCGCCCCCCCCGTGGGGGATGCAGAACGTCTTGTGCAGGTTCAGGTGGCAGACGTCGGCGCCCAGCTCGGCCGGCCGCGCCAGCCCCACCAGCGCGTTCAGGTTGGCGCCGTCGAGGTAGACCTGCCCGCCGTGACGGTGGACGATGGCGCAGACGTCCTTGACGGTCTCCTCGTAGACGCCGTGGGTCGAGGGGTAGGTGATCATCAGGGCCGCCAGCGCGTCGGCGTGGGCGGCGGCCTTGGCCTCGAGGTCGCCGAGGTCGATGTTGCCCCCCGCATCGCAGGCCACCGCCACCACCCGCATGCCGGCCATGCTGGCGCTGGCGGGGTTGGTGCCGTGGGCCGAGGTGGGGATCAGGCACACGTCCCGTTCCCTCTGGCCGCGGCCGGCGTGCCACGCCCGGATCACCAGCAGCCCGGCGTACTCCCCCTGCGAGCCGGCATTCGGCTGCAGCGAGACCGCGGCGAAGCCGGTGATGTCCGCCAGCCACCCCTCCAGCTGCTGGCACAGATCGCGGTAGCCGCGCCACTGCTCCGCCGGCGCGAAGGGGTGGATGCCGGCGAGCTCCGGCCACGAGATGGGCAGCATCTCGGAGGTGGCGTTGAGCTTCATGGTGCACGACCCGAGCGGGATCATCGAGTGCGTCAGCGACAGGTCGCGGCCCTGCAGCCGGTGCAGGTAGCGGAGCATCTCGTGCTCCCCGCGATAGAGCTGGAAGACCTCCTGCTCGAGGAATGACGACGTGCGGGCGAAGGGGGCCGGCAGGGAGAGGTCGCCCGCCAGCTCGGCCTCCAGCTCCTCGACCGTCGCGGGCGCCCGCCCGTCGGCGGCGACGGCGAAGCTGGCGAGGATCGCTTCGAGGTCCCGCCGCTCGACGGTCTCGTCCAGGGCCACCCCCACCGCTCCGTCGTCGTGGCGGCGCAGGTTGAGGCGCCGCTCGCCGGCCGCGGCCCGTACCGCGTCCGCCAGCTGCGGCGTCAAGGGCACCTTCAAGGTGTCGAAGAACGCCTCCTGCGCCGGCGGCAGCCCGAGCCGCCGCAGGCCCTCGGCCAGAAGGCGGGTGGCGCCGTGGACGCGGCGGGCGATCCGCCGCAGGCCCTCGGGGCCGTGCCAGACGGCGTACATCGCCGCCACCACCGCCAGCAGAACCTGGGCGGTGCAGATGTTCGAGGTGGCCTTCTCGCGACGGATGTGCTGCTCGCGGGTCTGCAGGGCGAGCCGGTAGGCGGGGTTCCCCTGGGCGTCGCGGGAGACGCCGACGATGCGCCCCGGAATCTGCCGCGCGTGGTCTTCGGTGGTGGCGAGGAATGCGGCGTGGGGGCCGCCGAGCCCGAGGGGGACGCCGAAGCGCTGGCTCGATCCCACGGCGATGTCGGCCCCCACCTCCCCCGGCGGAGTCAGCAGCGCGAGCGCCAGCAGGTCGGTGGCGACCACCACCACCGCGCCGCCCGAATGCGCCCGCGCCGCCAGCGGGCGCAGGTCGCGCAGCCGCCCGTCGGTGGCGGGATACTGCAGCAGCACGCCGCAGAGGTCGGCGGCCGCGAGCTCCGCCGTCTCGGGATCCCCCACCCGCAGCTCGATCCCCAGCGGCTCGGCGCGGGTGGCGAGCACGGCCAGGGTCTGCGGGTGGCAGTCGTCGGCGGCGAAGAAGGCCTGCCGCCTGCCCTTGGCGATGGCCAGCGCCATGGCCATCGCCTCGGCCGCGGCGGTGGCCTCGTCGAGCAGCGAGGCGTTGGCCAGCGGCAGCCCGGTGAGGTCGGCGACCATCGTCTGGAAGGTGAGCAACGCCTCCAGCCGCCCCTGGGCGATCTCCGCCTGATAGGGGGTGTACTGGGTATACCAGCCGGGGTTCTCCAGCACGTTGCGCAGGATCACCGGTGGGGTGATGCAGTCGTGGTAGCCGAGGCCGATGAAGGAGCGCCATACCTGGTTGCCGGCGGCGAGCCGGCGCAGCTCGGCGAGTGTCTCGTGCTCGCCGCGGGAGCGGCCGATGGCGAGCGGGCGCTGGCTGCGGATCTGGCGCGGCACGGCGGCGTCGATCAGCCCGTCGAGGGAGTCGAAGCCCAGGAAACGCAGCATCTCGCGCTGCGCCTCCTGGCGCGGGCCGATGTGGCGTGGCACGAAGGGGTCGGTGGGGTCGAGCAGACGCGGCTCAGTCGTCATGGTGGGTCCTTCCGTCGGGCCCGACGGGCTCGGTGACTGTGGGGAGCGCAGGGCGGGGTGCCGCCGCCGCCGAACTATACCAGTCGCATGTAAGCTCCGGCGCTGTGGATGCCGATCCCCTGCGCCGGCGCGCTCGTCGCGCCGGCTGGACGACGTCGCTGCTGTTCGAGGACGGCGACAGCTACCTGGCGCGGCTGGCCCGCTGAATGGCGACCTATCGGCTGACCCTGGAGTACGACGGCACCCGCTTCCGCGGCTGGCAGGTGCAGCAGAACGCCCGCAGCGTGGCGGGCGAGCTGCACCGGGCGCTGGCGGCGGCCGGAGCCGAAGGCGGCGAGCTGGGCGGCTCCGGGCGCACCGACGCGGGAGTGCACGCCCTCGCTCAGGTGGCGCACCTGCGGCTGCGCCGGCCGATCGACCCGGGGCGGCTGCGCCGGGAGCTGAACGCGGCGCTGCCGCCGGACATCCACGTGCTCGCCCTGGAGCCGGCGGCCGGCCGCTTTCACGCCCGTCACGACGCCCTCTCGCGCAGCTACCTCTACCAGGTTTCGCGGCGGCGCACCGCCTTCGCCAAACGCTTCGTATGGTGGGTCAAGAGCCCGCTGGACGTCGCCGCGATGCAGCAGGCGGCGACGATCTTCGTCGGACGCCACGACTTCCGCCTCTTCTGCCAGCGCCCCGAGGAGCAGGCCAGCACCCTGGTCGAGGTAGAGGGGGTGGAGGTCGCCGCCGCCGGCGCCCTGGTGCTGGTGCGGATCGTCGCTTCCCACTTCCTGTGGAAGATGGTCCGGCGGGTGGTCGGCACCCTCGTCGC
>DATKEH010000097.1:0-2426 GCA_035546355.1 Thermoanaerobaculia bacterium
TGCCCTGGCCATCGACAAGCGCACCCGAATGAACCGGCAGATCCGCGCCCGCGAGGTGCGGCTCATCGACTCCGACGGCAGCCAGCTGGGCATCGTGGAGACCCGCGAGGCGCTGCGCATCGCCGAGGAGCGCGGGCTCGACCTGGTGGAGGTGGCCCCCCAGGCCGCGCCGCCGGTCTGCCGGGTCATGGACTTCGGCAAGTTCCTCTACCAGGAGAAGAAGAAGCAGCAGGAAGCGAAGAAGAAGCAGAAGGTCTTCCAGGTCAAGGAAGTCAAGTTCCGGCCGATGATCGGCGACCACGACTACCAGGTGAAGTTCAAGCGCCTGGTCGGCTTTCTCGAAGAGGGGGACAAGGTCAAGGCGACGGTGCAGTTCCGCGGCCGCGAGATGGCGCGGATGGACCTCGGCTATGCCCTGCTCAAGAAGCTGGTCGAGGACGTCGGCGAGCGGGGAGTGGTAGAATCCGCCCCCGAGCGCGCCGGCAACCGCGTGCACCAGGTGATCGCGCCCCCGCGCAAAGGTACCGTGCAGCCCAGGAGCCAGGTAGCTGGCGGCCAGTCGGAGGCGTAGCGGCGACCTGCCAATCGCAGGAAGGAGACAGGACGTGCCCAAGCTGAAGAGCCACCGCGGCGCCGCCAAGCGCTTCAAGAAGACCGCCACGGGCAAGGTGCTGCGCGGCCATTCGATGCGCAGCCACATCCTCACCAAGAAGAGCACCAAGCGGAAGCGGCGGCTGCGCGCCACCACCACCGTCAAGGGGAAGTTCGCCCACACCATCCACAGGCTGCTGGGCCCCTAGGGCCCGGCGCCGGCGCCGTCAGCGGAGGAACCGTCCGCGGCGGCTGCTTCGACCCACCGACAGGAAACGAGGTTCACCATGGCAAGAGTCAAGCGCGGCAACCACCGCAAGGAGAAGCGCAAGCGGGTCCTCGACGAGGCCAAGGGCTTCTACGGCATGAAGTCCACCTCCTACCGCATCGCCCGGCAGGCGGTGGAGAGGGCGGGGGTCTCGGCCTATCGCGACCGGCGGCGCAAGAAGCGGGACTTCCGTTCGCTGTGGATCGTCCGCATCAATGCGGCCGCCCGGCTGCACGGCATGTCCTACAATCGGCTCATCGAGGGCCTGCGCAGGTCGGGCAACGACCTCAACCGCAAGATGCTCGCCGAGCTGGCGGTGCACGAGCCGGCCGTCTTCGCCGAGCTGGTGCAGACCGCCCGCGGCGCGCTGGAGCAGTCGGCCTCGACCTAGGGCTCCTGGTTGCGCGAGTCTGGGCAGTCGTGAAAAACCCCGCAGCGCTCGAATGTCTCTGGACCGGGGCGACGGAGAGAGCTCGTCGGCGGGGGGCAGGCCACCGGGGGTTGCGCCGGCGAGGTCTCGGCGTCTCTCGGCGGCCCGAGGTGGAGCCGCGTTAGGGCCTCGGCGGGACGTGCGACTCGCCGAGATCCAGCAGCTCCGCGACCGGTTCGAGGAGCAGGCCGAAGCGGTCACCGACCGCGACTCGTGGGAGTCCCTGCGCCGGGACTGGCTCGGCCGCAAGCGGGGCGTCGTGCGCATGCTGCTGGCGCGCATCGGCGAGGTGGCGGCGGCCGAGCGGCGCGACTTCGGCCAGGGGGTCAACGAGCTCAAGTCGCTGGTCGAGGCGCGGCTCGCGGAGCTCGACGGCGAGCTCGCCGAGCGCGAGCGGCGGCAGGCGGCCGCCGAGCAGCGGCTCGACGTCACCCTGCCGGGGCGTCCGCCGCGCCTGGGGTCGCTGCACCCGGTGACCCGGGTCACCCGCGAGATCGAGCAGATCTTCGCCGAGCTCGGCTACAGCGTCGCCGAAGGGCCCGAGGCGGAGGACGACTTCCACAACTTCACCGCCCTCAACATGCCGCCCGGCCACCCGGCGCGCGACACCCAGGACACCTTCTTTCTGCCCGGGGGATGGGTGCTGCGCACCCACACCTCGCCGGTGCAGATCCGCACCCTGATGGCGCGCCAGCCGCCGATCCGCGTCATCTGCCCGGGGCGGGTGTTCCGCTTCGACAACGACCTGCGCCACTCGCCGATGTTCCACCAGGTCGAGGGGCTGTGCGTCGGCGAGGGGGTGAGCTTCGCCCACCTCAAGGGCACCCTGGAGGCCTTCCTGCACCGCCTCTTCTCGCCGGCGACCGAGGTGCGGCTGCGCCCCAGCTTCTTCCCCTTCACCGAGCCGTCGGCGGAGGTCGACGTCACCTGCGCCGCCTGCGGTGGCAGCGGCTGCCCCACCTGCTCGCACACCGGCTGGATGGAGATCCTCGGCGCCGGCATGGTCGACCCGCGGGTGTTGCGCAACTGCGGGCTCGACCCGGCGCGCTACTCGGGCTTCGCCTTCGGTCTCGGACTGGACCGGGTGGCGATGATCCGCTACGGCATCCCCAACATCCGGCTGCTGTTCGACAACGA
>DATKEH010000098.1:0-3174 GCA_035546355.1 Thermoanaerobaculia bacterium
GCTGTCCGGGCTGCGGGCGATCGCCGAAGACAGCACCTTGAGCGCCACCTCCCGCCCCAGCCGCAGGTCGCGGGCGCGGTACACCTCCCCCATCCCGCCCGCGCCGAGCGGGCCGAGGACCTCGTAGGCGCCCAGGCGATCGCCTCTTTCCATGGTGGGTCCCGCCCATTGTAGGCCCAAGCGGTCGCAGCCGCCGCTGTCCGCTCGTGGGACGGGGTGCCCGCGAGCGGACGCCGAGCGGGCGCCAGCGGTCGGCGCACCACCTGGTGGCCCGCCCGCTCGCTGCCTGGCACAGGTGTTGATAAACCTGTCTTGCGATTGCCCTGGAGAGGAGGCGCCATGGCCGGCCTGACCAAGGAGATCCGCCTCGCCGCCCGCGGCCTGCGGCGGCGGCCCCTGTTCACGCTGGTGGTGGTGGGCACACTGGCGCTGGCCATCGGCGCCAACGCCGCCATCTTCGGCGCCATCGACGCGGTCTTCCTGGCCGACCTCGCCGTCGTCGACCCCGAACGCGTGGTGGAGCTGTTCAGCACCAGCGAGCACGACGCCGGCGCCGGCGGCGGTCTCCTGAGCGCCCTGGCGCCCCACTCCTATCCGAACTTCCGCGACCTGCGCGACCGGGCCGCGTCCTACGCCGAGCTGGTGGTCCACCAGAACGTGCAGGTCGGCATCGCCGGCGGCGGCGGCGAGCCCGAACAGGTGACGGCGGAGGTGGTGGGGGCGCGCTACTTCGAGCTGCTCGGGGTCGAGACGAGGTTCGGCCCCGGGTTCCGCGGCAGCGACGACACCCCGGGCGCCCACCCGCTGGCCATCCTCTCCCACGACCTGTGGCAGGAGCGTTACGGCGGCCGCCGCGAGGTGGTGGGCGAGACCGTCCGGGTCAACGGCCAGCCGTTCACCGTCACCGGCGTCGCGCCGCCCGGGTTCCGTGGCACCAACGCCCTGGCCTCCTTCGATCTCTGGCTGCCGCTGTCGATGTACGACCACCTGGTGCCGACCGCCTGGGTGCCGTTCAAGGAGCACCGGCGAGGGCTGTTCTTCGGCGTCGTCGGGCGGCTGCGGCCCGGGGTGACCCTGGAGCAGGCCGCGGGCGAGCTCGACCGCCTCGCCGCCCAGCTCGCCGCCGAGCACCCCGACTGGAACCGCGGCCGCGGCGCCACGCTGCTGCCCCTGCCGGAGGCGCGGGTCCCGCCCTTCTTCCGCGACCAGGCGGAGCAGGCGGCGACGCTGTTGATGGGCGCGGTGGCGCTGGTCCTGCTGGTCGCCTGCGTCAACGTCGCCGGCCTGGTGCTGGCGCGGGCGGCGGCGCGGCGCAAGGAGACCGCGGTGCGGCTGTCGCTGGGGGCGCAACGCCGGCACCTGGTGCGACAGCTCGCCCTCGAGACCGGCCTGCTCGCCGCTGGGGGGGGCCTCGCCGGCCTCGCCGTCGCCAGCGGCGGCGCCCGCCTGCTGTACGCCTTCAGCCCCCCCTTCTTCGCCGACCTGCCGGTGCCGGGGCTCGAGCCGCGGGTGCTGCTGTTCACCGCCGGCCTGGTCCTGCTGACCGCCCTGCTGGTGGGCCTGGCGCCGCTGCTGCAGGCGCTGCGCCCGGACCTGCTGGAGGGGCTCAAGAACCAGGCGCCCGCCGAGCGCTTCTCCTCCTGGCTGCATCCGCGGCGGCTGCTGCTGGTCGCCCAGGTGGCGCTCTCCTTCCTGATCCTGGGGGGCGCCCTGCTCTTCCTGCAAAACCTCGGAGACATGCGGCGCATCGATCCCGGCTTCGACGCCACCCGGCTGGTGGTCGCCACCCTGAACCCGGCGGCCCAGGGACTCCCCGCGGAGCGCATTCGTGGCTTCGCCCACCGCATCGAGGAGGAGGTGGCGGCGCTCCCCGGCGTCGAGAGCGTCGCCCTGGCCGAGGCCGCTCCCCTCGCCTTCAACCTCTTCCGGCGGGTGCTGCTGCCGGGGCAGAGCCCCGACGAGGGCGTCCTGGTGGCGGTCAACGCCGTCGGCCCGCGGTACTTCGAGACGCTCGGGGTCGAGCGCCGCGCCGGGCGGGTCTTCTCCGAGCACGACCGGCCCGACACCCGCCCGGTGGCGGTGATCAACCAGACCATGGCCCGCTCGCTCTGGCCGGACGCGGAGCCGGTCGGGCAGCGCTTCCACTTCTCCGGCGAAGAGGAGCCCCTGGAGGTGGTCGGCGTGGTGGCCGACGGCAAGTACCTGCAGCTGCGGGAGGACGCCCAGCCCTACATCTACCTGGCGCTGGCGCAGCGGCCGGCGGCGACGCTGGCGGTGCACGTGCGGACCGGGGGGCGGCCCGAGGCGCTGGTAGAGCCGCTGCGCCGCACCCTGCGCCGGCTCGAGCCCGAGGTCCCGGTGTCGACCGCGCAGCCGGCCGAGGAGCTGCTCGCCACCGCCCTGTGGGCGCCGCGCACGGCGGCCTCGCTGCTCGGGCTGTTCGGGGGCGTCGCCCTGCTGCTCGCCTCCCTCGGCCTCTACGCGGTGTTGGCCACCGTCGTCGCCCAGCAGCGACGAGACCTGGGGATCCGCAAGGCGCTGGGGGCCGGGCGCGCCCAGCTGGTGCGGCTGGTGCTGCGCCAGGGGCTGGTGCTGGCCGGCGCGGGGATCGCCGTCGGCCTGGCGGCCGCTCCCTGGGTGTTCCGCCGCGCCGAGGGCCTGCTCTACGCCGGCGACCCCATCGATCCGGCGAGCCTGGGAGGAGCGGTGCTGATCCTGGTGGCGGTGGCGCTGCTCGCCTGCTGGCTGCCGGCGCGGCGGGCGGCGCGGGTCGACCCGGCCGGCGTGCTGCGCAGCGACCTCTGAGAGGCGGCGAATCCGCCCACGCCCGCCCTACGCCCCGAGGGCGGCCGCCACCAGACGATGGAAGTGGTGCACCCCCTGCTCGCGGGTCGGCGAGTAGCGGCCGCGGCGGTAGAGGCGCGAGCGCACGCCGCGCTGCACGCACTCGACCACCTCCTCGTCCTCGCGCTCGACGCGGTCGAGGGCGGCGCCGGCGCCGCTGGCGAGCTTCTCCGGGCGCCACACCCAGGAGAGGAAGCTCACCCGCGTGCGGCCGACGGCGAGCGGGCGCACGACGTTGATCGACAGCCCCCAGGGGTAGACGTTGAGCATCAGGTTGGGGAACACCCAGAAGTAGTAGGCGGCGACGCGGGTGCCGGCGTCGGGGGAGCC
>DATKEH010000099.1:0-2324 GCA_035546355.1 Thermoanaerobaculia bacterium
CGACTTCGCATCGCCACCCTGCTCCTGCTCGCCGTCGCGGTCGCCGCCGGAACCGCCAACGCCGCCAGCCGCCAGGTCGGCGCCGCGCTCGAATCGCTGCAAGAGGTGCCGGCGATCTCTTCCACCGGGCACGGCGCCTTCGCCGGGACCTTCAGCCTGGACGGCGAGGAGCTCGAGTTCGAGCTCAGCTACGCCGACCTCGAGGGGGAGGTGGCCCAGGCCCACCTGCACCTCGGGCAGGTGGCGGTCAACGGCGGCATCTCCATCTTCCTGTGCAGCAACCTCGGCAACGGCCCGGCCGGCACTCCGGAATGCCCCGACTCCCCGGGGATGGTCTCGGGGACGCTGTCGGCGGCCGACGTGATCGGCCCCGAGGGCCAGGGCATCGACCCCGGGGAGTGGGAGGAGATCGTGCAGGCGATCCGCCAGGGCGCAGTGTACGCTAACGTCCACACCGACCTCTTCCCGGGAGGCGAGATCCGCGGCCAGCTGCGCACCGACCAGCGCCGCCAGCGGCCCTGATTCGCCGCCGCGCCGTCGGGGGCGCGGCCACCTCGACGTCAGCTCGCGCCGCCCGTCGGCGGGGTGGCCGCGGCGCGCACCTGCGCCGCCTCGAGGATCATCGCCAGTAGCTGCGGGTAGGGGATGTCGGCGAAGCCGGCCATCAGGGCCAGCTTGCCGTCCCAGCACCAGGCGGGGTTGGGATTGACCTCGAGCAGCTTGATCTCTCCGGCGGCGTCGGCACGGAAGTCGAAGCGCGCGTAGTCGCGGCAGCCGAGCAGCGCGAACAGCGTCTCCGAGGCGCGCCGCAGGCGCTCCCGCGTCTCCTCGTCCAGTGGCGCCTGGCGGTAGCGGATGTCGGTCCAGTAGGGCGAGTCGGGTACGGTCTTGGACTCGTAACTCAGGATCGGCGGCAGGCCCTCGGGGAGCAGGCCATAGTCCACCTCGAGGGGAGGCAGCAGGGTGAAACCGGACCCAGGATTGCCGATCAGCCCGACTCCGTACTCGCGGCCCGGCAGGAACTCCTGCGCCAGCAGCGCCCTGTCGGGCACCAGCTGGCGGAGGAAGGCGACGTAGTCGCGCGCCTCCTCGGGGGTGGCGACCACCGCCTGCTGGGTGATGCCGAAGCTGCCGTCGCCGCGGGCCGGCTTGATCAGCGCCGGGTAGCCGTCGGGCAGCGCGTCGCCCCCGGGCGGTAGCCAGGTCTCCTCGGGAACCGGCACGCCGTGGCGCGCGGCGATCGCTCGTACCAGTCCCTTGTCGAAACAGAGACCGAGGCAGGTGGGCCCGCTGCCGCTGAAGGGGATGTCGAGCATCTCCAACAGGGCCGCCACGTGCAGCTCGTGGCGCGCCTCGTTGCGGTAGCCGGTGTCGCAGAAGTTGAGCACGAACGGGGGCGGATCCCCGGACAGCCGCGGCAGCAGCTGGTGGTGGTCGTCGAGGTAGGTGAAGCGGTAGTCGGGCAGCGTTTCCAGGGCCTGGCGCATGCGGCCCAGGGAGTCGAGGTCTTCGGCGCTGAAGCGGTGGTGGACCTTGGTGAGATCCGGAAGTCGAGGGTCGCCGGTGAGGACGGTGACCTCGGGGAACGCGGGCGCGATCACGCCTCCTCTTGTTCGAGCCGCGTCTCCAGCAACCCGTCGAGCAGCTTGCGATCGCCGGGCGACAGCTCGAGGAACTCCACTCCGACCTCGTACAAGCCGTCGTCGCGGTCGTGCTGGTAGGCCACCCGGGCGGTGGCCTGGATGGCGTGCGGGCGCACCGAGATCATCATCTCGATGAAGGCGCCCTCCTCCAGCGGCTCGGCGGTGATGAAGCCGCAGCCGCCACCGCCCATCGTGTGGGTGCGGCCGAAGCTGTCCTGGGGGCGGTCGCGCAGACGCGTCACCAGGACGGTGAGGGTGGCTGGGATCCGCGGGAAGCGCCGCTGCGGCTGGTCCATCTCGAAGCTCTCGACAGGGGTCCGGGTATCCGGACTCTACACCGTTGCCGCCGGATGATGGAAGCGGCGCGTCCACGCCGGCGACCGCTGCGCTGCCGGCGGCGGAGCGGAGAAGGGGCGGGGGCGCCGATGGGCGCCCCGCCCGCGGTACTGCTGCCGTCGACGGCCGCTCAGGCGGTGAGCGGGCCGGTCGCGCGGTGGCGGCTGCTGGCCACCCAAGCGGCGTGGATCACGCCCGGCACCCAGCCGACGATGGTCAGCAGGATGTTGAGCAGGAAGTGCATCCCGAAGCCGGCATTCTTGAGCACGGCGATGGGGGGCAGGAAGATCACCAGGAGAATGTCGATCAAGCTCATCCTCTGCCTCCTTGTTGCGATCGATTCAT
>DATKEH010000100.1:0-27243 GCA_035546355.1 Thermoanaerobaculia bacterium
GCCGCCACCTTCGCTGGCGTGCCCGTGCCGTTGTGGGTCGAGGATGGCGGTGACGGGCGCTTCGATCGCCGGGACTGGCTGGAGCTGGCCTGGCATCGCGACCCCTCCGCCTCGCTGCCCCTGCCGGGCAAGCCGGCGGCGGTGCGGCTGTCGCGGGATCCGGCGGCGGCCCGCCGGATGACGGCGGCCGCCGTCCCTTCGCGGGAGGTCGACGGCGCGCTCGACGGCGCCGTGCGTCTCGAACGCGACTTGCTGCGGCTGCGCTTCGGCGACGACGACTCGCGAGACGACAGCTGGTACTGGGCCAAGCTCACCCAGGTCGACGAGGAGCCCTTCACCCTGGCGCTGCCGCTGGCCGATCTCGATCGCGGCTCTTCGCGCCCCGTCGAGATTCGCGTCGCCCTCCGCGGCTGGTCGAAGCCCGGCAACAAGGGGGCGGCCGCAGCCGGCGACCACCGTGTCGAAGTGCTGCTCGACGGACGGGCGGTGGCCGCAGCGGAATGGGACGGCCAGGAGCCGCGGCTGGTGGAGCTGCCGCCGGTCGCGCCGGCACGGCTGGGCGCAATGCCGGTGCTGTCCCTGCGGGTGCCGGCCAGGCCGGTCGACGATCGCGGCGAACCGCTGATCGACGTCGTCCTGCTGGACCGTGTCGAAGTCGGCTTTCCCCGTCACGGCGAAGTGGCCGGGGACGGGCAGGAATCGTTGCTCGCCAGCGCGGGAGTGGCGGCGCTGCGATCCTCGGCGCGGCGATTGGCGGTGTATGGAGAGCGAGGGGGGCGGGCGGTGGCGTCGGCCGGTGACGGCGCGGTGCGCCTCGCGTTCTCCTCGGCCGAGGGGGAGAGGTGGTTCGCCGTCCCCGACGGGGCTCTGCTCCGCCCGGCGAGGGTGGTGCGGGACGAGCCGTCGGACCTGTTGACGCGGCAGCGGCAGGCCGACTACCTGATGATCGCCCATGGCGAGCTGCTGCCGGCGGTGCGCCCGCTGGCCGAGGCGCACCGCGACCGGGGCCTGAGCGTGGCGCTGGTCGACGTGCAGGACGTCTTCGACGAGCTGTCCGGCGGCATGGCCGACCCGCGGGCCATCCGCGCCTTCGTCGCCCACGCCTACCACCACTGGCCGGCTCCGGCGCCACGCTTCGTATTGCTGGTGGGAGATGCCAGCTGGGAGCGTGGGGACGCCTCGCCCGACGACGCCCGCTACGCCGACTGGACGTGGCGCCCCGGCGAAGTGCAGCGCTTCGTCAAGAATGCCAGCACGCCCTACCCGCGGCAGGAAGCCCTGCGGGAGCGCGACCTGGTGCCGACCTGGAGCCACCGCACGCGCCAGGGGGAGGCCGCGAGCGACAACTTCTTCGTCACCGTCGACGGCGACGACTTCCACCCCGACCTCGCCATCGGCCGCTTCCCAGCCGCCCGCCCCGAGGAGGTGGCGGCGATGGTGGAGAAGAGCCTGAGCTACCTGCAGGCTCCCCTGGGTCCGTGGCGCCGCCGCGCCCTGTGGATCACCAACGACCTCGCCTACCTGCAGGAGCGCGCCGATGGGCAGGCCTCGACGCTGGCGATCCGCGGCTGGGCGGCGGACAAGGTCTACCCGCAGGCGGCGGAGCGCAGCAACGAACGGCACCAGCAGGCGCTGCTGGAGGCCTTCGACCGCGGCCAGCTGCTGGTGCACTTCTTCGGCCATGGCGGCCGCTACATCTGGCGTACCGGCCCGCCCGACCCGGACAAAAACCACGACCTCTTCACCCTCGAGCATCTCGATGCCCTCGAACCCAGCCGACGGCTGCCGGTGGTGCTCAGCCTGACCTGCTACTCCGCGCCCTTCGATCACCCCACCGCCGATTCCATCGGCGAGAAGCTGCTCCGCACCCCGGGCCGTGGAGCGGTGGCGGTGCTCGCCGCCTCCTGGCGCAACGGACCGACGCAGAGCTTCAGCGATGCGCTGGTCGAGTCGTTCACCGCCGGCGGGACGGTGGGGGAGGCGGTCATGCGCGCCAAGCGGCGGGTGCGCTTCCGCGACCTGGTGGAGACCTACAACCTGCTGGGAGACCCGGCCCTGCCGCTGGCGCTGCCGCGCCGGCAGCTGGAGGTGACCGTGCAGGCAGCCGCCGACGGCGGCCTGGTGGCCACCACCGAGCTGCCCGACGGCGGCTTTCGCGGGCGGGCGGTGGTGGAATGGCTCGACGAGCGGGGAGACGCCGTGGCCGCGGGGGAGCAGGAGGTCGACGGGGAGCGGCTGGAGACGGTGCTGGCTGCCGAGGAGTCCTCTGCGGTGGTGGCGATCTCGGTCTATGTCTGGAGCGAGGAAGCGCGGTGGGACGCCATGGGCGGCGCGGGGGTGGCGCGTTGAGCGGGAGCCTCTCGCCGCTCGCCGCGGCGGCGATCGCCCTGCTGGCCGCAGCGTGCACGGTCGCGCCGCCGCCCGCCCTGCAGGCCCCCGGCGGCGAGGCCACGGCGCGCCACGCGCTGCGGTGGACGACCGCTTCGGAGGTGGACACCTTCGGGTTCGACGTCTACCGTGCGGAGCTCCCCGAGGGCCCCTTCGAGAAGGTGACCGAACGGCCGATCCTCGGGGCGGGAACCAGCGACCAGCACCACCAGTACCGCTTCGTCGACGAGGGGGTCGATCCCGACGCGACCTACTACTACTACGTCGAGAGCATCGGTCTCGACGGCAGCCGCGAACGGCTCACTCCGATCCTCCGCGCCGGGCCGAAGCCCTCCGTCGAGCCCGCCGCGAGCGGCGACCGGGGAAACCCCAACCGCCAAGGTGCTCGCAACGCGACCACGTGGTTCCTGCCGCGCACACTCCTAGCCCGGCGGGCGGCGTCGGGGTTATAGTTGGCGCAGTTGACCTCGTGTTCCGGGCGGCTGATCCAACCATCGTGACCCAGGAGGAGCCCATGCCACGCGGAGTCCGCCTCGCCTACCTCGCCTGCGCCTTCGCCCTGTGCCTCGGCCTCGCCGCGACCGCCGGCGCCCAGACCTGCACCGACCCCTATCCCCCCGACGCCCCGATCAGCGAAGGGCACCCGATGGGGATGAGCCCGCTGACTTTCTGCGGTGACAACGAGGACACCGCGACCGCCGGCTCCTGCGGCACCTCGGCGCGAGACGTGGTGTTCGAGGTGATCATCACGCAGCCCTTCAACACGCTCCACTGCGTCCTCGACTCCGACGGCCAGCCGCTGGACAACCCCGTCTACCTGCTCGGCACCGACTGCCAGACCTGCCTCACCGGCAACCAGGCCGGCGAGCTGGTGGCTCCGGAGAACCTGGCGCCGGGGACCTACTTCATCGTCGTCGAGGATCCCGGCGACGAGCTCTGCAAGGGCTGGTTCAGCGTCGACTGCTCGCTCACGGTCTGGCCGGTCGAGCTGCTCGACTTCCAGCTCGAGGACGAGCCCAGCGAGCCCTAGCTTTAGGCTTAGGCTAGGAGCCTAGTCCACCCGCACCGCCTGCCACTCCCCCTGCTGTTTCGCCAGTGAGGAGCGGAAGGTGCCCTGCAGGGTCCCCCCTTCCAGCGCCCCGACCAGGGTCAACCGGCCGACCGGCCGGTTGAAGCCCATCTCCAGGGTCACCTGCGGCGGGATGCCGGGCTCCATGCGCCCGGAGGCGGTGGTGGGGGGCACCCGGAAGGTGAGCCCGGTGCCCTGGAGGGCGACGGTGGCGTTGCCGGACAGCGCCCGGCCGTTCTGCCGCAGGGTCAGATCGAGCTCTATCGCGTACTGCTGGTCGGGGAAGAAGACGTTGCTCAGCCTCGCCTGCCAGCGCCCGGAGATCCGGCCGAAGGCCGGGGGCGGCGAGGCGAACGCCTGGGCGATGGTGCGGGCGGCGGCGGGTTCGAGCTGCTCGAGGTCGGGGGCCTCCGGCCGGCCGCCCCCGCCCGCCTCGCGGTTGAGCTCGATCAGCCGGTTCAGCGCCGCCCCGTAGGCGGGGCCCTGCGGGGGCGCCGGCACCGCACGGCCGCGGGCGAAGACCTCGAGGTAGTGGTTCCACACCCCCGCCATCCAGTAGGCGAGCATGTCGGGCGGCACGTCGAGCCTCCAGGCGGCGGCGGTGGCCTGCAGATCCTGCGGCGTCCATTGCGCGACGGTCAGCGGCCGTTCGCGCGAGGGGGTGACGGCGCGCAGGGTGTAGCGGCCGCTGCCGGCGGCGAGCTCGACGCGCGCGTCGGGGTCCTTGGCGGCCATCGCGAACAGGCCCTCGAGTCCGTTCAGCGCCGCATCCACCTGTGGCGGCAGGTCGTCGCCCGCCGGCGGTGGCGCCGCCAGGTAGAACGCCGGGCCGACCGCCGACCGCACCTCCCAGGCGCGGTGCCCCGGCCGCCAGATCGCCTGGAAGTCGAGATCGAGCGGCCGGGGCAGCTTGGGTCCGACCCGCAGGGTCCCGGGCGCCCGCACCTCCTCCCCGCCGGCGCGCACGGTCACCGGCAGGGCCACCAGCTCGGCGCGCGTGACCTGCGGTATCCGCACCTCCACGCGCTCCGGGGTCGCCGACAGGACCGGTGCCTCGGTGGTGCCGACCAGCACCTTCACCTGATGGACCGAGTCCGGCAGCGCGCTGCCGGCGATGACGAGAGTGTCGCCGACCCGCAGGCTCTCGGGCTCGATGCCGGTGACCTGCGGACGGATCGAGTAGGTGAGCGTCGCGGCGAAGACGTCGAGGCCCCCCTGCTTGACCGCCAGGGGGACGGGATAGCTGCCGGCGGGGCGATCGGGAAGGGTGGGTATCGGCACCGTCAGGCGGCCGGGGCGTGCCTCGGCGCCGGCCACCGGCTCCCCGGCGAAGAGGACGCGCAGGTCCTCGCTGGGCGCGATGTCCGGGCTCTGCAGCACCACCTCCGCGCCGGGGCCGACCTCGTGGCTCGACAGTTGGACCGTGCTCCAGGAGGTGGAAGCCGGCGCGAACACCCGCGACAGCCAGAACAGGAAGGAGCCGAAGGCCACCAGCGCCAGGACGGCGGCGGCCCAGATCAGGGGGCTCTGATACCAGCGGCGGCGCGGCGGCGCCGGCTCCTCGTCTGCCGCCTCGACCTCGCCGTCGCCCGAAGCCGCTTCCGCGAGGGGCGCCGGCGCCGGGGTCGGTTGGCGCGCTGGCACCGGCGGCGGCACGGTGGGCGCGGGATCCTTCTCGTGCTCCCCCCGGTCGGCGGCGTCCTGCCCCGGCTCCTCTTCGCTCAGCAGGCCCATCTCGCGCAGCAGCCGCCGAGCCGGGTCCTCGAAGCGCACCAGCACCGGGTCGGCTACCGACTTCTGCCCCGGCCGTACCGTCTGCCCGTCGGAGAGCCGCACCACCCCCTTCACCCGCTCGTCGTCGACGAAGGTGCCATTCGCCGAGCCCAGATCCTCGAGGTACACGCCCTGGCCGTCGGAGAAGATCCGCGCGTGCATCCGCGACACCGTGGCGTCGGGCACCACCAGCTGGCACTGCGGCGTCCGCCCCACCACCAGCTCGCCCTCCGACGGCAGCTCCATCTCCGCCAGCACCTGGCCGCCACGGACCAGGAAGACGCGCGGGTTGGGGATCTCCGGCATGGCTCGCGGCCCGGCTCTCAGGCGAACAGCACGACCGCCAGGACGCCGAGCGCGGTCAGCAGCAGGGCGGCGCCGAGGATCTGCGACAGCGTTCCCCAGTCGAGGGTGAACGAGGAGGTGCTGCGAGGCGCGGCCGGCTGCGGCCGGCGCCGGGCGATGCGTTCCTCCAGGCCGGGCTGCTGGAAGCCGCCGACCATCTCGCGCCGGGGGATCGACACCGACTGGTCGTCGATGCGGATGCCGGTCTTCTGCTGGCGGATCATGCCGGTCTGCAGCTGCCACATCGGCGCCGGGGCATCGTCGTCGGGGGCCTCCACCCGCGGCCGCGCCGTGGGCGGCACGTGGGGCTCGCCGACCGGCAGCGGGCGGGACACGCGCTCGATCACGGTGGCATCGACGATGGGGTCGAGGCGCACCTCGAGCGAGCCCACCTGGATGACGTCGTCGGGGCCCATCACCTGCGGCACGTGCGCCTCCAGCGCCTGGCCGTTGAGCAGCGTGCCGTTGGTCGACCCCACGTCCTCGACGAAGAAGCGGCCGTTGCGCTGCCAGATGCGGAAGTGGCGAGTGGAGACGAAGCCGTGCGCCAGGCGGATGTCGTTGCCCTGGGCGCGGCCGCAGTAGACCTCGTCCTTCTCGAACGGGAAGTTGACCACCTGGCCGTTGGGGTAGCGGATCGAGAGCTGGAACGACATGATCCTCGGCTACTGCTCCACGCCCTGCTGCAGGGCGCTGCGCTCGAGGACGATGCGTCCCACCGGCTGGATCTGCAGCTCCGAGGGCAGCTCCTGGAAGGAGAGCACCGTGACGTTGGGGAACTCGTACTCGAGCAGGCGCTTGATGAAGTAGCGCACCTCCATCTGGGTGAGGATGATCGGCCGGCTGCCGTCGCGGCGGCCGGAGAGGCCGCGCCGGAACCCCTCGAGGATCTCCTGGCTGACGTTGGGGTCGAGCGACAGGGAGCTGCCCGACGCCGACTGCTGGATGCCCTCCTGCACGGCCTGCTCGATCTGCGGGTCGAGCAGGTGCACCGACATCACCGGCCGGCCGCCGCTGAACTTGAAGCCGATGTACTGCTTGAGGCTCATGCGCACGTACTCGGTGAGATACACCGCGTCGTTCTCGAAGGCTCCCCACTCCGCCAGCGCCTCGAGGATCTGGCGCATGTTGCGGATGGTGATGTCCTCGCGCAGCAGCCGGCGCAGCACGTCGGTGAGCCGCTGCACCGAGACCAGCTTGGGCACCACGCTGCGCACCAGCGCCTCGTACCCCTGGGCCTCCATCAGGTCGAGGATGTTCTGCACGTCCTGGATGCCGAGCAGCTCGTCGACGTTCTGGCGCAGCACGTGGGCCATGTGGACGGCGATGTACTCGTCGGGCTGGACGACGGCGCCGGGCGCCGGGGGTACGTTGCGGGCTTCGTCCCAGGTGACCCACATGCCGCGCTTCTGGCCGTCGGGGTGCTGCCCGGGCTTGCCCTGGATGCCCATCAGCATCAGCTGGTCCAGGCCTTCGGAGGTGAACAGCCGGTCGGGATAGACCACCCCGGTCGCCGCCGGCACCTCGTTGACGTAGATCATGTAGGTGTTCTCGTCGAGGTAGGGGGCGTCGCCGCGCACCCGCACGCCGGGGAAGTGGACCCCCAGGTCCTGGAACATCCACTCGCGCATCTGCGGGATCAGCTCCTCGATGAAGCGCGCTCCCTGGGCCGACATGTCGACCAGCGGCGTCACCGTGGTGCTGGTCTCGAGGATCACCGGCACCGCCATCGGCAGCCGCGGCCCCTCGTCCTTCTTCTTCTTGCCGCCGCTCGGCCGCGACTCCGGCTGGGCGCTCTCCATCACCTGCGCCTTGATCTCCTCGCGGTCCTTCTGCTCCTTGGTGCGGGTCAACCCCCAGGCGACGCCCCCGGAGAGTGCGGCGAGGGCCATGAAGGGGACGAACGGCAGGCCGGGGATCAGCGCCAGGCCCACCAGCATGCCGGCGGCGATGCCGAGCGCCTTGGGCTGGGCCAGCATCTGCACCCCGATCTCCTCGCCCAGCGACTTCTCCTCGCCGGCGGCCGAGGCCACCCGGGTGGTGATGATGCCGGCGGCGGTGGCGATGATCAGCGACGGGATCTGCGACACTAGCCCGTCGCCGATGGTCAGCAGGGTGTACTTCTTGGCGGCGGCGCCGAACTCCATGCCCTTGACGGCGACGCCGATGGTGAGACCGGCGGCGATGTTGATCACCGAGATGATGATGCCGGCGATGGCGTCGCCCTTGACGAACTTCATGGCGCCGTCCATGGCGCCGTAGAACTGGCTCTCCCGCTGCAGGTAGTCGCGGCGGGTGCGGGCGTCCTCGACGTCGATCAGCCCCGCCCGCAGGTCGGCGTCGATCGACATCTGCTTGCCGGGCAGGGCGTCGAGGGTGAAGCGGGCGGACACCTCCGAGACCCGCTCGGCGCCCTTGGCCACCACCAGGAACTGGATGAGGGTGATGATCAGGAAGATGACGAAGCCGACGATGAAGTCGCCGGCCACCACGAACTGGCCGAAGGAGTCGATGACCTCGCCGGCGTAGGCGTAGAGCAGGATGAGCCGGGTGGAGGAGACGTTGAGCGCCAGCCGGAACAGGGTGGTGATCAGCAGGATGCTGGGGAAGGCGGCCAGCGACAGGGCGTTGGGCAGGTACAGCGACACCATCAACAGCGTGACGCCGATGGTGATGTTGGTGGCCAGGAAGAGGTCCAGCAGGAAGGGGGGCATCGGAATGATCATGATTCCGATGATCCCGATGACCAGGACCGCCAGCATGATGTCGCTGTAGCGCGTCAGGACGACGTTGAGGTTGCCGGCCATCAGCTGCTGCTTGAAGCTGGCGAAATCGGGGACGGGTACCTTCACCGGGTGGACCTCCGGGTTGCCGATCGAGCTGTTGCCACCATCATAGCCGGCCCCCCGGCGCGAAGGCATCGCCGCCCGCCTCGCGCCGTAACCGCCAGGCGAACATCAGCACCTCGGCGACCGCTTCGTACAGCTCCTGGGGCACGTAGGCGTCGACGTCGACCTCGAACAGCGCCCGCGCCAGGATGCGGTCGCGGACGATCGGCACGTCGTGCTTCCTGGCCAGCTTGACGATCTTCTTGGCCAGGCGTTCGCGCCCCTTGATGGCCACCTTGGGGGCCGCCATCTGCCCCTTCTTGTAGGCCACCGCCACCGCCAGATGGGTGGGGTTGACCACCACCGCGTCGGCGCCGACCACCGCCTGCTGCACGTCCTGGTTGATGATCTCGTGGTGGATCTGCCGGCGCTCCTGCTTGATCAGCGGGTCCCCCTCCGATTCCTTGTACTCGCGCTTGACCTCGTCCTTGGTCATCATCAGCTTCTTCTTCCACTGCCACCGCTGGAAGGCGAAGTCGAGGCCGCCGAGGCCGACGAAGACCAGGCCCACGGTCCACAGGAAGTGCTTGGCCACCCCGGCGCCCTGGGACAGCACCGCGGGCGTGGGGGAGAAGCCGAGCCGCAGCAGCACGGCCAGCGACCCTTGCACGGTGAGCCAGCCGAGCAGGAACACCATGCCCAGCTTGACCAGGGTCTTGCCGAACTCGAACAACCCCTTGGTGGAGAAGATGTTCTTGAGCTGGTTGATGGGGTTGAGCTTGTCGAGCTTGGGCTTCATGCTCTCGCCGGTGAAGATCACGCCCACCTGGGCGTAGGCGAGCAGCAGGCCGATGCCGGCGATGGGGAACACCACCGGCGCCAGCAGCCGGAAGGAGAGGGCCAGCGAGCGCCGCACCGCCTCCACCCAGGCCTCGTGATCGAGCAGCCCGTCGCTGGCGGCCAGCGCCAGCAGCTCGCGGTAGTAGTCCTCCAAGGCGTGCCCGATCCCCTTGGCGGTGAGGAAGACCAGGGCGATGCCGGCGAGGTAGGTGAGGACGTTGTTGGCATCCTTGGAGAAGGCCACGTCCCCCTTCTTGCGGGCGTCGCGTAGCTTCTTCGGGGTGGGTTGCTCGGTCTTGTTGGACATGGTGGGCGGTCAGCGGGCTTCGTCGGCTGCGGCGGCGGCTGGCGGAGGGGAAGGCTCGGCGCCGTTCTCCGCCGGCAGGCTGTGGATCGTCTCGCCGAGCCACCGGTGCTGGTCGCGGAAGAAGTCGGGCGCCATGCCCAGCAGGTAGTAGAGCGACAGCGCCACCACCAGCGAGCCCACCGCCGACTTCAGCGACAGGCTGATGAAGAACACGTCGAGCTGCGGGGCCATGCGGTTGGCCACGCCCAGCATGAGGTCCATGAGCATCAGCACCACCAGCGCCGGCGCCATGATCTTGAGGGCCACCACGAACAGGCCGCCGGTGGCGGCGATGAAGCTCTCGGCGGCGGTGGCGAGCGCCAGCGCGGCGGTGGTGGGCGGCAGGATCTCGTACGATTGGAAGACGGCCGACAGGAACCAGAGATGGCCGCCGGCCAACACGTACAGCACCACGAAGAGCTGGTAGTAGAAGTCCCCCAACAACGAGCTCTGGGTGCTGACCTGCGGGATCAGCAGGTTCGCGGTGGTGGTGCCGCGGACGTTGTCGATGAACCGGCCCCCCATCTCGGCGGCCCAGAACACCAGGCCGGCGCCGAAGGCGAGGAGGAAGCCGATCAGCACCTCCTTGAGCAGCAGCGCCCACCAGCCGACGCTGGTGATCCCCAGGGGCAGGGGCGCCTGCGCCGAGACCCAGGGGAGGACCCACAGGGCCATGAACACCGCCAGGCCGACGCGGATGGGGTTGGGCACCAGGCGGCCGCCGATGAAGGGCGTCATGCCGAACACCGGCGCCCAGCGGGCGAAGCCGAGGGTGAACAGCAGCAGCGCGTCGTCGAAGTCGTGGCGCACCCCCAGCGCGTCGCCGAAGGGCCGCCAGAGCTCGCCGACGGTGGCGCCCAGCAGGCCCGCCGCCGGCGCCAGCAGGGTTACCCCACCCACTGCCCGAAGTTCTCGAAGATGTTGAGCGCGAAGCGGTAGACCTGGGATGCCATCCAGTAGCCGAAGAGGAACAGCATGCCGAAGACGGCGACGATCTTGGCCGCCATCTGGATGGTCTGCTCCTGGATCTGGGTCAGCGCCTGGAAGACCGCCAGCGCCAGCCCCACCACCAGGGCGGCGAGGATCGGCGGCGCCGACACCAGCACCGTCACCAGGATCGCCTGCTGCGCGATGTGGATGAAGTCACCTTCCATCGTGCGCCTCCGTCACGTCACCAGATACGCCTGCAGCAACCCCTGGGCGAGCATCGACCAGCCGTCGATCATGATGAACAGCAACAGCTTGAACGGCAGGGACACCACCACCGGCGACAGCATGTGCATCCCCATCGCCAGCAGGATGTTGGACACCACCATGTCGATCACCAGGAAGGGGAGGAAGAGCAGGAAGCCGATGGCGAAGGCCTCCGTCAACTCGCTGATCGCAAACGCCGGGATCAGCACGATGAGATCGTCGGACGTCAGCTCCTCCTTCCAGCTCGGCGGCCCCATCTGCCGCGCCCAGTGGTGGAACAGCTCGACCTCTTCGCGGTGCGCGTGGCGGGCGAGGAAGCCCTGCAGCGGCGGCTTGGCGCGGTCGATGGCGTCGAGGATGTCGCGGGCGCCGCGGGCCGAGAAGGTCTCCGTCTGGGTGTCGGCCTCGATCTCCCCCTGCAGGTTGTCGTAGATCTCGGCCGCCACCGGCGACATCACGTAGGCGGTCAGGATCACCGCCAGGCCCAGGATCACCGGATTGGGCGGGATCTGTTGCGTCCCCAGGGCGTTGCGCAGGATCGACAGGACCACCGCGAACTTGAGGAAGGAGGTGGTCATCATCAGGATGAAGGGCAGCAGCGCCAGCAGCCCGAGGAAGATGACGGTGCTGATCGGATTGGCTCCGAGCTCGCCGGCGCCGCCCGCCTGGGCGAGGAGGAACGCCGCGCTCATGCGCCCCCCTCGGCGAGCGCCTGCGGCGGCTGCGCCTCGTGGCCCGCGGGCCAGGCGTCGAGGGTGGTGACCTCGCCGCCGCCGAAGGCGACCAGGTACTCCTTGCCCCCGACCCGCACCAGGGCCACCCGATGCTGGCGGTCGAGCGGCACCGACTCGAGCACCTGCAGCCGCTTGCCCTGGCTGCTCGCCTGCAGGTGCATCAGTCGCGGCAGACCGAAGCGCAACACCACCACCGCCAGGGCCAGCACCACCGCCAGCGACAGGACGACCCGCAACAGCATCCAGAGCTCGCCCGCCATGCCGCTAACCCTGACGCTCCGCCAGCCAGCGCTCGATCTGGATGCCGATGCGGTCCTCCACCACCACCACCCGGCCGTACCCGAGCAGGCGCTCCTCGCCGGGCTGGCGCAGGACGATGCGCACCGGGTCCTCGGGAGAGCGCTGCAGCCGCAGGGTCATCCCTTCTTGCCACTCCAGCAGCTCCTTGAGCGGCACCGCCAGCCGCTCGAGCTCGAAGGTGACCAGGGCGGTGAGCTCGTCGGGGAGCCGCACCGGCTCCTCCTCGTCGAGCGGCGTCTCCTGGGGTTCGGTCGGGGTGCCGTCAGCGGTCACGAGGCCTCCTTTCGGTGCGATCCGCCAACCGGAGGAGCCCACCTCCAGGTGGTAGTAGCCGGTCTCGAACCGCAGCCGTGCCGGCCGCGACCAGCTCTGCAGCAGCAGGGCGACCGGGCCCAGCTCGGCGTCAGTCTGGTCCACCCAGTGATCGGGGAGCCAGCGGTCGGGGAGCACGATGTCGCCGGGGTCGACCTGGGCCAGGTCGGCGCCCGACAGGCGCAGCATGCCGCCGACCACCGATACCGCGTAGGGGGCATCCAGCAGCCATCCGGGCGGCTCGCGGAGCTCCCTGGCGGCGCTCGCCGTCGCCGGCCACAGGGCGGTGAGCTCGTACTGGTGGTCGCCCAGCAGCAGGTCGACGCGCGCCCCGTCCCAGCTGTCGGCGGCCGGCCCGGCGAGGGTCGCCACCCGGTCGGCCGTCACCAACCCCGAGAGCGACACCTGCAGGCCCGACCGCTGGCCGATCTCGGCCGCCACGTGGCGCAGCAGGAAGGCGGTCAGCGAGAGGTCCACCGGATTGCCGAAGGGCGCCGGTGTCGGCGCCTCGTAGCCGAGCCGGGTGTAGGCATAGGCCAGCCACCCGTGGGGGAGGTGCAGGTAGCCCTCCCAGGCGCCGGCCCGCACCCGGCACCATAGCCCGTGCGCCCCGGACAGCCGGGGGAAGGGGTCGCTGCCGCGCACCTGCAGCGCGTCCACCAGCCGGGCCTCCATCCGCGGCGGCGCGTACTGCACGTCGGGCGTGCCGACGACCAGGCGGAACGGCCGCAGCTGGATCTGGTCGCCGCTGACCAGCGGGCGGGGCTCGAACGGCGTCAGCTCGAAGCCGTTGAGCCGGGTGCCGTTGGAGCTCGCCAGGTCGACCAGCCACAGCTTGTCGTCGTCGAAGCGGATCTCGCAATGGTGGCTGGAGACGGTCTCGGCCTGGAGCTGGAGCTGGCACGACGGATCGCGGCCGACGCGCACGACGCGGTGGTGGAGCACCGCCTTGTCGCGCCGCCCGTCGGGATGGACCACCACCAGCTCGAGGCCCTGGCTGCGCCGCGGGCGCACCGGCCACCAGGGCTCGAAGGACTGGGCGAGGGTGGCGAGCCGGTCGTCGTCGAGCACCTCTCCCAGCCGCTGCCGCAGCGCCTCGCGCCGCTCGCGCGAGGCGAGGGCGCCGGCCTCGGCGTCGGGCAACGCCTCCCGCCACTGCCGGGCACCGGCGCCGGCCGGGACGAGCTCCCAGGCCGCGGCCGCGGCGAGAGGGGGTGCCGTCATCCGTTAGCCCCCGCCCTGGTCCTCTTCGGGTTCGGCGGTGAAGCGCCCCCGCGAACGGCCTTCGCCGCCGGGCTGACCGGGCTGCCGATCGCTGCCGCCACGCCCTTCGTCGGCGCCGCGGCTCCACACCGCGCCGCGCTCGCCCTGCAACTCGACGCGGCCGACATCGATGCCGCGGGCCTCGAGGCTCTGCACCAGGTCTGGAAGGCCCGACGCCAGCGCCAGCTGCCCCTCGCCGGAATCGGCGCGGAAGGTGATCTGCACCGGGCCACCCCTGGTGCGGGCGAGCTCCACCTGGGCCTGGCCGAGCTTGCCGAGATCGAGCCCCAGGTCGACCCGCGAGCGCCCCGCGGCCAGGTGCACCTCGATGCCGGTGAGGACCTTCTGGGCTACCTGCCGGATCAGGGCCGGGTCCGCGGCGGGGGGCGGTGCGGGGGCCGCCGTCGCCGCCGGCGTCAGCGGCGGCGGGGCGGCGAGCTGGTGGGCGCCGGCGGCCGCGGCCGTCGCCGCGTCGCCCTCGAGCTTCTCGCGCAGCTTCTCGGGCAGCTCCTGGCGCGGCTTCCCGGCGCCGGCGCGCGGTTCCTGGGCCGCGGCCCCGGAGACTCCCTTCGGTCCCTGCATGGCGGCTCCTCCTGGCGGGTGCGGCGGCGCGCCCTTGGCCGATCCCGGCGCCCCGCCGATCGCCGCCGGCGCGGCGGTCGTCCCGTGGGCGGCCCAGCGCGGTGCGGGCTTGGCCGGCGCCTCGCCGCTGCCGGCAGCGGCGCCTTGCGGGCTGGAAGGGGCGCCTTCCGCCGACCCTGCCGGTGCCCCTGGCGTCGAGCTGGCGCCGCCGGCCGCCGCTCCCGGCTGCCCTCCCGGTGCGACCGCGCCGCCCCCCCCGGCGCTGCCGCCGCCCGAGCCAGCGGCCGCGCCAGCCTGCTTGTCGCGGCCCTGGAGGGGCGTCCCCCCCTGCGTGCCGCCTGTGGTCTTGGGGGAAGCCTCGGCCGCCGGGGTCCGAGCCCCCGCCGCGGAGGCGCCCCCCTGCCGCGCCCCGCGCTCGCCGGGCTGGCGCACCTGGCCGGGAGCGTGCTCGAGGCCGGCGCCATGCCCCTGGCTCCGCCTCGCGGTCTGCTCCTCCTTGCCCTCGAGGAGCCGCTCGAACGCCTTGCCGTCGGCGGGCTCGGCGGGGGCCGGTGCGCCACCCTTCCCCACGGGCGGGCCGCCCCCTGGGCCGGTGACCTTGCTCATCGCTCCTCCTCGCGTTGGCGTACGAAGGCGGCGGAGGCGATCTCCTGCAGCAGCAGCTCCTCCTTGCGCCGCAGCTCGGCGAGCTCCTCGTCGCGCCACTTGTCGCGGTGCTTCTCGATCGCCGTCAGGGCCTGGGCGGCGGCGGAGAGGGCGTCGCGGGCCGACTCCACCTGCTCGCGTGCCTCGGCCAGGCGCTGACGCCGTGCGACCACCTCCCGGCGTCGCGCCGCCAGCCGCTCCTGAGCGAAGCGGATGCCGTTGCGGCGCTCGTCGAGCAGCCGGATGTCGAGCACGCCCTCGACCGGCGGGTCGTAGAACCCGTCCTGCAGCGACCTCAGCTCGTCCTGCTGATGCCGCTCGGCGGCCTCGGCTTCCGCCACCCTGCGCTCTTCGCGCCCCACCTCGGCGAGGCAGCCGGCCAGGAACTCCTGAGCCGCGTCGCGCTCGCGCTGGCGCAGCTCGAGCACCGACTGCAGCGGGTAGGGCGGCAGCTTCACTCGCCCCCCCCGTCCCCGGTCAGGGCCTGCAGGCGGTCCACGGTCTCGTCGAAGCCGGGCCGCTCGTCGAGCTCCTGCTTGAGGAAGCCCTCGAGCTCGCCCATGCGCTCGACGGCCTCGTCCACCACCGGGTCGCTGCCCCGCTGGTAGGCGCCGATGAGGATCAGGTCGCGGTTCTTCTCGTAGGCGGCGAGCAGCTCGCGGAGGCGGGTGGCCGACTTGAGGTGCGGCTTGCCGACGATGGCGTTCATCACCCGGCTGGCGCTCTTCAGCACGTCGATGGCGGGGTAGTGGCCGCGGGACGCCAGCGTGCGGGTGAGGATGACGTGGCCGTCGAGGATGGAGCGCACCTCGTCGGCGACCGGCTCGGTCATGTCGTCGCCCTCCACCAGCACGGTGTAGACGGCGGTGATCGAGCCGCGGTCGGAGTTGCCGGTGCGCTCCAACAGGCGGGGGAGGGTGGCGAAGACCGAGGGCGGGAAGCCGGCGCGCGCCGGCGGCTCGCCGATCGCCAGCCCCACCTCGCGCTGGGCGCGGGCGAAGCGGGTGACCGAGTCCATCATCAGCAGCACCTTGCGCCCCTGGTCGCGGAAGTACTCGGCGATGGCGGTGGCGACGTAGGCGGACTTGAGGCGCACCAGGGACGGCTGGTCGGAGGTGGCCACCACCAGCACCGAGCGCGCCAGCCCCTCCTCGCCCAGGCTCTCCTCGATGAAGTCGAGGACCTCGCGGCCGCGCTCGCCGACCAGCGAGATGACGTTGATCTCGGCCTCGGTATTGCGCGCCAGCATGCCGAGCAGCGTCGACTTGCCGCCGCCGGCGGCGGCGAAGATCCCCACCCGCTGCCCCTCGCCGAAGGTGAGCACGCCGTCGATCGCCCGCACCCCCACTTGGAACGGCTGCAGGATCCGCTTGCGTTGCATCGGGTCGGGGGGCGGGGCGTAGACGGGGTAGCCGACCGCCGCTTGCGGGGTGATGGGGCCCTTGCGGTCGATCGGCTCGCCGAGGCCGTCGAGGACCCGTCCCAGCAGGCCCTCGCCCACCGGCACGGTCATGACGCTGCCGGTGGGCGAGACCTCGCTGTCGGGGCCGATCCCCTCGACGTCCCCCAGCGCCATCAAGTAGACTTGCTGGTCGCGGAACCCCACCACCTCGGCCCGCACCGGCCGGTCGCGCAGCGGCGCGCGGATGTAGCACAGCTCGCCGATGCGTACTCCCGGGACCTTGGCGCGGATCAACAGGCCGGTGACCTCGGTGACCCGCCCGCGGACCTCCACGGTGGTGGCATCCTCGAGCAGGTCGAGGTAGGGAGTGAGGTCGAGCAGGGGCCGCGTCGCCGCGTCGCTGCTCATGGCCGCTCTCCCGCCAGCAACAGGTGCTCGATCGCCTTGAGCTGGGTCTCGACGCTGGCGTCGATGGTGCCGAAGTCGGTCTCGATGCGGCAGCCGCCGCGAGTCATCTCCTCCTCGGGGACGACCTCCAGGCTCTGCCAGCGTGGGTCGCGGTCGAGGAGACGGCGGCGGAAGCCCTCCAGCGAGGCGGCGTCGTCGGGGTGGACCCGCACCACCAGGTGGCCGCCGCGATAGCCGCGCGCCGCCTCCAGGGCCTCTTCCACCATCGGCACCACCGCCTCCGGCTCGATCTCCAGCCGCCGTCGCAGCACCTTCTCGGCCACCTTGAGGGCGAGGGTGACCAGCTGCGGGCGGATCTCCTCCATCGCCCGCCGCCCCTCCTCGGCCACCGCCGCCACCTTCTCCTGCCACTGCGCCAGGCCCTCGCCACGCCCCCGGTCGCGCGCCTCGCGCTCGAGGGCGTCGGCGGCGCGCTGCGCGTCCTCGACGATGGCGCGGGCGCGCGCCTGGGCCTGCTCGACGATGCGCCGCGCCTCGTCGTGGGCCAACAGGACCTCCTGCTCGATGACCTTCCCCTGGTCGCGGCGGGGGACGGCGGGCTGGGGCGCGGCGCCGCTTCCCTTGATGATCTTGGCCATCAGAACGCCTCCTCGAAGGGCGCCGGGGGCGCCACCAGGCGGCGCTCGAGCAGGTAGTCGAGGTCGTGCCGCAGGCGGGCGTCGAACGGCTCCCCCACGGGCTCGGCGAGGTCGGCCCGCCCCTCGTCGAGAGCCGCGAGGAGCCGCTCCCCGAGCGGCTGCGGCAGGCGATAGGCGAGGCGGACGGCGTCGTCCCCCGTATCGCGCGCGTGGGTCTGCGCGGCCACCGCCTCCAGGGCCAGCGACAGGGGAATCTCCTCCGCCGGCATTCCGCCCTCGAGCGCCCTCAGGCGCTCGCGCCAGCCCTCCACCTCCGCCAGCTCCCGCTCCTTGACCAGCGCCACCACGCGCTGCCGCAGCTCGACGGGCAGCGCGTACAGCCAACGCACCACCTCCTGCGACTGCAGCTGCACCAGCCCGGCGGCCAGCGGTCGCAGGCCGAACCAGCGCAGCACGGTGACGGCGTCCTCCTCGCTACACAGCCACAGCGTGGTCAGCGGCCGCTGGGAGTCGACGCGCCAGGGGAACGGATGAGGGTAGCCCAGCCTGGCCTGCAGCTCCCCTCGCCACCATCCGGCAAACCAGCGCGGTGGCCCGGTGGCGTCGACGCGAATGCCGCTCTGCGCCGGCTGCGCCTGCTGGCGGGCCAGCGGCGACACGAGGTCTCGTACCGGTGGCGGCAGGACCGAGAGGGCCCACTGCCGCAGCAGCGGGTCGGGGGGGAGGGCGTCCGCCAGCCAGCCGGGGTGGACGTGCTCGAAGGGGAAGGAGGCCAGCTTCTTGCGCGCCAGCGCCAGCACGTCGCGCCGGCGTGGCGGATCGGTGTCGGCCAGGCGGGCGACGTCTTCCGGAGTCAGGCCGGGCGGCAGCTCCTCGGCAGCGGGCCCGTCGTGCCACGCCGCGAGGGCCGCCTCCAGGATCCCCTGCCACTGTGTCGACCCCGCACGCACCACGTCTCCACTCAGCTCACTTTCTGCGGCGTCGCCGCCGCGCGCTCGGCCACCCGCAGCTCGCGTTCCACCAGCTGCAGCCTCTCGCGCAGCTTGTTGTTGCTCCGCCCCTCCATGAACAGCAGCAGGCCGAGCACGGCGAGCAGCATGGTGGCGGTGGCCACGTAGACCTTGAAGCGCTGCACCGAGCTCTTCTCGAGCAGCAGCCCGGCCGACCGGATGAGGTCGAAGTCCCCGCCCTGCCCCGACTTGGGGGCGGCGATCGAGGAGGGCTTGAGCACCACCGCCACGGTGTCGGGATCGAGCCCGTCCACCGCGTTGGCGACGATCTGCTGCACCTCGGCGCGCTGCATCGGGGCGACCCCCTGGGCGCTCGGCAGGTACTCGAGGACCACCGATGCCTTGGCGGCCCCGCGCAGCTTGCCGGAGAGGTCCTTCTCGGGCAGCACCAGGTGTACCCGGGCGTCGATCACGCCCTGGACCGACTCCAGGGTTTGCGCCAGCTCCCCCTGCAGCGCCTCGAGGAACAGCGCGCGCTCCTCGACGGGCGTCACCACCAGCTTGCTCTTGCCGAAGACGTCACGGAAGCGACGGTCGCGGGCGCGCGGCAGCTTGTACTCCTGCAGCACCGCCCAGGCGCGAGGCCTGGCGTCCTTGGAGACGGTGACGTTGAAGGTGTTGAGCTCGGGGTTGGCGGGCACCTTGTCGGCTACCACCCCGTGCTGCTGCAGGACGGCGAGGATCTCGTTGGCCTCCGCCTCGGGGACGTCGTGCAGCACCTCCGCCTGGCACGCCATGAGGAGGATGGCGAGCAGGGCCATGGGAGCGGAGGCGCGGAGTCGTCGTCTGGGAGTCATTCGGCCGCCTCGTCGTCGTCAGATCTGTTGCTGCATCAACTGCTTCACGCTGGACACCACCTCGCCGACCACCTTGGTGGTGGTGTCCACCTGCAGGCTGACCTGGTGGATCTGCGCCTGCAGCCCGAGCAGCTCCTGCGGTGAGAAGGTGCGGCCGCCGTCGATCTGCTGCAGCAACGCGTTGAGCTCTTTGTAGCCGGCCTCGACCTCGCCCAGCAACTTCTCGACTCCCCCGGGCGCCTTGGCCTCGTCCATCTTCTGGGCGTAGAGGCCCTCCATCTTCTCCGGGCCCACCACCTGCGGCTGCTGCGCCGCCTGCTGCACCATGCCGCCCTGCCCCTGCTGTTGCAGTTGGGCGAGGACCTGTTCGAACTCCTGCAGCTGCTTGGGAGTCTGGTCGACCAGCTTCTGGGCCTGGCTGACCACTTGCGCGGGCTGCAGGCCTACGGCTCCTGTCGTCATCTCCTGGTCTCCTATGCCTGTGGCGTCGTCGGCCTCGTCGTAGTGCGAAAACACTCTACCCGAGCCGCCGGCCGCCGGGGGGTATCCCACCCACCCGGCGGCGGCGGAGCGGGCGCCGGCGGCGCCCTGAGGCGGCGGCTCAGGCCCGCTGGAACAGGCCTTGCCGCAAGCCCTCGTTCAGCCCCTGGGCGAGCGCCACCGCCGAAGCGTCGGCGCCGCGCCCGATGACCTCCTCGAGGAGCTTCTCGGCCTCCCGGTAACGGCGCTGCGGTATCAGCGACTCGGCGAGGAACGCCTTGGCGAGGTCGTTCGCCGGCTCCTGCTCGAGCCCGCTGCGGTAGCTGCGCTCGGCCGCCGGGTAGTCGAGCCGCCCGAAGTGGAACAGCCCCTCGAGGATGTGGGGCGTCGGGTGCTGCGGCCGCAGCTCCTTGAGCCCCTGCAGCATCACCCTTGCCCGCTCGTGGTCGCCCTGCTTGATGAGGTAGAAGCAGAGCTCGGCGAGGAGCTGGGCCAGCCGGCTTTCGTCGGTGCTCAATGGATCGCCTCCTGCGTCAGCCGCGGATGTTGCGGATGGCGTTCTGCGCCGCCTGGTGCCGCGTGGTGAGGATGTTGCTGAAGGTGGTGAACGCCCGCGACTCGGCCTGCATCTCCTGCATCAGGTTGAGGTAGTACTGCATGTCGCCGCCACCCTCGGTGGGCATCTGGAAGTCACCGGACGCCGCCTGCTGCTTGATGTTCTCCACGCTGCCCTGCAGGCTGCTCCCGCTGAGCGGGTTGATCGTCGTCATCGCTTGTCTCCTTTCCTCCGGCTCAGCGGGCTGGCTGCTGCCGGCATAGGTCGTTGAGGATTTTGACCGCCTCCTGGGTCGCCCGCTGGACGGCGGGCTTGCCGCTGATCCCGCGGCCGGCCGCGCCGAGCTCGTCGAGCTCGCGTTTGAGCTCCGCAGAGCCCAGCCCGGCGAGCCGGCTCAGCTCGGGGAAGTCGGAGAGGTCGGGGCCCTTGCCTGGCGTCGCCATGGCCGGCCTCAGGCCTCGCCCATCTGCTGCAGCATCGCGGCGCGCTGCTGCAGGTCTTCGAGCGCCTCGGGGCCCTTCTCCTGTACCTCGCGGGCGATGGTGGCCACCAGGGCCGCCAGCGTCCGCGCCCGGTTGGCGTAGGGATCCTGCCCCGGAGGGTCGAGCGACACCGCCCGCTCGAGGTAGGTCACTGACGCGTCGAGATCGCCGGCCTCCAGGTAGAGCTCGCCCAGGTAGGTGTTGGCCGCCACGTCGTCCGGGTCCTGGCGCAGGGCGTAGCGGAACTCGACGATCGCCGAGTCGTGGAAGCCCTTCTGCATGTACAGCGCGCCCAGGCAGGTGTGGAGGTAGCCGTTCTGGGGGTCGAGCACCACCAGCCCCTCGAGCAGGGTCTGGGCGTCGTCGAGCCGCCCCTGGTCCACCAGCTCGCGGGCGAACACCGCCAGGGCCAGGATGTTCTCCTCCTCCAGCCCGAGGGCGTCGCGGAACGTCTCTTGTCCGCCGAGCATCTCGTTCACGGTCCCCACCAGCTGCGTGTGCAGCTCTTGCATCTCTTGATTCGCCATGTCTGGTCTCTCCTCAGTCCTGTGGATCCTGGAGCCGCGACTACGCCCGGATGTTCTGGATGACCGACTTGGCCATCTCGTGCTGCATGCGCATCATGTTGGTGAGCAGCTGGATCATCTGCTGGATCTTCTGCATCTTCATCTGCAGCTGCATGAGCTTCTTCTGGTAGTCCGGGTCGTCGGGATTGAGGTTCTGGATCTCCTTCTCGACGCCGGCCATCTGGTCGTAGGCCTGGCCCGCCTTGTCGAGCAGGGGATCCCCCGAAGTCTTGCCGGCTCCACCGGTGCCGCCGGCTCCACTGGTGCCGCCGGCACCGCCGGGGCTGGCCGCGCCGCCGGGGCCGGCCGCGCCGCCCGGTCCCTGCGCGCCGCCGATGGTGACCTGGATCTGGATCCCCGGGAAGTTGACGCCGATGTTCTGCGGCATGTTGGGCGCCGATTGCGGCTTGAAGCCGAGCTTGTCGAGCATCTGGTTCACCAGATCCAGACCCTTGTTGAGGTTCTGCAGCTGATTCTGGCCGAACTGGGCCACCTTCTGCATGCCGCTCTGCAGCAGCTGCGGGAGCTTGGTCAGCAGCCCGCCGAACATCTTGGGCAGCGGCGGCACGCCGCCGCCGACGATCGACCCCAGGAGGTTGCCGGCGACCGCCCCCACCGGGCCGCCGAGCATCCCGCCGACCACCCCGAGGAAGCCGCCGCCCCCGATCTTGGAGAAGGTGTCGACGATGCCCCCCATCGCCTTGCCGATGTTCTGGGCAGCGCCGGTGACGGCGCCGCCGATGGCGTTGACCGCGGAACTGAACGCCTTGCCGATGCCACCAAGGAACAAGATCATCTGTGCGTCCTCCCTCCTGCTCGAGGCGTCTCAGGGGCGCCCCTGGTTACTCGGAAGAGCTGGAATCCATGATCGCCACGCCCTCGGGGGCTGTCAAGCGAACCCGCCGGCTGGCGACTGGCGACCTGCTGCGGGTTTTCCGGCCCCATCTCTCGGTCCTCGTTCCTATATGGCGCAGGGCGCGGGCGAATTGGCTCAGCTCGGGCCTGGGCGGCGCGCCCTGGCTGGTAGGAATCTTGCTGCGTTGCAGTCTCTCAGATCTCGCCTCGCCGCTCAAGGGGTGGCGAGCGGTAACCGCTCGGACGATCCGAACAGAAGGGAAGCCCCCATGAACCGCACCCAGCACCTCACCGCCACCGCGGCCGTGATCCTCGCCGCGGCCCTCGGCCCGTGGGCCTGCTCCACCAACCCGGTCACCGGCAAGCAGCAGCTCAACCTCTACAGCCAGGAGCAGGAGATCGCCCTCGGTCGCCAGTACCACGAGCAGGTGGTACAGCAGATCGGCCTCTACCCCGACGAAGAGCTGCAGCGTTACGTGCAGCGGGTCGGCGCCCGCCTCGCTGCGGGGGGGGAGCGGCCCGAGCTGCCGTGGACCTTCCGAGTGGTGGACGACGCCTCGGTCAACGCCTTCGCCCTGCCCGGCGGCTTCATCTACCTGACCCGCGGCATCCTCACCCACTTCAACTCCGAGGCGGAGATGGCGGCGGTGCTGGGCCACGAGATCGGCCACGTCACCGCGCGCCACCAGGTGAACCAGATGAGCAAGGCGCAGCTCACCCAGGTCGGCCTGACGCTGGGCATGATCCTGTCGCCGGAGGCGCGGCAGTACGGCGACCTGGCCAATCTCGCGGGTGGGCTGCTGTTCCTCAAGTTCGGCCGCGACGACGAGCGGCAGGCGGACGACCTGGGGCTGCGCTATCTGCACGACAGCCAGTACCCGGCGGAGGCGATGGGCGAGGTCTTCGGCCTGCTGGCGCGGGTGAGCGCCAAATCCGAGCAGGGGAGGCTGCCTGGATTCCTCACCACCCACCCCTACCCGGAGGAGCGGCGCGAGCGGATGGAGACGCAGTACGCAGGCCTGCCGGACTCCGTGGCGTCTCCCAGCTGGCAGCGGCAGCCCTACCTGCAGCAGCTCGACGGCGTGGTCTTCGGGCCCGATCCCCGCGAAGGCTTCTTCCGCGGCAGCCGCTTCTACCACCCCGGGCTGCGCTTCCAGCTCGACGCCCCCGAAGGCTGGAAGGGTGTGAACCAGAAGCAGGCCGTGGTCTGGCAGAGCCCGCGCGAGGATGCGCTGCTGGTCCTCTCCCTCTCCCAGGAGCGGACCGTGCGCCAGGCGGCGCGCGCCTTCTTCAACCAACAGGGGGTGCGCTCCGTCGGCAACTTCCCGGTGCAGCCGGGTAGTGGCAACTCCCTGGCCTCGACCTTCTACGTCGCCTCGCAACAGAACCCGCTGCAGGGGGCGGTGGCGTTCACCGAGCACGGGGGACGCGTCTTCCAGTTGCTCGGCTTCACCCGTCCCAACGACTGGCGCAGCTACGCCGACGACGTCGGGCGGTCGATGCAGAGCTTCCGCGCCTTGACCGAGCGGCGCTATTTCGACGTCGAGCCGATGCGGGTGGACATGGTGCGGGTGGGGTCCGCCATGACCCTCGCCGAATTCGACCGCCGCTACCCCTCGTCGATCTCTCTCGAGGACGTCGCCCTGATCAACAACATGACGCCCTCGACCCAGCTGCGCACCGGGCAGGAGGTGAAGCGGGTCCGCGGCTTCAACCCGGAGAGGGAGTGAGGGCCGCTGCCTGACGGCCCCGGTGGACGGTCGGTGACGGTCCCCCACCCGCTAGGTTCGTTTCCACCCCACCCCTGACCCCGCCCCTCGAGGGGCGGGGCACCCCGCCCGCGCCGTCTCTCCGGCGATCGCCTGCGCGCCGACTCCCCTCCCGCGCCGCGCGAGAGTCGCGGTCGACGGGGTCTGGCCGGCGATGCCGACCGCCGCTCGGCATCGCCGGCCGCCACCACTGGCGCAAGGGCCGGGCGGGAGCCGGGACGGGGAGGTCGGCCCCGCCCGGGCACGGTGCCGGGCCGATCTGGGTGCGGCGCGGGCCGGGGGGAGGAGCCCCGCCAGGGCCCCTCTCGCCGAGCGCAAAACCCACCCGCCGACGAGGACCATGGGGGGCCCGGCGCGAGGGCTAGCGGAGGCGCCGGTAAGGGAGGATTCGGGGGCACCGTGCGCAGCCTGGTCAGCAGGCGGTCGTCCCCCCGAATCCTCCCGTTTTCGCCAGTCACCTTCCCGGCGCCGTGCCCAGGCGGGGCTCCTCTCCCCGGCCCGGGTCGCGCCCGGCCAAATCTAACGCAGGAGCTTGCGCCGGTTGCGCACGTAGTCGGCCAGCACGAAGGCGCCGAGGTCGTAGGGGGAGGCGAAGAAGGCGCGGCCGCGGTTGACGCGGGTGAGCTTCTCCACGAACTCGGTCAGCGCCGGGTCGGTGGCCAGCATGAAGGTGGTGACCACCACCCGCTGCCGGCGGCAGAGGTCCGCCTCCTCGAGGGTGCGGTTGACGATCTTGAGGTCGAGGCCGAAGGGATTCTTGTAGATCCGGCCCCCTTCGGTGATCGCCGACGGCTTGCCGTCGGTGATCAGGATGATCTGCTTGTTGGGCTGCTTGCGCCGCGCCAGCAGGCTGCGCGCCAGCTGCAGCGCTTCCCGGGTGTTGGTGTGGTAGGGCCCGGCGTCGATGTAGGGGAGCTCGGACAGCGCCACCCGCTCGGCGCGGTCGCCGAAGAGGATCACCTCGAGGTGGTCCTTGCTGTACCGGGTCTGGATCAGCTCGGTGAGGGCGAGGGCGACCTTGCGCGCCGGGGTGATGCGGTCCTCGCCGTAGAGCACCATCGAGTGGCTGACGTCGATGGCCACCACCGTGGCGCAGGCCGTCAGGTGCTCCGTCTCGTGCACCTCGAGGTCCGCCTCGGACAGCTCGAGGCGGCCGTGCGTACGCTTCAGCGCGTTGTGCACCGAGCGGCGGGGATCGATCCGGTGTACGTCGTCGCCGAACTCCCAGGGCCGGGTCTCGGGCAGCCGCTCGACGCCCTCGCCCGCCGCGCTCACCGGGTGGTAGCCGGCGGCGCCCTTGTCGAGGCTGGTGAAGATCTCCTCGAAGGCGCTCTGGCGGAGCCGCCGCTCGCCGGCGCCGGTGAGATGCATCGCTCCCGCGGCGTCGCGCGCCACCAGCTGGCGCTCCTCGAGCGAGGCGAAGAACGCCTCCAGGTCCACCGACGCGTCGATGTGCCCCTCGCGCTGCAGGTGGCGCATCCACTCCATGGCCTCTTCGACGTCGCCGCTGGCGGCCAGCAGCAGCTGCTGGAACAGCCGCAGCAGGTCGAGGCCGGCGAGCAGGGCGCGCAGCAGCTCGGGGTCGAGGTGGCGGTAGCGATGGCGCATGGGCTCGGGCCCCTGGCCTGCTAACCCTCCTCCCGCCCGCGGCCGCGCCGCGGCGGCCGCAGCAGCTGGAACTTGACCATCTCCTTGTAGCTGACCTGGCTGTCCAGGTCCTCCCGCCCCAGCTTCAGGTGCTGGTGCAGCCCCTCGAGCAGGACCTCCGCCAGGAACGCCCGCTCGTGGCGGTCGTCGACGCCGTCGCCGGCCAGCTCCAGCAGGCCCGGCACGCGCTCCAGCTCGCCTTCGTAGGCGGCGAACGGCTGCTCGTCCGAAAGGGTGATGGTGTTGCCGGCGGCGAACCAGGCGAGGATGCCGGCATAGGGCCCGGTGTCGTCCTCGCCGCCGCTCCCCGCTGCCCGGTCGAGGCGCGGGAAGCGGCCTTCGAAGACCTGCTTGGCCGCCTCGCCGACGAGCCGGCGGGCGACCACCTCGGGCCCTTCCTGCTCCCCCTCGTAGACCATCTCGATCTTGCCGGTGAGCGCCGGCAACAGCATGTGGAAGTCCGCCAGCCGCGGGTAGACGGGGCGGTCGCCGGTGGCCCACGCCCGCCGTTCGAGGTTGGAGACCAGCAGCTCGAGGGCCGAGATCGGCACCCGCGCGCTCACCCCGGAGGACTGGTCGACCAGTTCGCTGTCGCGGGCGACGAAGGCGATGCGCTCGACCAGCGAGCGGGCCAGCTCCGGGATCACCACGCCCTCCTGGTCGCGCTCGACCCACGCCTCCTGCGCGGTGATGCGGCCGGCGGTGGCCAGGTCGGGAGGGTAGTGGGTGAGGATCTGCGACGAGATCCGGTCCTTGAGCGGGGTGATGATGCTGCCGCGGCTGGTGTAGTCCTCGGGGTTGGCGGAGAAGACCATCAGCAGGTCGAGGGGGATGCGGATGGGGAAGCCGCGGATCTGCAGGTCCCGCTCTTCGAGGATGTTCAGCAGCCCGACCTGGATGCGGGGCGCGAGGTCGGGCAGCTCGTTGATGGCGAAGATGCCGCGGTTGGTGCGCGGCACGATGCCGAAGTGGATGACCTCGGGGTCGGCGTAGGTGAGCTTGAGATTCGCCGCCTTGATCGGGTCGATGTCGCCCAACAGGTCGGCGATCGAGACGTCCGGGGTGGCGAGCTTCTCGTTGTAGCGCCCCTCGCGCGGCAGCCACTCCACCGGCGCGTCGTCGCCCGCCTCGGCGACCAGGCGGCGCCCCGGGACGGTGATCGGCGCCAGCGGGTCCTCGTTGAGCGGCGAGCCGGCGAGCACCGGGATCTCGTCGTCGAGGAGCGCCACCAGGCCGCGCAGGATGCGGGTCTTGGCCTGCCCCCGCAGGCCGAGCAGGATGAAGTCGTGGCGCGCCAGCAGGGCGTTGACCACTCCCGGTACCACCGTCTGCTCGTATCCCCAGATGGACGGGAACAGCGGCTCGCCGGAGACCAGGCGTCGCCGCAGGTTGCCCCGCACCTCCTCCTTGACCGACCGCGGCCGATAGCCGCTCGCCCGCAGCGCCCCGAGCGTGCTCGGCCGCGAGCCGGCGGCGGTCATTCCTGTAGCTCCAACCAGCGCTCGGCGTCGATGGCGGCGCGACAGCCGGTGCCGGCAGCGGTGACCGCCTGGCGGTAGAGCGGGTCCATCACGTCGCCGGCGGCGAACACCCCCTCGACGCTGGTGTAGGAGGTGGGCTCGCGGACCTCGAGATAGCCGACGGCGTTCATCTCCAGCTGGCCGACGAACAGCTCGGTGTTGGGTTGATGGCCGATGGCGACGAACACCCCCTCGGCGGGGTAGACGCTCTGCTCGCCGGTCATCGTGTCCTCCAGCCGCACGCCCTCGATGCCGTCCTCGCGGGTGCCCAACACGCCCGCCACCGCGCTGTTCCACTTCCAGGCGATCTTCTGGTGGCCGAAGGCGCGGTCCTGCATGATCTTCGAAGCGCGCAGCTCGTTGCGGCGGTGCACGACGGTCACCTTGGTGGCGAACTTGGTGAGGAACAGGGCCTCCTCCATCGCCGTGTCGCCGCCGCCGATGACCACCACCTCCTTGTCGCGGAAGAAGAAGCCGTCGCAGGTGGCGCAGGC
>DATKEH010000101.1:0-2553 GCA_035546355.1 Thermoanaerobaculia bacterium
TTCGGGCGTCTGGTCGTCGCCCACCAGCGGGCGATCACCCGCCTCGCCTACCGCATCCTCGCCGACGCCGACCTCGCCGACGGCGTGGCGCAGGAGACCTTCCTGCGCGCCTGGCAGCGCCGCCGCCGTTTCCGTGGTGACGGCTCGTTCGCCGCCTGGCTGGCGCGCATCGCGGTCAACCTCTGCCGCGATCAGCTGCGCCGCAAGCGCCTGGTGTGGAGCGAGACCGAGCTGCCCCACCCGTCGCACGCGGCGCCCGGCCCGCTGGCCGCGGCCCTCGACGGCGGGCCGAGCCCCGAGACCGCCAGCCTGGCACGCGATCTCGGCCGGCGCATCGCCGCGGCGATGGCCGCGCTGCCGCGCCAGCAGCGCGAGGTCTTCGCGCTGCGCTTCTACGACGAGCTGCCGCTGGCGGAGATCGCCGCCGCGCTGCGCCTCGACCTCGGCACTGTCAAGACCCACCTGTTCCGCGCCACGCGGCGCGTGCGGCAGGACCTGGAGGCCGTCTATGGCACGCTCCGCTGAGCCGTCCCGCGGCGCCGCCGCCGAGCGACACTCGACCGACGGCGAGCTGCTCGAGCTCGCCCTGGGAGGGCTCGACGCCCCGCACCTCGCCTCCTGCGCCCGCTGCGCTTCGCGGCTGAGGCACGCCGCCGAGCTGCTGCGCGCCGACCGCGTCGCCTCCCCGGCCGACGCGGCCTTCGACCGGCGCCAGGCGGCGGCCGTGGCGCGGCGCATCGAGCAGGGCGCCGCCCGCCGCCCCTGGGCACGGTCGCGGCTGCTGTGGCCGGCGGCGGCCGCGGCGTCGCTCGCCCTCGCCCTGCTGCTCGCGCCGGCGCGCCGGCCGGACACCGTGCCCCCCGGCGCCCCCGCCGCGCCCCAGGCCGCGCTCGCCGCCGGCGACGCCCTGCTGCAGCAGATCGACGCCGTGCTCGCGGCCGACCCCTACGATCACGCCCTCGAGCTGTGGAGCCTCGCCGTCACCGCCGAAGACGACTCCCCCGGCGAGGCGCCGGCCGCCAGCGGCTGAGGCCCGCCACCCCTCGGAGCCACCGATGCCCCCACGCCCGACACGCTTCGCCGCCGCCCCCCTGCTGGGGCTCGCCGCCCTCGCCGCCCTCGCCGCGTTCGCCGCGCTCGCCGTCCCCCTCGCCGCGGCCCAGGGGCCGCCGCCCGCGGGGCTGCGCCAGCTCGACGGGCGCTTCTGGACGCTGCCGCAGGTGCGCGAGCGCCTGGCGCTGACGCCGCAGCAGGTGGCCCGCCTCGACGAGCTGTTCCTCGCCCACCAGACCCGGCTCATCGACCTCAAATCCGAGGTCGACAAGCTGCACCTGCGCTTCGGCGCCCTGATGGCGGACCACCGGGCGCCGGAGGCGGAGATCTTCGCCGCCATCGACTCCCTGGAGAACGCCCGCGCCGAGCTGGCCAAGAGCCGCGCCCGCATGATGGTGCGATTGCGCGAGGTGCTCAGTATCGAGCAGCGCGAGACCCTCGAGCAGCTGCGGCGCCGCGCCGCGCGGCGGCTGCGCCAGGAGGGCAGGCGCCCCGGCCGCGGCGGCCCGGCCTTCCCCCGTAATCCGTGACCGCCGGGACGCTCCCGGCGGGCTGTCGCCAATCCCCGTCCCACCCAGGAGGATCTGCCATGCGCCCCTCACCGAAGAGCTCCGCCCTCGCCACCCTCGCCCTGGCCTGCCTGGTCGCCGCTACCGCGGCCGGCCCCGCCGCCGCGCAGGCGCCGGTGCTGGCGCCCGAACACGCCGCCGCACCGCCGCCGCACGTCGTCGTCGCCGAGTTCCTCGGCCTCACCGACGAGCAGCGGGAGGCCTGGGCGGCGATCCGCGAGGAGGCGCGCGCGGCCATCGCGCCGCTCGTCGAGGAGCTGCGCGGGCAGGAGGAGGCGCTGCACGAGCTGCTCGCCACTCCCGACCCCGACCCCGCGGCGGTGGGAGCCCTGGTCCTCGCCATCCGGGAGCTGCGCCAGGCCATCCGCGTCGAGGAGCAGGAGGCCGTCGCCGCCTTCCTCGCCCTGCTCGACGACGAGCAGCGCGGCAAGCTCGCCCGGCTGCGCCGGGCCGCGCCGCTGTGCCGCGTGGTGCCGGCCTTCGAGGCCCTCCACCTGCTGGCGCGGCCGTACTGAGCTCGCGGCCGACGGCGGCGCTCGGCTCCTAGGCGTGGATGGATGGTAGGTTAGCCTTCGCGCGCCGAAGCGAAGCGCGGAGAGCGGCGACCATGCGGCAGCGACACCAGGGCGGTGACGTCGGGACCAAGGAGCGGCTCGCGATGCCGTGGCTCGAGACGCAGCGGCCCGCCGAGGAGGGGCTCGCGCCGGGGCGGCTGCGGCCGCCGCTGCCCCGGGCAGGGGTGGTCCGCGGCGCACGGCTCGCGGCGCTCCTGCTGGTCGCCAGCGCCGCCGCGGCGCCAGCCGCCACTCCGGCGGCCGAGGCGCCGCCCGGGCTGCAGCTCGACGACCGCGCCACGGCGCGTTCCTACGAGGTGCTGCTGCGCATCGACCCGGCCGAGAGCGGCTTCTCCGGCCGCGTAGCGCTCGACCTC
>DATKEH010000102.1:0-8759 GCA_035546355.1 Thermoanaerobaculia bacterium
CCCGGGCGCACCTCGATGTTCGAGCCGGTGCACGGCTCGGCGCCGAAGTACGCCGGCAGCGGCCAGGCCAACCCGCTGGCGGCGGTGCTCTCGGCGGCGCTGATGCTCGACTACCTGGGGCACCGCGAGGCGGCGGTCGAGATCGAACGGCTGGTGTCGCAGAGCCTGCGCGAGGGGCAGGTGACCCGCGATCTCGGCGGCAGCCTCACCACCTCCCAGGTCGGCGACTGGCTGGCGCAGGCGATCGCCCGCCAGGCCGTGAGGGTGTAGGCCGGTGGAGCTCTCCGAGCGCGAGTTGATCCACGACTGGAACCGCGCCGGCGACGGCGAGCTGCGGCCTGCCCACGGCCGGGTGGAGCTCAACGACGAGACGCTGCGCGACGGGCTGCAGTCCCCCTCGGCGCTGGCGCCGTCGATCGAGGAGCGCAAGCGCATCCTCCACCTGCTGGCCGAGCTGGGCATCGACGCCCTCGACCTCGGGCTGCCGGGAGCCGGGCCGCACGTGGTGGCCGACGTCACCGCCCTGGCGCGCGAGATCGCCGACGCGCGGCTGCCGCTGGCGGCCAACTGCGCCGCGCGGACCCTGGAGGCGGACATCCTGCCGGTGGTCGAGATCTCCCAGCAGACGGGGGTGGAGATCGAGGTCGCCTGCTTCCTCGGCTCGTCGCCCATCCGCCAGTACGCCGAGGGGTGGGAGATCGACCGCATGCTGCGGCTGGCCGAGGGCGCGGTGGCGCTGGCGGTGGGGGAGGGGCTGCCGGTGATGTTCGTCACCGAGGACACCACCCGCGCCCGGCCCGAGGACCTGCGGCGGCTGTACACCACCGCGGTGGAGGCCGGGGCGCGGCGGGTGTGCATCGCCGACACGGTGGGCCATGCCACTCCCAACGGCGCCCGGCGGGTGACGCGGTTCGTGCGCGAGGTGGTCGACGCCACCGGCGAGGAGGTGCGGGTCGACTGGCACGGCCACCGCGACCGCGGCCTCGACGTGATCAACGCCCTGGCGGCCGCCGAGGCCGGCGCCGACCGCCTGCACGGCACCGTGCTCGGGCTGGGCGAACGGGTGGGTAACACGCCGCTCGACCTGCTGCTGGTCAACCTCCAGCTGCTCGGCTGGCGGCAGTACGACCTCTCGCTCCTCCCCGAGCTCTGCCGGCTGGTCGCCGACACCACCGGCGTGCCCTGCCCCGCCAACTACCCGGTGCTCGGGCGCGACGCCTTCCGCACCGGCACCGGCGTCCACGCCGCCGCCATCATCAAGGCGCGCAGGAAGGGGGACGACTGGCTCGCCGACCGCATCTACTCCGGCGTGCCGGCGGCGCTGGTGGGGCGGCGGCAAGAGATCGAGGTCGGCCCGATGTGCGGCCTCTCCAACGTCGTCTGCTGGCTCGAGGACCGCGGCATCGCCGCCACCGACGAGCTGGTGCAGGCGATCTTCCGGCGCGCCAAGGCGGCGACCGGGGTGCTCGGCGAGGAGGAGGTCCTCGCCATCTGCGCCGAGCACGGCGTGGCGGCGCCGGCCCGCGGCTGACCGCCGCGGCGGCGCCCGTCGGCTACACTAGGGGCCATCCCCGTCCCCAGGCCAAGGACTCGACTCGGGAGCCTCACGAAATGATCCTGCAACGATTCACCGTCGGCCCCTTCGCCGAGAACTGCTACCTGATCGGGGCCCCGCCGCGGGTGGCGATCGTCGACCCGGGAGGCGAGAGCGAGCGCATCGCCGGCTTCCTCGACGAGCGCGGCTGGCGGCCCGAGGTGGTGCTGCTGACGCACGGGCACATCGACCACATCGCGCACGTGGCGCCGCTGTGCGAGCGCTACGGCATCGGCTGCCGCATCCACCGCGACGACCTGTTCCTGCTGCGCTCGCGGCAGATGCCCGAGTTCGAGAGCATGATCGGGGCGCGCCCCTGCCCCGACCCCGAGGGGTTCCTGGAGGAGGGGGGGCCGCTGGCGGTGGCGGGCCTTGAGCTGCGCGTGCTGCACACCCCGGGACACAGCCCGGGCGGCGTGTGCCTGATCGACGACGCCAGCCGCGAGATGCTGGTCGGGGACACCCTCTTCTGCCGCGGCATCGGCCGCACCGACCTTCCGGGCGGCGACTTCGCCACGCTCGGGAGCTCGATCAAGGAGAAGCTGTTCGCCGAGCAGGGCGACTTTCGGCTGTGGCCGGGCCACGGCCCGGAGACCCGGCTCGACGAGGAGCGGCAGGAGAATCCCTTCTTCGGGGCCAGGATCTGCGCGGTCTCGTTCTAGCAGCCCGTGGCTGCTAGGTCCCAGGTCGCTCCCAGGTGAAGGAGTCGCCGTTCGCGCGCGCCGTCGAGCGCTGGCTCGATCACCTGGCGGCGGAGCGCGGCCTCGCCGCCAACACCGTGGCCGCCTATCGCCGCGACCTGCGCCGGCTGGCGGAAGAGCTCGCCGGGCGCGGTGTCGAGCCGCTGGGCGCCGACGGAGCGGCGCTGTCCGGGCATGCGCGGGCGCTGCTGCGCTCCGGGCTGTCGCCGCGGACGATCCGCCGGGCGCAGGCGGCGATCCGCGGCTTCTACCGCCACTTGGTGGAGGTGGGGGAGCGGGCCGACGATCCCGCGGCCGTCCTGCTCCCCCCCAAGCGGCTGCGCCAGCTCCCCAGCGTGCTTGCCGAGGGGCAGGTGGAGACCCTGCTCGCGGCCCCCGCTACCGACGCGCCCCTGGGGCTGCGCGACCGCGCCATGCTGGAGCTGCTCTACGCCACCGGGCTACGGGTCAGCGAGCTGGTCGGCCTGACGCTGGGGCAGCTGCGCCTCGACGCCGGCTTCCTGGTGGCCTTCGGCAAGGGGAGCAAGGAGCGGATCGTGCCGGTGGGGGAGCAGGCCGAGCGCTGGCTCCGCCGCTACCTCGCCGAGGTGCGGCCGCGCCTGGGACGGGGGAGGCACCAGCAGGTGTTCCTCAACCACCGCGGGGCGCCGCTCACTCGCCAGGGCCTGTGGAAGATCGTCAAGGGCCACGCTCGCGCCGCCGGCGTGCGGCAGGTCTCCCCCCACGTCCTGCGCCACAGCTTCGCCACCCACCTGCTCGAGCATGGCGCCGACCTGCGGGCGGTGCAGATGATGCTCGGCCACAGCGACATCTCCACCACCCAGATCTACACCCACATCCACCAGCGGCGGCTGCGCAGCCTCTACGACCGCTTCCACCCCCGCGCGTAGGCTGAGGGCCGGGCCGCGGCGGTGCCGGCAGGGAGCAGCCCCGCCGCCGCCGACCTCTGTACAATACCTTTTCCATCTCCGGAGGACATTCCATGCTCGACGCGATCCGCGACATCGCTACCCAGGCCATCGAAGAGCTGTCCCGCATCAAGGCGGAGCAGGAGGTGCTGGAGGAGCGGCTGCAGGCGATGGACGACAAGCGCGGCGCGGTCTCCGATGCCGTCTACTCGCGGGTCCGCGGCGACTACACCAGTCGTCACGACGCCCTCGAGCAGGAGGCGCGGCCGCTCAAGGAGCAGGCGCGGGGCGAGTTCGCCAAGCTGCAGGCGCTGTACGAGGGGATCGAGACGGCGCGCGCCGACGCCCGGCTGGAGAAGGAGGAGGTGGAGTTCCGCCACGAGCTCGGCGAGTTCGCCGACGAGGAGTACGAGGAGCGCGCGGAGTCGTGCGCCAAGGCCCTGGAGGAGCGCGAGGCGGAGCTGGCGCAGGTCGAGGAGCTGCGCCAGCGCTTCTTCGCCGCCTTCCACTCGCCGCAGGAGCTGACCGAGGGGGTGGAGAGGGTGGCCGCCGGCGCGGCCGAGGGGGCGGCCGTGGCGGAGGCCGTCGCGGCGGAGGCGGAGGCGGAGGCGCCGGAGCTCGCCGAGCCGGAAGGGGCGGCCGGCGGGACCGAGCTGGAGGAGCCGGAGGAGCCGGATGACGTCGGGGCCACTGGGCTGTTCGACACCTCGGTGGACGAGCCGGAGGAGGTCGTCGTCCCCGAGCCGCCGGCGGCTGGGGGCGTCTGGAGCGAGCAACCCCTGGACGCGGCAGCCGAGGAGCCGGAGGAGGCCTGGCAGACGGCCGCCACCGGCAGCTTCGAGGCGGTGCCGCCGCCGCGGCCCGCGCCGGGAGCCCCGGCAGCCGATACGGCGGATCTCTCGGCGGCGAGCGCCGCCGCGAGCGGCGACGAGGGGGACGAGGCCTACGACCCCACGGGCGCCACCCGGATCCTCCGCCGCCCCCGGATGATCGAGCTCGAGGGGCCGGACGGCGCCCAGGAGTACGAGCTGGGCGTCGGCGTCACCACCATCGGCCGCTCGTCGGACAACGGCATCCACCTGCTCGAGGAGGCTATCTCCCGCCGTCACGCCGAGGTGCTCCCCGGCCCGGACGGCTTCCTCATCCGCGACCTGGGGTCGGAGAACGGCACCTACGTCAACGGCGAGCGGGTGGGCGAACGGGTGTTGCGCGACGGCGACGAGGTGCAGATCGGGGCCAGGAAGCTCACCTATCGCGAGGCGTAGGGGCCGGCGGCCGGCGTCCGCCCGGCCCAGCCCCGGGGCTCGCCGTTTGCACACTTCGGCTCCGTGACCGCCCACTCCCGCCGATCCCGTTCCCGCCGCCCCCGGCTGCTCCTGGCCGGCGACGTCGGCGGCACCCACGCCCGCCTGGCGCTGTTCGACGCCAGCGACCTCGAGCGACCGCTGGCCGCCGCGGTCTACCCGGCGGGCGACTTCGGGGGGCTCGAAGAGGTGGTGGAGGGCTTCCTCGCCGACCAGGGGCGGCCGCGGTTGGCGGCCGGCTGCTTCGGCGTCGCCGGAGCGGTGCTGGACAACCGCGCCACCCTCACCAACCTGGGGTGGGTGGTGGAAGGGGAGCGACTGGCGGAGCGCGGCGGCATCCCCCGGGTGGTGCTGGTCAACGACCTCGTCGCCACCGCGCTGGGGATGGCGGCGCTCGGCGAGCGCGACCTGGCGCCCCTCAACCCGGGCGCCGCCGAGGCCGACGGCAACGCCGTGCTGCTCGGGGTGGGTACCGGCCTCGGCATGGCGCTGCTGGTGTGGCGTGGGCGGCAGCTGATCGCCGTCCCTTCGGAGGGGGGGCACGCCGACTTCGCCCCGCGCGACGAGGAGGAGTGGGAGCTGGGTCGATTCCTCCAGCGCCGGATCGGTGGGCGGGTGAGCGTCGAGCGGGTGGTGTCGGGCCCGGGGCTGCGGTCGATCTACGACTTCCTGGTGGAGCGCGGCGAGCCGGCGCCCGAGGAGGTGCGGCGCCGCATGGAGCTCGCCGACCCCAGCCAGGTGATCGCCGAGGCCGGCATCGCCGGCCTCTGCCCGAGCTGCTCCCGGGCGCTCGACCTGTTCGCCTCGGCGCTGGGCGCGGTGGCGGGCAACATGGCCCTGATCGCCGGCGCCAGCGGGGGCGTCTATCTCGGTGGCGGCATTCCGCCGCGGATGGAGGCCAAGCTCCGCGACGGCACCTTCCGCCAGGCCTTCGTCGACAAGGGGCGCCTGCGACCCTTCGTCGAACGGATGCCGGTGGCGATCATCCGGCGGCCGGAGACGGCGCTGCTGGGTGCGGCACGGCGGGCCGCCGAGCTGGCGGAGTAACCGGCACGCCTACGCCCAGCCAGGGCGGGGACGGAGCCCCGCCCCTACGACCGGCGGTGGGCCCACCACTCCGTCGTAGGGGCCGGTCTCCGTGCCGGCCCGTGGCAGGCGGCCGTCCAGCTCCGGGATGGCGCCCAGGACGTGGCGGACGGCCGGCACCGACAGGCTGTTGCCCGCCAGGCGCCAGGCGTTGGCCAGGGGCATCCGCGGCGGCAGGGAGAAGCCGGCGGGGAAGCCGAGCAGGCGCAGCACCTCGGACGGCGAGAACCGGCGGACGAGCGGTGGTAGGGGCGGGCCTCCGTCCCCGCCCGGGCCGGCGTAGAGGCCGGCCCTCGCGCCAGGGGGCGACGCCTCACGGCCGCTGGCGATCAGGTACGAGCCGCTGCGCACCGGCGAGCGGCCGTAGGCGGCGGTGAAGCAGGCGGTGCGGGCCCCCGGGTCGGCGGGATCGACGAGGTCGAGGGCGCCGGCATAGCGCCGCAGCAGCTCGGGCGAGACCCACGAGCGCGGGTCGGGGTCGGCATCGAGGAACGCGGCCAGCGGCGTCGCGCGAGGCGGTGGTGGCGGCAGCGGCAGCAGCTCTCGCCGCGAGGCCAGCAGGTAGTAGCGTCGCCGGCGGTTGGGGATTCCGAGCTGCGTCGGGCACAGCAGCAGCTCCTGGAAGTGGTAGCGCTCGCGCTGCAGGGTGGAGAGCAGCCGCCCGTGGGCGCGCGAGCCGGCGAAGCCGGGCACGTTTTCCAGCGCCAGGTGGCGCGGCAGAACGGCCGGCAGTAGGGCGAGCAGGTGCAGCAGGCTGCGACAGCGGGGGTCGTCGACGTCGCCGCCGCGGCCGCGGCGGGTGAACGGCTGGCAGGGGGGTGAGAGCCACCACAGCTCGGCGGCGAAGGCGGCGAGCCGCTCGGCGCTCACCGCCTCCAGCGTGGAGGCGAGGGTGGGATGGGGGAAGTTGCGGCGGTAGACGCCGAGGGCGAGGCGGTTGATGTCGACGGCGGCGACCACTTCGGCCGCCTGCCCCAGCGCCGCGGCGCAGCCGCCGATACCGCAGTACAGCTCGAGCGCGCGCAGGGGCGGCGGCGTGAGAGGATGCGGCGACATCGGTTGCGGCGACATCGGTTGCGGCGACAGCATAGGCCATGGCCCCTTTGGAGGTTGGACGATGATCGAGCGGGAGGATCGCGAGGGGGGAATTCGCGTGCTCCGCCTCGCCCACAACAAGGCCAACGCCCTCGACCTGGAGCTGCTGGCGGCCGTCGAGGAAGCCCTCGCCGAGGCCGAGGGCGACGGCTCGCGCGCCCTGGTGCTCACCGGCAGCGGCTCGATCTTCTCGGCCGGCGTCAACCTCTTCCGCGTCCTCGACGGCGGCGCCGCCTACCTCGAGGACTTCCTTCCCGCCCTCGACAGCGGGCTGCGGCGCCTGATCACCTGCCCGTTGCCGCTGGTGGCGGCGATCAACGGCCATGCGATAGCCGGCGGCTGGGTCGTCGCCTGCGCCTGCGACTATCGGGTGATGGCCGACGGCTACGGCAAGCTGGGCCTGCCCGAGCTGCAGGTGGGGGTGGCCTTCCCACCGCTGGTGGTCGAGATCGTGCGGGCGGTGACGCCGCCGCAGTTCCTGCAGGAGCTGATGCTGGGCGGCAGCACCTTCACCGGCGAGGAGGCCCGGCGGCGGGGGCTGGTGCAGGAGGCGGTGGCGCCGGAACAGGTGGTGGACCGCGCGGCGGAGGTGGGGCGGCGGTTGGCAGCGGTGCCTGCCGCCGCCTTCCGCCTCACCAAGGAGCAACTCGCCCTGCCTCTGCTGCGGCGCGCCGCCGCCGGCGACGAGGCGGTGCGGGAGCAGGTGCACGCGGTGTGGAAGGCCCCCGCGACCCTGGAGGTGATCCGCGCCTACCTCGAGCGGACGGTGGGCCGTGGCGGTGGAGCCACGGTGGCGCCTCACCAGCCGAGCAGGTAGGCGAAGATCAGCGGCGCGACGATGGTGGCGTCGGACTCGATGACGAAGCGAGGGGTGTCCACCGCCAGCTTGCCCCACGAGATCTTCTCGTTGGGCACGGCCCCGCTATAGGAGCCGAAGGAGGTGGTGCTGTCCGAGATCTGGCAGAAGTAGCCCCAATAGGGGGACTCCTGCTGCAGGTCCTGGTGGATCAACGGCACGACGCAGATGGGGAAGTCGCCGGCGATGCCGCCGCCGATCTGGAAGAACCCGACGCTGCCGTCGCGGGTGGCCTGTCGGTACCAGTCGACCAGGTGGCCCATGTACTCGGCGCCCGAGCGCACCACCCCGTACCCCGAGAGGTCGCCGGACAGCACGTGGGCGACGAAGATGTTGCCCAGGGTGGAGTCCTCCCAGCCCGGCACGTAGAGGGGGATCTGCCGCTCGCACGCCGCCACCAGCCAGGAGTCGCGGGGGTCGATCTGGTAGTGCTCGGCCAGGGCGCCGCTGCGCAGCAGCTCGCACAGGTACTCGTGGGGGAAGCGCCGCTCGCCGGCGCGGTCCGCCTGCTGCCACCGCTCGACGACCTGCCGCTCCAGGCGGCGGATCGCCTCCTCCTCCGGGATGCAGGTGTCGGTCACTCGGTTGAGATGCCGCTCGAGCAGCGCCTGTTCCTCGGCGTCGCTCAGGTTGCGGTAGTGCGGCACCCGCTCGTAGTGCTCGTGCGCGACGAGGTTGTAGAGGTCCTCCTCGAGGTTGGCCCCGGTGCAGGTGATGGCGTGCACCTTGTCCTGCCGGATCATCTCCGCCAGCGACAGCCCCAGCTCGGCCGTGCTCATCGCGCCCGCGAGGGTGACCAGCATCTTCCCGCCGCCGTCGAGATGCGCGATGTAATCGTCGGTAGCGTCGATCAGCGCTGCGGCGTTGAAATGGCGGAAGTGGTGCCGCGCGAACTGGCTTACCGGACCGGTGGCAGCTGCGGATTTCGATTTGCTCGGCATAATGGTGACTGGTGACTAGTGACTAGTGACTAGTAACAGCGGTTGGAAGTGAGGGAAAGGGCTCGGCATTGGGGTCGTTTGGCAGTTACCAGTCACTAGTCACGAGTCACTAGTCACAGTTCCTTGCAAGCCGATCTGCGCTGCGCGCGTCTGCATCGCCCCAATGACGAAGGCAATGTGCTCCTCCAGGTCCACGTCCAGCTCTTCCGCGCCGCGGATCACGTCCTCGCGGCTGACGCCGCGCGCGAACGCCTTGTCTTTCATCTTCTTGCGG
>DATKEH010000103.1:0-7331 GCA_035546355.1 Thermoanaerobaculia bacterium
CGGCGGCTATGCGGTAGGGCTCCGGCTCGTGTCGTGGCGTCGGCACGAAGCTGTGGAGGAGCGTCGCCGGAGCGTCGGCCGTAGCGGTCCCGGGGGCGGAGCTGGGGACGTCGATCTCGAGGCTGGATCCCTCGGCCCGGACGGCGGGCTCGCCGCCGCCCGAGGTGTCGATCCACAGTTGCACGGAGCGCCAGTCGTCGCCGCCACGGACGTGCAGCCGAACGCGAGTCACCGGCCCCGACCCGCCGCTCAGCTCGTAGGGGACGGCGGGGCCGGGCTCGGCATCCGCCAACTCGACGACGATACCCGTCTCGGTGCGGCTCGAGGTCCACTGCAGGGGCGCGGCCGCTGTTACCCGCACCCGAGAAGCTCCGGGAAGGTCGCGGAGCTCGACGGACAGCACCTGCGTGGGGCGGCCCTCCGGCAGCGGTGCGGGGCCCTCCTGAGCCGCCGAGGGGCTCAGCGTGCAGGCGGCCAGGAGCGCCACGGCCCTTCGTGTCGTGGTGGAGGTCATGGCGGCACCACGCAGCGAAATCCGACCTTGGCATTGCGGCTCTCGGGGTCGAGGAATCGCCTCCGGCTGGCATCGACCTCGCCCGCGACGCCGCTGCCGCGCAGCACCCGGAAGCGCTGGCCGTACTCGGCCTCCGCGCGATCGTTCCCGGGATAGGGCTGGTACCAGGAATCGGTCCATTCGAGGAGGCCCAGCCCTCCCGATATCACTCCGGTGCGCATCGCCACCTCCCACTCCTGCTCGCTGGGCAGGCGGCCCCCCCGGCGGCGGCAGAAGGCGCTGGCGTCGAGCCAGCTGACGCTGGTGGCGGGAACCGTTGGTGATCCGTCCACCGAGAGGGACTCGCCCTGGAGCTGCGCCACCGTCACCGGGTCGGGGTCGATGCGCAGCGCGCCGAGCTGGGCGGAGAACGCCGGCTGCTCGTTGTAGAACCTGGCGGTGTCGCTCGGGACGCCCACCGTGTATCGGCCCGCCGGGAGGAGGGCCAGCTCCGGCTCGGAGGGCGGGGGTGGGCGGGCCACGACCGCGGCGGCGTCCCCTGTGGGCTCCAGTGCGATGCCGGGCGGTGTGGGTTCGGCCGCGACCTCTGGCAGATCGATCTCTTCGTCGGCCGTGACCACCGTTGCGGCCTCGCGGCGCTCTGCGAGCTCGTCGCGCGTCGCCGCCAGCTCGGCCTCGAGGGCCGCGATCCGTCGCTGGGCCACTCTCGCCTCGGCCCGCAGGGCGTCGAGCTCGCGCTGGTGCGCGGCCGCGTCGCTGCGGCTCTTCGCCTCGAGATCCTCGAGCTGTTGCCGCAGCCGGGTCACCTCGCTCTGCTGCTCGCTGGCGGGGGGCGGCGCCGTGGCCTGGGCGGCCGGCAGCCGATCCTGCGGCAGCTGCGCCTCGACGAGGTAGCCGACGCGGATCTGCGCCCCCCTGGGCACGGCGAGAGCCGCCGCGCGCTCTTCGACGTGGAGCACCCTTCCGGTGGTCACTTCGATGCGCCGCGGCTCACCGTTGACCACCAACTCGTAGTACACCGTCGCCCGATCGCCGGGCTCGAGACCGGCACGGCCGCCTCTGTCGATGGTCACCGTGCCGTCACCTACGGCGACGATAGTGGCGAGGACGAGGAGCGCGGACTGGCTCATCCGTCGCCCTCCCGCGCCACGGGATCGATGATCTCGCCCTCGATCACGTCGTCCGGTGCGTCTCGCGGCACCGTCGCCGCCGCGCGGTGGATCCGCCGCTCCCGCTGCTCGATGCCGGCGAGGAACCCCGCGGACCGTTGCCTCGCCGATGGCGCCGGAGCCCTGTCGTCCCACGGGGTGCCGGGGAGCCTGCGGTGCCGGCGCGGAGAGGCCCGCCGGCTTCGACGCGTGAGGTTCCAGGCCGCCGCCGCACCGGCGGCCAGCAAGACGGCACCCGCAAGCAGCCACGAGAGGGCAAAGCGGCCCGAACTGTCCCCCGCCGGGTGCTCGATGGCAGCGGGTACCAGTGGCAATGTCAGATTCGTCGTACCGGCCTTCACCTGCAGCGTCTGTTCGTAGGTGGTGAAGCCTTCCCGCCGTAGGGACAGGGAGTAGGACCCCGGGAGGATGCCCTCTATCGTCAGCTCGCCGTCGTCCTGGATGGGCCCCAGCGACACGCCATCCCACAGCACCTCCGCCCCGGGCTGGGAGCGCACCACTAGCTGCCCGAAATCTCCGGCAGAGGCGACGGCGAGAGCGACCAGCAGCAGCTTCATCCGTAGGGGGCTTTCGCTCGAGTTTAGCCCACGGGGTTCAGCGCTGTTCGCCGCCGTCACTCTCTCGCGCCAGGAGACGGTCGAGCCGGTGGGTCAGCTCGGGACCCCGCGGCCAGCTGGCGGCGATCTGCTGTGGCGTGGCTCCGGCCGCCCGCAGCAGGGTGTAGGCGGCGGGCGCGTAGGCCGGTCGCTCCTCGACCGCCCGCGCCAGTGCGGGAAGCGCGCGCTCGAGGTCACCGCGCCGCAGGTAGAGGTTGCCGAGACGCCAGGAGTACTCGGGCTTTCGCGGATTCCGCCGGGCAGCCTCGACATAGGCGGCCTCGGCAGCTGCCGGGTCGCCGGTGATCTCCTGCGCCGCGCCGAGCTCTTCCCAGGCATGCCAATCGTAGGGGTTCAGCGCGACCGCCCTGCCGAGGTGATGCACCGCCCTGGCCGGGTCGCGAACGCTCAGCAGGTCCCGGTGGCGCAGGCCGAGGCGGAAGTGAGCCGTCGCGTTGTCCGGGTCGGCCTCGACCGCCGCCTCGAGCGGCGCCACGAGCGGCGCCCCGGAGGGAACCTCCGAGAGCAGCTCTGCGGCGTCGAGCCGTGGCAGGATGCGGGCCGCCGCCGCGACTAGCAACAACGACATCGCCAGGCGGGCCGGCAGCTGGAGGCGCTTCATGGTCCGGCCTCGGGATGCGGGTCGAGGCCCCACGCCACGCCCACCACCGTGAGGAAGAGAAACAGGGTCGAGGGGATGTGCCAGTTGAAGTCGACGAAGGCGACCAGCAGCATGGCAGCCATGGCGCCGGCGCAGGCCAGGCCCAGGTCTCTCCGCAGAGGGTCCGGCGAGCGGACGGCGAGATCGGTGGCCCGGGTGAAGCGCCAGAGCACGAAGCCCCAGAAGAGCAGGGCCGCGGGCACGCCCCACTCCGCCGCCACCTCCAGGTAATCGTTGTGGGGATGGTCGTAGAGGTTCTTGAGCTGCTCCGTCTGATAGGGGCGGAACCGCCAGCGATACATGCCGGGGCCGATCCCGGCCAAGGGGTGATCGCCGATCAGCTGAAGCGTGTCGCGCCAGGCGGGGAGCCGACCCTGGGCCGACAACGATGCCTCGAGCCCGCCGAGGGGCGCACGCGCCATCCCGGCCGCGGCGGTTGCCGCGAGCGTCACCACCAGCCCGGCGGCGATCGACAGCGACAGCCCGCGGGCCATGCCGGGCCGCAGGCGCGCCACCAGCAACACAGCCAGGAGCCCCAGCGCGGCGGCGGCCGCCACCCTGCCGGTGGTCGACTGGCTGCGCAGGATGGCCAGTCCGACGACCGCCGCGACGGCGATGCAGGCGGCGGCGAGGGCGAGCCCCAGCCAGGTTCTCCTCCGCCGTCGCCACGTTCCCGCGGCGGCCAGCGCCAGCGCCGCGGTGAGGGGCAGGGCGGCGGCGAGCAGGCCGGCGAGGTGGTTGGGGTTGAAGTAGGTCCCCGCGGCCAGGCCGCCGAGGACGGCGGCGCCGCGATCCGGCGTGGGTGGAGTCGGGACCAGCAGCCCGTAGGCCGCCTCGGCGCCGCCGATCGCGGCGACGATGGCGAGCACGGCGGCCGCGGCGTCGGTGCTTTTCGCCGACCAGTGGAAGGCCAGGGCCAGGCCGGCCCAGCCGATGACGGCGACGGTGAAGCCCCGTGCCGGGACCGTCGGCAGAGCGGCGACGCCCGAGAGCAGTAGGGCTCCCACGGCGCCCAGGGCCAGTACGCGCCGCTGCCGCAGCCAGGCCGGGCGCGCCGACCACACCACCAGGCCGACTGCCGCCAGGAGAGGCAGCACCAGGCGGTAGAGGGCCGGCTCGCCGGTGGCGCCGTAGCGGCGGAGCGCCGCGATCAGGGCGGCGAGGGCGATGACGCCGGCGAGAGCGCTGGCGATGCCGGCGAGCCGGCGTGCCCGCCGATGGGGGGCGCCGTCAGGCGCCCGTCTGGGAGTCGGTTGCGCCACGCCGGCGGTCCGACGCGTAGTACGACGTGTGGTAGTCGCCGTAGGAGCCGTAGTAGTAGCCGTAGGTCGCGGAGCGGAAGTCGACGTCGTTGAGGATCACGCCGAGGATCTTGCCCCCCACCTGCTGGAATCGCTGCACCGTCTTGCGCACCGCCTGGCGGGGCGCCGTGTTCCCCTGGATCACCAGCACCACGCCGTCGACCTGCGGGGCCAGCACGATGGCGTCCGACAGCTCCAGCGCCGGCGGCGTGTCGAACACCACGTAGGAGAAGTGCTCGGTGAGCAGCTGCAGGGCCAGGCTCATACGCTCCGAACCGATGAGCTCACCGGGGTTGGGAGCAGGGGGGCCGGAGGGGACCATGAAGAGGTTGGCGTAGGGCGTCTCCTTCATCGTCGGCGAGAGCTCGGAGTTGCCGGACAGGAAGGTGCTCATCCCCTCCATCTCCTGGACCTTGAACAGCTCACCCAGCGCTGGCCGGCGAAGGTCGAGGTCGACGAGCACCGTCTTGGCGCCGGTCTGGGCGAGAGCGATCGAGAGGTTGATGGCCGTGGTCGACTTGCCTTCGCCAGGGAGGGCCGAGGAGAAGAGCAGCGTCTGCGGCGGCTTGCCCGAGTGGGAGAGGAGGATGGAAGTACGCACCGAGCGGTAGGACTCCCAGGCGCGGTGCGACGTGGGCTCGGAGTTGCGGAAGGCCACCCGCGGCCCCAGGTCCCGTGGTGGCCGGCGCCCGAGGAGGCGAAGGAGGGGGTGGGAGCGCCGCGCCCCGTTCCTGCCGAGGCTCGGTATGACGCCCAGGGCCGGGAGCTTGAGGGCCCGCTCGACCTCCTCGGAGGTCGCCATCGTGGTGTCGAGCCCCTCGGCGACGAAGGCGGCGCCGATCCCCAGGCACAAGCCCATCACGATCGACAGCAGCAGGGCCTTGCTGCGATCGGGAGAGTGTATGGACGAGGGCGCCCGCGCCTCCTCGGTGATCCGTATCTCGGCAGACTTCAAACCCGCCGCGACGCTGGCCTCCCGCAGTCGCCTCAGCAGCCCCTCGTAGAGGCTGCGGTTCGTTTCGGCCTCTCTCTGTAGGAGCTCGAACTCGACCAGGTCCTGGTTGAGCACGTCCACCTGGGCTCGCTGCGACTGCAGCTCCGCGTTGAGCCGCTGGTAGCGCGCCTGCGCCTGGCGGTAGTCGCTGCCGGCGGCGGCGATGGCCCGGCGCTTGGCGGCGGCGACCTGGCCCGCCAGGGAGTCCCGCGCGCTCTCGAGCTCACGGATGGCCGGCCAGCGTGGCCCGTACCGGCTGCGGAGGTTGGCGAGCTGCGCTTCCACGTCGGCGAGCTTCGACTCCAGGCCCGCGACCTCGCTGTTGCGCAGCTCGTCGGGGAAGGCCTCGATGCGGGTGCGGCTGAGCTGCTCGTAGCGGGCGCGCTCCAGGGCCATGGTCCGTTGCGCCTCGGAGACCCCGGCGACCAGGTCGTCGAAGCGGCGCCGGGTCAGCGAGTCGCCGCGGTCGACGTCGACGATGTCGTGGCCGCGGGCGTACTCGATGACCGCCCGCTCGGACTCCTGGAGCTGCTGGCGCAGGTCCTCCATCTGGGCCTGCAGCACGGCGGTCGCCTTGGTGACCGCCTTGAAGCGACCCTCGATGTTGTCCTTGATGAACTCCTCGGCCACGGTGTTGGCGACGCGGGCCGCGAAGTGGGGATCGGGCGATACGTAGGTGATCTCGAGGAGGTTCGAGTTCCGCACGTTCCAGGCGGCGAGGTTCTGGAGCAGTGGCGCCAGGTCCACCTGCGGTTGCGGGTCGGTCGCGGCCTTCGGATCATTCGAGGAGATCCTGCCACCGACCGAGCCCCAGGCGCCGTCCAGGGTCGTCTGCAGCAGCGCCTTGGCGCCCAGGAGAATCTCCATGAAGAGTCCGGACCGGACGGGCCGCTGGTAGAGGGGCTCGCGGGCGAGATCGAGCTCGCGGGCGACCCTCGCAGCCAGCCCCCGGCTGGTGATCTTGCGCACCTGGGTCGGCAGGAAGTCCTGGTTGCGCTGCTCCGCCAGGTCCTGGTAGGGCACGATCTTGGCCGACGGGTCGTACTCGAGCACCGCCTTCGCCTTGTAGAGCGGCGTGGTGGTGGCCACGTTGATCACCACGACGCCGATGAACGTCAGGGCCACTAGCGCGATCAGCCACTTCCGCCGCAGCAGGATCTCGAGGTAGTGGCGGATCGAGAATGCCTCCTCGACCTCCTGCTGGTAGGGCTGATACTGCTGCGGCGTCAGCGCGGCGCGGATGGCGGGCAGGCTGCCGCCCTGCCCGTCGCCGGGCCCCCGCCTGCTGGAATCGCGCGGAACGAGGTGCGACATGGTGGTGGAGAAACAGTAGCACGCAGGGGGGGCCGCTGTAGGGGCCGGGGGCCCATGACGGCCAACTCCCGTTCCGGCCGCCAGGGGCCCTCGCCACGTCGGGTGTAGGGGCCGGCCTCCGCGCCAGCCCGCCACGTCGGGTGTAGGGGCCGGCCTCCGCGCCGGCCCGCCACGTCGGGTGTAGGGGCCGACCTCTGCGCCGGCCCGTCCGGTGCGGTTCGCTTCGGCAGGCGGCTCGAGCGGCGGTGCTAGCATGCCACGGTGTCCCACGACAGCGCGGGCGACGCAGCCGGTCGAGTTTCGATCGAGCCGCGTTTCGTGCCGCTGACCGGCTACGAGGAGGTGCCGCCCGAGGCGATGGCGGCGCGCGCCCGCGCCTTCGCCGCCGAGATGCGCCGCCGCCGCACGGTGCGGGATTTCACCGACCGGCCGGTGGCGCGCGAGGTGATCGAGCAGGCGCTGTGGGCGGCGGGCAGCGCGCCGAGCGGCGCCAACCTCCAGCCGTGGCACTTCGTCGCCGTCGCCGATGGGGAGGTGAAGCGGCGGATCCGGGCGGCGGCGGAGGTCGAGGAGCGGGAGTTCTACAGCCGCCGCGCGCCGCAGGAGTGGCTCGACGCCCTGGCGCCGCTCGGCACCGACGAGCACAAGCCGTTCCTCGAGGTGGCGCCGTGGCTGATCGCCGTCTTCGTGCAGCGCTACGGGCTGCTGCCCGACGGGCGCAAGGTGAAGCACTACTACCCGCTCGAGTCGGTCGGCCTGGCCTGCGGCATGCTCATCGCCGC
>DATKEH010000104.1:0-20015 GCA_035546355.1 Thermoanaerobaculia bacterium
CAAGGCCGGCCGGGACCTGCGCAATCGGCTTCGCGGCATGCAGCACGCCGTCGTCTCGACGTTGCGCCGCAGCGAAGCCCCCGACGCCGTGGTGCAGGAGCGGGTGCGCGCCCGCATGGGACGCTTCGTGTCGCATCCCTCGTCGATCGAGGTCGAGGTGCAGGACGGACGGGTGACGTTGACCGGTCCGATCCTGGAGGACGAGGCGCACGCGCTGCTGCCGGCGGTGCGGCGCGTGCCAGGCGTCCGCGAGGTCGTCAGCCTCCTGGACTACCCTTCCGATCCCGGCGGGGTCCCGGGGCTGCAGCGCAACTGGGCACCCGCCACCCGCGTGCTCGCCGGCGCCACCGGCGGCGCGCTGGTGGCCTGGGGAGCCAGCCATCGCCGTGGCGTGGGGATCGCCGCCGCGATCTGCGGCGGCTCGCTGCTGATCCGCAGCGTCACCAACACGCCGCTGCGCCGGCTGGTCGGCCGCGAGCGCCCGACGCGGGCGGTGGACCTCACCAAGACGCTCACCGTGCGGGCGCCGCTCGCCACGGTGTGGAAGCTATGGGAGTCGCCGGAGCGGTTTCCCGACTTCATGGAGCACCTGGCCAAGGTGGAGCGGATCGCGGAGAATCGCTACCACTGGGAGGCCCACGGCCCGGCCGGCTCCTGTCTGACCTGGGACGCCGAGGTGACGCGTGAGGAGCCGCAGCGGCAGATCTCGTGGCGCAGCCTGCCGGGCTCCGACGTCGGCACCGAAGGCACCGTCCGCTTCGAATCGGCCGAGGATGGCGCCACCCGGCTTCACATCCGCATGAGCTACAACCCGCCCGGGGGGCTGTTGGGACACCTGGCGGCCGCCCTGCTCCGGGAGGACGCCAAGCACGCGCTCGACGACGACCTGGTGCGCCTCAAGTCGCTGCTCGAGGACGGCAAGACGACGGCTCACGGCCAGGAAGTGACCCTCGGCCAACTTCCGCGCCTCCACTGACGCCACGACTCGCCGATCGCCAGCCGGGTACTGGCGTCGAAGGGCGATTGCAGCATAGATTCCACCAGCGGGGCGCTACGCCCTGAAAGGACGGGAGGGCCCCGATGAAGCCGCGCCAACGCCATGCCCGGAGTCGAAGACGTGGGCTCCCCCGCATCGCCGCTATCGTCCCGGCCTACAACGAACACCGCACCCTGGGTGACGTGCTGCGCTCGCTGCGGTCGAGCCACCGGGTAGACGAGGTGCTGGTGGTCTCCGACGGCTCCACCGATCCGACGGTAGACGTGGCTCGCCGATTCGGCGTCAAGGTCATCCACCGGCGGCGCAACCACGGCAAGGGCACGGCGATGGCCGTGGGGGTCGCCCACACTCGCGCCCGGGTGCTGCTCTTCGTCGACGGCGACATCGCCGGCCTCACCGGCGACCATCTGGCGGCGCTCATGGAGCCCGTGCTGGCGGGAACCGTGGCCATGCAGGTCGGGATCCGCAACCGCGGCCGCCTGCTCAATCGCCTCCACCCCAGAACCGGTCCGCTGCTGTCCGGAATTCGTTGCCTGCGGCGCGAGGTGTTCGAGGCCGTGCCCTCTCGCTACCTCGAAGGATTCCGGGTGGAGACGGCCCTCAACTGGGCCTGTCGGCGGCTGCGGCTGCGGCGGGGTACGGTGGTGCTGCACGGCATCCGCCACCTGGTCAAGGAGCGGAAGCGGGGACTGCTCGCCGGGCTCGGGGGGCGGCTGCGGATGTTCACCTCGGTGTTCCTGGCCTTCCTGCGCCTGCGCCTGGAGCCCGCGCCGCGACGCCGCCGACCGTTGCGCCCGCCGCTCGAGCCCGACCTCGAGCTGATCAATTTCTGACGCTAGAAGCGCCAGGAGATGGCCACTCCGCCCCCTCCGGGGAGGGGCACCGCCGCCGCGCTCCAGGCGCTCGCATGCGAGTCGTTCTCTGCCACCGCGGCGGTCGACTCCCAGGCCAGGTACCAGCCGAGGAAGGCCTGCGAGGGGTAATGCTGCTCGTTGTTCACCCGCGCCCAGGCGGTCCCCACCGAGGCCAGCACCCAGAGCCACCGCACGGGCCGCTGGGGGGTCATGCGGGCCGCGGTGAGCATCGGCACCGCGGCCAGGAAGGCATGGCCGCTCACCCCGTGCGTCTCGGCGAACGGCTGCCAGTCGGAACCGCCCTCCTCACCCGGGCGCCCCGAACCCACCAGCTGTTGCAGGTAGTACATCGCGGGCAGGCCGACCAGATAGCCACGGGCCGAGCGCCCCGCCCAGCGGCCCAGCGGCCCGGTGCCCTCGTCCCGCACCAGCACCGCCCCGACCAGCGCCGCAGCGGCCAGGGTGGCGGCGAGGGCACCCTCCTCGCTCAGCTCGTCGGCGGCGGCGGCGAAATCGTCACCGCCAGTGCTCCGCCCCTCCTGGACCCAATCGTAGAGCTCCTGGTCGGCGGCGGTATTGGCGACGGCGGCCGCGGCGGCCAGACCCCCGGTGAGCCGCAGCAAGCGGTCCCGCGAGTAGAACCTGCCGTAGTCGCCGGCCAGCGTCCGCCACGGCCCGCGGCGTTCGCCGCCCGACTCTGCCGCCGCCTCGACCGCCGGCGCCGCCGGCTCCTCCGATCCCCGCTCGGCAACCCGGGACGCGAGGCCTGAGGCCGGCGCCGGATCCGACGCACCCGAGTCGGCGCCGCCGGGGAGCGGCGAAGCCAGCAGCCCGACGACGAGGATGGCGACGGGGTGGAGCTGCATCGCGGATCCGCTGCCGAGGTGCGTGCCTAGTCAGGCGGGTCCGCGCAGGCAGCGCCGGCCTCGACGCCGTTCGATGGGCTTCCCGCCGCTCGGCGCTGCCGCAGCAGCCGGGCGGCGGCGGCGACCAGCTCGGCCAACGCTTCCTGCTCCACCGGTTTCTGCAGCACCAGGTCGACGGCGCCGTGCTGGCCGACGCTGTCCCCGACCTCCCACCCGCTGGTCAGGGCCACCACGGTCGCCGGGGCTCGCCGCCGCACCTCCGAGGCCAGGTCGAGGCCCGAGGCGTGGGTCATGCTCCAGTCGCTGATCACCAGGTCGTACCCCTCGGGAAGCCGGGCCAAGGCCTCTGCCGCGGTGGCCGCGGTTGCCACCCGATGCCCCGCCAGGAGACGCGACAGCACTTCGCGGGCCGAGACGTCGTCGTCCACCACCAGCACCGCCAATGCCGGCACCTCGCCGGCGCTGGCGACAGCCGGCACGGCCGGTCGCGTCTGCGGCCGGGTCGGAACCCACAGCGAGAACGTGGCGCCACCTCCGGGGACGCTGTCGACCCCGATGCGCCCGCCCTCGCCCCTGACGAGCCCCCATACGGTGCTCAGGCCGAGACCGGTGCCGAGCTCCGGCCCCTTGGTGGTGAAGAACGGGTCGAACGCCCGGCGCCGGGTCTCCTCGTCCATCCCCGAGCCGGTGTCCCCCACCGTGACGGCGACGCCCTCGCCGTGGCGGCAGGTGGCGATACGGATGATGCCACCTTCCGGCATGGCGTCCACGGCATTGAAGATGAGGTTGGAGAGGATCTCCTCCCAGGTCGCCTCGCTGCTCTCGATCGGCGGCGGCGAGCCCAGCTCCAGCTCGATGGCGATCGTCCGCCCGTGACGCTGCGCCTCCGTCTGCCACTTGGGGCGCGTCACCTCCACGCTGTCGCGCACCACGGCGTCGAGGTCGACGGGGCGCCGCTCGCTGGCATCGCTGGGCCGTCCGAAGGTCTGGATGCGGCGGACCACGGCCGAGGCGCGGCGGGTGGTCTCCACCACCTTGGCGGCGTCCTCGCGCACCGCTTCCGGCGCTTCGGGATGGGCGGCGATCAGCTGTGAATAACCGAGGATGCCGGTGAGCAGGTTGTTGAAGTTGTGGGCGACACCCGCCGCCATCTGTCCCAGGGCGCGCAGCTTCTCCGCCTGGTGGAGCTGGTCGCGGAAGCGCACCGCCGCCTGTTCGCGCGCCCGTCGCTCGGTGATGTCGCGGGCGATGCCATGGACGCCCACAGGCCTCCCGTCGTGGCTCATCCAGCGCCAGGCCACCTCCACCGTGACCAGGCTACCGTCGCTGCGCACCACCTCGAGCTCGCGGGCTCGCCGCGGTTCTCCCGGCGCCGACTCCTCCTCGTCCCGCCTCAGCCGCGCCGCGTCGGGGGCGCTGAGCAACGGGTAGAGCGAGCGCCCCTGTAGCTCGTCGCCGCCATACCCGGTCAGCTCCTCGCCGGCTCGATTCACCGATACCAGGCGGAGCTCGAGGTCGGTGGTGAACACCATGTCGCGGGCGTTGTCGAACAGGTCCCGGTACAGCGACTCCGACTCGCGCAGGGCTTCCTCGGAGGCCCTCAGCGCCTCCGCCATGTCGTTGAAGGAGGTCGCGAGCTCGCCGATCTCGCCGCCGGCGGTAGCGGGGATCGGCGCCGTGCGGTCCCCCGACGCCAGCCGCCGCGTCCCGGCGACCAGCGCCGCCACCGGCCGGGTGATGCTGGCCGAGCCGAGGACACTGATCAAGCCGGCCGCCAGCAGTACCCCCAGCCCGACGATCGCCAGCCGGCGCTCGAGATCGGCGAGAAAGGCCAGCGCCTCGTCGCGCGACCCCTGGATGAAATACCGCGCTCCCGCGCCGAGATCGCCGGCGAGGGTCAAGTAGGTCTCGTCACCGACCCTGACCTGGAACGGACGGCCCGAGGCGGGCGCCGCGGCGGCGATCCGCGCCGCGAGCTCGCTGCGCCCCTGCCGCGACCAGGAAGAAGCGACCAGTCGCCTGCCGACGGCGAAGCTCACCTCGCTGGAGGTCATGTCGCGGAGGCGGGCGGCGAGTCCGTCTTCGATCTCGAATCCGGTGACCAGCGTGCCGACCAGCTCGTCCTGCGACCAGATCGGGACGGTCACCGTCTGCACCAGCCGCCCCTTCCATGCCTGCAGGATGCTGCTGTCGTGTCCTTCCAGGGCCTCCGCGATCCCCCTCAGGTCGCCGCCCCCGGTACCGCTGCGGCGCACCACCAGCGAGGTGGCGGTACCGCCCTCCGCCAGCAGGGCCACCAGATCCACCCCCAGAGCCTGTTGCACCTCCCGGGCGACGGTCTCCGGCGCACCTCCCGCCGACAGGGCCGCCGACACCTCGGCGGCGGTGCGGGATGCCTCCGCGGCCAACGCGGCGACGATCTCGCCGCCGGACAGGCCGAGGGCGAGCGCCTCGACGCCGCCCTCCTTCGCGCCCGGCACGGGTGCGACGGCCACCTGGTAGGTCGTCCCCCCCACGGTCCAGCTCGCCGCCAGCGCTCCCGCTTCTCGTAACGCCGCGAGGGCGGCGGCCGACAGCCCCGGCACCCCCTGGGCGGCCGCCACCTCGAGATGGGCCAGGGGCGCCCCCGCAGCGTCGGTGACGACGAACAGATCGCTGCCGACGATGCCCTGAAAGCGCCGCGCCTCGCGCGCCACCGTCCGCGCCTGCAGCTCCCGATCGGCGGACGGCAGGTCGAGCGTGGCGGTGAAGCGGGGGTCCTCCGCCACCACCCAGCTCTGCGTCCGCAGCCATCGCCCGCGCTCGCTCATCAGGGCACGGAACACCAGCTCGGTGCGCGCCAGCTCGTCACGCAGCCGCGCCTCCACCTGCTTGGCGACGAAGCCGTGGATCAGGGCCAGGGACGCCCCGACCAACAGCGTCACCACCCCGAAGGTGAAGGCCAGGAACTTGCCGCGCAAGCTGAGGCGGAAGGACACGGTCTAGAAGTCCAGGGCGACGCGCGCGGTCCCGTCGGCCGCCACCGTGACGGTGTGCGACCGCTCCCCCGCCGTCGGGTGCCAGGCGCGGACGGTGTAGGTTCCGGCGGCGAGCCCGGAGAACAGGAACCCGCCGTCAGCGGCGGGGACGGTGAACGCGGGCCCGTCGAGCACCCGGACGAAGGCCTTCATGCCCGGGTGGATCTCGCAGCGCACCACCACCACCCCGGAGGTGGTGAAGGTCTGCCGGCTCGATTCACCCCTGGCGTAGCGGCCGAGGTCGAAACGATCCCCGGCCATGACGGAGAAGACGTTGTGGTAGTAGTCGTCGTCGTTGGGGAACTCGACCGCCCCCCCCGCGCGCACCGGCAGGACGTGGGGTAGGAAGGCCTCGTCGAGCTGTCGCATCACGGCGGGCGGCGGCGGCGGCTCCACCCGGACCTCGCCGTCCACCCCCTCGAGCCACACCACCACGTCCTCGACCCCCCCGCGAGCCCCGGTCGCCCCCCGTCCCGACCGCTCGGGCCCCATGTAGTACCGCGGCGGCGGCTTGGGCCGCACGGACGAGGGAGCGGTGACCGTGCCGGCGACCTCCGCCGCCGCCAGGGGCCACGGCGAGACCGCAAGGACCAGCGCCACGGCCACCCGGCGTGGACAGCGACGGAGGCCCCGCCTCACGGCCGGACACCTCCAAAGGTGCTGGTCAGCTGGACCGCCAGGAAGCCGTCGTCGAGGGCCGCCGGAGCGCTGCGGCGCGTCTGTTGCCACACCAGCTTGCCGAGCACCCGATCGGTGAATGCGTAGCCGACCCCGGCTTCCCAGCGCTCCACGTCGGCTTCCCAGGGGGTGCGCCGACCGCCGCCCGTGCCGTCGTCGATGCGGCCGAAGTCCAGTCGGTCGTAGCGGAGGCCTCCCCACAGGCCGGCGCGAATCGCGTACCGCGCCTCCAGGTAGCCCCCCACCACCTCGAGGGGCTCGAGCCCGCCTCCGGCAGCGCGAATGGTCGGCACCTGCCACCGGTTCTGCGCCAGCTCCGCCACCACCCGCAGGTGACCCACTCCGTAGTCGACATCCAGGCCCCAGATCTGCTGCTCGAAGTCCTCCAGCGCGGCGCCCCGGGCGCGCACCGCTGGCTCCACCGCCCGATCCAGATAGGGCCCCCGCGCCCACGAGGAGCCGATCAGCAGCCCGGGCGCCGCCACCCACGCCAGGCGCAGAGCCAGCTGCTCGCCGTCGTTGTTGTCGTCGCCTCGGAAACGCGGCGACGACAGCGTGCCCCGGGTCACCGCCAGCTGGTACTCCCAGGGACCGGCCGATCCGATAGCGGCGATGCCGACATCCCAGCAGGCGTCGTAGATCAGGGGCAAACCCGAGAACGGCCGCTCCGCGCCGCCGCCGGCGAAGCCACCGAAGTCGGCGGGCTGCCCCTCGCCGCGATGCGCCAGCAGGTCGCGATTGTCCGCCGGCAGCTGATTGGCGCGCAGGGCCGTGAAGTAGTGGTACAGCAGCGGTGTGCCGATCAGCGGATTGCGGTCGGAGTAGGCGCGCGGGGCGAACGACCCGAAGGGCGTCGGGATCTTGCCCGCCTGCAGCAGCACCTCGCCACCGTCCCAGGAGGCCGCCTCCCAGCGGGCGTAGGAGCGCAGGAACGATTCGGGAAACACCTCGACGGAGGGATCGATCATGAACTGGTTGAAGAGCGTCAGCCGCGGCGTCACCTCGACGTCCAGGAACAAGCGCAGGCGGATGTCGTCAAAGTTGCTGTCGCCGCGGATCAGGGTGTTGAGGCGTTCGCCACCGCCGCCGCCGACCGTCGTGCCGAGGTCGAGGCTGCCTTCCAGCCACAGCCGCGACTCGGTCGTCGCCGCGGCGCCGGTCGCCCGCGACGGCTCGCCGCCAGCGTCGCCCGCGCTGTCCCCCACGCACACCCCCGCGGTGAGCCAGGCGCTCGACAGCAGCAGCAGCAACAGCCTGGCGCCTCCGGCGGTTGCGAACGCAGACGCGCTCCGCGCAGACCCGCCGGCGCCGGCGGCTGCGTACCCCGGCACCCGGGTCGATGGAGCCACGGAGGAATTGTAGACCGCCGCGCCACGCAGCGGGGCTCGGGCTCTCGTCGCCGACTCCCTGGGCGTGGGGTGCTAGCATCCCCTTGGGCCGTTTTTTCATGTCCAGCCGCTTCCGCAGCCTGTCGGACTGCGCCACGCTTCGCCAGCTGGTGCACAAACTCCCTGCCGCGGTCTACATCTCCACCGGTGACGGACAGATCCTCGACGCCAACCCGTGGTGCCTGCGCCTCTTCGGCGTCGAGTCCCTCGAGGAGCTGCGCCGCTACCAGGTCACCGACCTGTTGGCCGACCCCGAGCGGCGCGACGAAGAGCTCACGGCGCTCGGCCGTTCCGGCGCGCTCGGCGAGTACGAGCTGCAGTTGCGCCGCCCGGACGGCGAGGTCCGCACGGTCATCGACACCTGCTATCTGGTCGTCGATCCCGAGTCCGGGGAGCAGCTCCTCCACGGCATCCTGGTAGACGTCACCGACCGCAAGCAGCTCGAGCAGCGACTGCGCGAGCTGTCGATCCGCGACCCGCTGACCGGCTGCCTCAACCGGCGCTACCTGGGCCAGCTCGAGGCCGACCTCGCCACCCGCGGGGTGCGCTGGGGGACCATCGTCGCCGACATCGATCACTTCAAGCGTTACAACGACGAACAGGGGCACGAGGCCGGCGATCGAGTGCTGGTCGAGGTGGGGCGGTACTTGACGCTGCACACGCGGCCGGGCGATGCGGTGATCCGCCTGGGGGGGGACGAGTTCCTGGTCGTCGTGCCGCGCCAGGCGCCGGAGGCGGTCCCCCGCATCCTGCAGCGGCTGCGCCGGCGCGGGGCGAGGACCAGCCCGCCCGTACCGCTGTCGACGGGGTGGGCACTGCGGGAAGGCGACGAGCCCCTGGAGCGCACCGTCGCCCGAGCCGACCGGCAGCTCCTCTCCGGCCGCGCCGCCGAGCGACGCCTGCCGCCACCGAGCTCGGTCGAGCCCCCCTGACGCCGCCCAGCTAACTAGCGGACGCTATGTGCCGAGACGGCGGAGGGCGGCGGCGGCGGCCGATTGCTCCGCCCGCTTCTTGCTGCTGCCCTCGCCGCTGCCGACGACCTCACCCTCGATGCGGCAGTCGATGCGAAAGCGCTTGCGGTGGTCGGGGCCGCTCTCCCCCGCCGGCACGTACTCGGGGAGCGGCTTGCCCTGCGACTGCAGCAGCTCCTGCAGCGCGGTCTTGGGATCGAGCGGGCTGGTCGCTTCCAGGTACCGCTCGAGCCCCTCCTCGAGCATCGGCGTCAGCACCCGGCGCACGGCATCGAGCCCGGCGTCGAGGTAGAGGGCGCCGAGCACCGCCTCCAGCGCGTCGGCGAGGAGCGACTCCTTCTCCCTGCCGCCGGAGCGCTCCTCGCCGACGCCCAGGCGGAGCAGCGGTCCGAGCTCGAGCGCCGCGGCGAAACCGGCCAGAGTCGGCGCGCTGACCAGGAAGCTCTTGAGCTTGGACAGTTCCCCTTCCGAGGCCTCCAGCGTCGCGTAGAGCCATTCGGCCGCCACCGCCCCGACCACCGCGTCGCCGAGGAACTCCAGGCGCTCGTAGTGCTGGTCCGCCGTCTGCTCCTGCACCCGTGAACGGTGGGTGAGGGAGCTCGCCAGCAGGCCGCGGTCGGCGAAGCGATGCCCGAGCCGCTCCTCGAGCCCCTCGAGGTCGTTCACCCACGCCTCCCGAACCGCCGCTCGAGGTCGGCGTCGGCGAGCTTGAGCAGCGTCGGCCGCCCATGCGGGCAGAGGTAGGGCTGCCGGCAGACGAAGAGGCGCGCCACCAGCTCCTCCATCTGCTCCTCCCGCAGCGGGTGGTGGATCTTGATCGCCGCCTTGCACGCGCGCTGGGCCGCCACCGACTCGAGCACGCGCTGGCGCAGCCCGCCGGCAGCGTCCGCGACTTCCTCGTTCGCGGTGGCGAGCTCGAGCAGCAGCCCAACGGCCTGATCGTCGGACAGCACGGCCGGCACCGCGACCAGCGCCAGGTCGCTGCCGGACAACGGCTCGAGGTGGAAGCCGAGCGGCGCCAGCCCGCCGGCGAGCTCCGTCAGCCGCATCGCCTCGGCCGGCGCGAGCTCCAGCAGCCGCGGCTGCAGCAGCCGTTGTACCGCGGGCTGCGATCGCGACAGGCTGTCCTCCAGGGCTTCGTAGAGGATCCTCTCGTGGGCCGCGTGCTGGTCGACCAGCACCATCCCGTCCGGCCCCTCGAGCAGCAGCAGCGAGCCCTTGTACTGACCGAGCAGGCGCAGCGAGCGGCGCGCGGCGTCTCCTCCGGATAGCGGGCTGGAGCTCGTCACGGGCCGCGGCACCAGCTCGGCGATCCGGGGCGGCGCTGGCGGCGCGCCGGGCCGATCCGGCTGCTCGGCGTCGAAGGATCCCCGCTCCTCCCCCACCGCCGCGGCGCGGGTGTCGCGACCGCCGAGCCCCTGCCACGCCAGCGGCACCGCCGCCACCCCCGCGCCGTCCCCCAGGCGGGCCACCCCCTCGCCCTGCGCCCGGCGCAGCCCTTCGCGCAGCACCGACCGCACCCGCTCCACCACTCCGGCATCGCGAAAGCGGACCTCCGCCTTCTGCGGATGGACGTTGACGTCGAGCCGCTCGGGGGGGATCTCCAGCACCAGCACCAACGACGGCAGCTCGTCGCTGCGCCACTCGTCGCGCACCGCCTGGTAGAAGGCCGCCAGCAGCGCGCGGTCGCGCAGCAGCCGGCCGTTGACGAAGACGAACAGGCGCCGGCCGCGGCGCGTATCCGGGCGGCCGACGAAGCCGCCGATGCGCTCGCCCGGCCCGCCGCCCGCGGGCAGCTCGACGAGCCCCTCGGAGAGGCCCCGCCCGAACAGCTGCCGCAGCCGCTGCCGCAGCCCCTCCGCCCCCCCTCCGACGGCGGGGGCGTCGACCAGCACCCTTCCCTCGTGGGCCAGGGAGAAGCCGACGTCGGTCCGCGCCAGGCAGTACCCCTGGACCCCCTCGACGCACCGCCGCAGCTCGGTCTGCGTCGCCGTCAGGAACTGCCGCCGAGCCGGCACGTTGAAGAACAGCGCCGCCACCTCGAGGGTGGTGCCGCGGGCTCGCGAGGCGGGCTCCACGCCGCGTATCTGCCCCCCCTCGATGCGCACTCGCCATCCCGCCCCGGGCTGCTCGGCGGTCGTCATCTCGACCCGCGCCACCGCCGCGATCGAAGCCAGCGCCTCACCGCGAAAGCCCAGGGTGGCGACGCGCTGCAGATCGGCGAAGTCGCGGATCTTGCTGGTGGCGTGCCGATCGAAGGCCAGCAGCGCATCGTCGCGCCCCATGCCGCAACCGTCGTCGATGACCGCGATGCGGCGCTTGCCCCCCGCCTCCAGCTCCACCGCCACCTCCCGGGCACCGGCGTCGAGCGCGTTCTCCACCAGCTCCTTGACCACCGAGGCGGGACGCTCCACCACCTCGCCGGCGGCGATCTGGCTGATCAGCAGGTCGGGGAGCAGGTGGATGCTCGGCATCGCCGCGAAAGGTAGCACGGCGATACGGTCCGGGGCGGCGCCTGCGACGCCGCCGGGTGCCACGAAGGACCCGGCGTCGACGCCGATCCTCGGGCAAGCCGTCGGGGAGCGAGCTCAGGCGCCGTCGAGCACGCCGAGCCGGTCCAGCACGGCCGCCACGGGGGAAGGCAGGCGCCCCGCGCGGTAGCGGTCCCGCACCCAGTCGCGCAACCCGCTGAGCAGGTCGACCGCGAACAGCACCCCCAGACTTAGGAACAGGAGGTATCCCTGGTTCCAGGAGAGGCGGGGGAGGAAGTCGAGCGCGCTCTGCAGCATCCTCACCCGTCAACGCGCGGGCGGCGCGAGAGATTCCCGGGGGCCGGCTGGCGCACCCCCACCGCTGGCACGGGTCCTGCTTTCCAGAGAGGCATCCGTCGCCGGGAGCGAGCCCCGGCAAACGCCCCGGACCCAGCTCGACGCCGAGGGTCGCGAGGCTGCAACGAAGAAGAAAGGAGACGGCAATGAGAGAGCACGAACGCAAGCGTAAGGACCAGGACCTCGAGCGCCAGTCGCCCTCGATCGAGCGCGGCGAACGCTCCCACCGCGGCAACCAGCCGGGCAGCGGCGAGAGCGAGCGCGAGATGGATCGCTCCCGCAGCGAGGTCGAGCGCGAGCGCTCCCGCCGCGAGGGCGTGGAGAAGCTCGACGAGTAAACCGCGGCACCGCCCGCGACTCGCCGTGAGGCCCCGGCACCCGCCGGGGCCTCTTCTCTTCCGCCCCTACCCGCACCCGCCCGGGTCGGCGCAGGGGCCGGCCCCTGGCGACGGGGACCGCGGCGCTACACCGCCACCGCTTCGGTCTGCCCCAACAGGCAGCGCGCCGCCGCCAGCCGCGCCACCGCCACCCGATAGGGGGAGCAGGAGACGTAGTCGAGCCCGACCCGCTCGAAGAAGGCCACCGAGTCGGCGTCGCCTCCATGCTCCCCGCAAATACCGATCTTGAGGTTGGCCCGAGCTTCCCGGCCGCGGCGGGTCGCCATCTCCACCAGCTCGCCCACGCCGTCGGGATCGATGCTGGCGAAGGGATCGAAGGGCAGGATGCCCTGCTCGAGGTACTGGGGCAGGAATCGGCCGACGTCGTCCCGCGAGTAGCCGTACGCCATCTGGGTGAGGTCGTTGGTGCCGAAGGAGAAGAAGTCCGCGTGCTCGGCGATGCGGTGGGCGACGAAACAGGCGCGGGGCACCTCGATCATGGTGCCGACGAGGATCGGCACCTCGACTCCGGTCTCCCGCTCTACCCTCTCGAGGGTGTCGACGGTCATCTTGCGCAGGGTGGAGATCTCCTCCTCGGTACCCACCAGCGGGTGCATGATCTCCGGCCGCACGTCGTCGCCGGCCAGTTTGCGGGCGCAGGCCGCGCGGGCGATCGCCTCCACCTGCATGAGGTAGATCTCCGGCGCCGTCAGGCCGAGGCGGCAGCCGCGATGACCCAGCATCGGATTGGTCTCGTGCAGGGCCGCCACCTTCTCCGCCACCCGCTCGCTCGGCACCCCCATCTGCTCGGCCAGCTGGGCGATGGCCTTCGGCTCCCGCGGCAGGAATTCGTGCAACGGCGGGTCGAGCAGCCGCACGGTCACCGGCAGACCGGCCATGGCGGCGAAGATCCCCTCGAAATCCGCCTGTTGCACCGGCAGCAGGTGGTCGAGCGCCCGCTGGCGCTCTTGCGCCGACGAGGCGAGGATCATCTGCCGCACCCAGGAGATGCGGTCCTCGGCGAAGAACATGTGCTCGGTGCGGCACAGCCCGATCCCTTCGGCCCCGAAGGCGCGCGCCACCCGCGCGTCCTCGGGGGTGTCGGCATTGGCCCGCACCCGCAAGCGCCGCACCCGGTCGGCCCACTCGAGGATCTCCCGGAACACCTGCGTCGGCCGCGAGTCCCCCGCCTCCTCGCCGTGGAGCAGCTGACGCATCACCTGGGACTGGTGGGGCGCCAGTCGACCGGCGATCACCTCCCCGGTGGTCCCGTCGAGCGACATCTCGTCGCCCTCGCGTAGCCGCAGCTCGCCCACCCGCACCACCCCCTGCCGGTGGTCGATGTGCAGGGCGTCGGCGCCGACCACGCAGGGCTTGCCGAGGCCGCGCGCCACCACCGCGGCGTGCGAGGTCATGCCACCGCGGGCGGTGACGATGCCCTGCGAGGCGTGCATCCCGACGATGTCCTCCGGCGACGTCTCCTCGCGCACCAGCAGCACCGGGCCCTCGCGTGCCATCTCGGCCGCCCGCTCGGCGGTCAGGGCGACGCGACCGGCGGCGGCGCCGGGCCCCGCCGGCAGCCCCTTGCCGAGCAGCCGGCCGCCCTCGACGGCGCGCCGCTTCTCGTCCGGGTCGAACCCGGGCGCCAGCATCTGCACCAGATGCATCGGCTCGACCCGCTGCAGCGCCTCCTCGTGACCGATCAAGCCCTCGTCGGCCATGTCGACGGCGATGCGCACCGCCGCCGGGCCGGTCCGTTTGCCGGCGCGGGTCTGCAGCATGAAGAGGCGGCCGTGCTCGATGGTGAATTCGACGTCCTGCATCTCGCGATAGTGCTGCTCGAGGGTCTCGGCCACCTCCAGCAGCTGGCGATGCGCCTGCGGGAAGTCGTCGCCGAGGCCGCGGCCGCCGGCAGGCGGCTCGATGTCCCGCGGCGTACGGAGCCCCGCCACCACGTCCTCCCCCTGGGCGTTGACCAGGTATTCGCCGTAGAGCCGCTTCTCGCCGGTCGCCGGGTTGCGCGTGAAAGCCACCCCGGTGGCGCAGTCGTCGCCGCGATTGCCGTAGACCATGACCTGGACGTTGACGGCGGTCCCGAGGTCGTCGCGCAGGCCGTGCAGGCGGCGGTACTCCCGCGCCCGGCGGTTGTCCCAGCTGCCGAAGACGGCGGCGACCGCTCCCCAGAGCTGCTCCCTGGGATCCTGGGGGAAGGGCGTGCCGTGCTCGGCCAGGACCTGCCGGAACGAGTCCACCACCTGCCCCAGGCTTGCGGCCGACAGCTCGTAGTCGGTGGCGACGCCCTGGCGCTCGCGCGCCGCCGTCAGCTCCCTCTCGAATCGCTCGTGCGGCGCGCCCAGCACCACGTCGCCGTACATGGTAAGCAGCCGGCGGTAGCAGTCGCGCAGGAACCGGGCATCCCCCCCCGCCGCCACCGCCTGCTCGAGGATCTCGTCGTTCAGGCCCAGGTTGAGGATGGTGTCCATCATCCCCGGCATCGAGTAGGGTGCGCCGGAGCGCACCGACACCAGCAACGGGTCGCCGGGGTCGCCGAACCGACGCCCCATCTGCCGCTCGAGGCGGCCCAGCTGCTCCTCCACTTCCGACTCGAGACCTTCGGGGTACGCGCCCTGGTGCTGCTGGAAGAAGGTGCAGACCTCGGTGGTGATGGTGAAGCCAGGGGGCACCGGGATGCCCAGCCGGCTCATCTCCGCCAGGTTGGCCCCCTTGCCTCCGAGCAGCAGCTTCTGATCCTTGCCGCCGTCCGCGGTGCCGCCAGCGAAGGCGTACACGTGCTTGCGATCTGCCATGGTGCTCTCCCCTCTCGATGTCGCTATCGGTACTCGGCCTTGTCGACGACGATCTGCGTCAGGTCGGCGGTGCGCGACAGGGTGCGCTGGATCTCCCGTAGCAGGGCGATGCGGTTCTGCCGCACGCGCGGGTCCTCGGCCATCACCAACACCTCGACGAAGAAGCGGTCGAGGACCTCGGCCAGCGAGGCAATGGCGGCGAGGACGCGATCGTACTGCCGCGCCCCTATCCCCTCCTCCACCTCGCTACGCAGGGCCACCAGCGCCCGGTGCAGCTCGCGCTCGGCCGGCTCGCCCAGCACTCCGGGGTCGAGGTCGTGGTCCGGAGCGTCCTTGACGATGTTGGCGATGCGTTTGGCCGCCAGCACGATGGCGAGGAACTCGGGTCGCTCGCGGATGCGGTGCAGGGCGTCCACCCGCGACACGAGATCCGGCACGTCGCTGGTGCCCGCCGCCAGGCAAGCCTCGATCTCGTCGTAGGCGAAGCCCCGGCGGCCCAGCAGGTGGCGCAGCCGGTCGTGGAGGAACGGTCGCAGGCTCGCCAGCACCTGCTCGGCCCCCGCCGTCAACCGCTCGCCGTAGAGCCGCACGGCGTGCACCGCCACCAGCTCCAGGTCCAGCGACAGCTTCCCCTCGAGCAGGATGCGCAGCGCGCCCTGCGCCGCCCGGCGCAGGGCGAAGGGGTCGCGGCTGCCGGTGGGCACCAGACCGAGACCGAACATCCCCACCAGGGTGTCGACGCGGTCGGCGAGACCGCACGCCTGGCCCAGCCGCCCGCGAGGTATGGGATCGTCCACCGCCGCCGGCGTGTACTGGTCGTAGAGGGCCTGCCATACCGGCTCGGGATGGCCCTCGAGCCGGGCGTAGATACCCCCCATCACCCCCTGCAGCGAGGTGAGCTCGCGAACCATCTCGGTCCCCAGGTCCGCCTTGAGCAGGCGGGCCGTCTCGGCGGCGCTAGCGGCCTCGTCCGCCCAACCGAGCTGCCTGCAGACCAGCTCGGCCAGCGACGCCAGCCGTTCCCCCTTGGCGGCGTAGCTGCCGAGCTTGTCGTGGAAGGTCAGGCGATCCAGGGCGGCCGCCCGCTCCGCCAGCGGCACCCGCAGATCCTCGTGGTAGAAGAACCGGGCGTCGGCGAGCCGCGCCGCGACCACCCACTCGTTGCCCGCCCGCACCCGCCCGGCGGGGTCGTCCGGGCGGTCCATCACGGTGAGGAACGCCGGCAGGAGGTGGCCGTCGCGTTCGACGGTGAAGGCGCTCTGGTGGTCCCGCAGGCTGGTGGCCAGGACCTCGCGCGGCAGCGCCAGGAAGGCGGGGTCGAAGCTGCCCTCCAATACCCCGGGAATCTCGCAGATGGCGCCCAGCTTGGCGAGCAGCGGCGGGTCCTCGACCACGGCGCCGCCGCGCGCTGTGGCTCGCTCCTCCATCGCCCGCCAGAGGCGACGGCAGCGCTCCTCGAAGACGACCTCGATGCCGCGGCTGGCGAGCTTGCGTCGGTAGTCGGCGGGGCTGCGCACCCTGAAGGGCGCCGGCGACAGAATCGGGTGCCCCGTGGTCTCCGCGCCCGCCGCCACCCCGAACAGCTCCATCGGCACGACGTCGCCGCCGTAGAGCGCCAGCAGGCCGTGCAGCGGGCGCACCCAGGGACCCACCCCCTCCGACCAACGCATGGTCTTCGCCCAGGGGATCTCCCGCAGCACCCGCGGCACGACCTCCCCCAGCACCTCGGCGGCCGCGCGGCCGGCCACCCGCCGCCGCACCGCCACGTACTCCCCCTTCTCGGTGCGCACCCGCTCCAGCGCGTCGACGGCCACGCCGCAGCGCTGGGCGAAACCCTCGGCCGCCGGGGTCGGAGCGCCGTCCGGCGCGAAGGCGGCTCGCACCGGAGGCCCACTGATCAGCTCCTCGGAATCCGCCTGGCGCAGGGGAATGCCCCGCATCACCAGCACCAGCCGGCGGGGGGTGAAGCCGCTCTCGACCTCCGAGGGGCCCAGGCCGCGGCCCATCAGCTCCTCGAAGAGGCGGGTCGCGAAGTGACGGATCCCCGCCTCCAGCATCCGCGCCGGGACCTCTTCGCAGCGCACCTCGAGCAACAGGTCGCGCCGGTCAGCCACCGGTCGGCTCCTCGCCGGCGGCGCGCTGCTCCGCCCCGGACCGCTCGGCGAGCAGCGGGAAACCCAGCCGCTCGCGGCTCTCCAGGTAGCCCTTGGCGCAGCCGATGGCGAGGTCGCGCACCCGCTTCATCAGCGCCACCCTCTCGGTGACCGACACCGCGCCGCGCGCGTCGAGGACGTTGAACAGGTGCGAGCACTTGAGCGCGCCCTCGTAGGCCGGCAGCACCAGGCCGGCCTCCAGGCAGCGGCGGGATTCCCGCTCCCAGCCCTCGAACTGCGCCTGCAGGAAGCCGACGTCGGCGAGCTCGAAGTAGTACTTCGACAGCTCGTACTCCTCCTGCTGGCGCACCTCGCCGTAGCGCACGCCGCCCGGCACCCAGTCGATGTCGTAGATGCTGCGCGACAGCCCGAGGAACATGGTGATCCGCTCCAGCCCGTAGGTGATCTCCGCCGCGATCGGCGTCAGCTCGAACCCGCCCGCCTGCTGGAAGTAGGTGAACTGGGTGATCTCCATGCCGTCCAGCATCACCTGCCAGCCCACCCCCCAGGCCCCCAGGGTCGGGGCCTCCCAGTTGTCCTCCTCGAAGCGCAGGTCGTGCAGCGACAGGTCGAGCCCGAGAGCTTCGAGGCTGCGCACGTACACCTGCTGCACGTCGAGCGGCGCGGGCTTGAGCACCACCTGCAGCTGCAGGTGCTTGCCGAGGCGGAACGGGTTGTCGCCGTAGCGGCCGTCGGCCGGCCGCCGCGACGGCTGCACGTAGGCCACGTTCCACGGCTCGGGGCCGAGGACGCGCAGGAAGGTGTCGGGGTGCATGGTACCGGCACCGACCTCGAGGTCGTAGGGCTGCTGCAGGAGGCACCCCTGCTCGCTCCAGAACTCGGAGAGCGCGAGGATCATCTGCTGCAGGCTCTGCATCGGGCTCAACCCCCTCCCTCGCCGCCGGGCGCCACCCCGGCCAGCGTGCGTTGCATCACTTCGTAGCTCTTGAGCTCGCCGTGCAGGAAGCCGCGGCGGATCTCGCCGCAGAGCCGCTCGACCCGCCCCAGCACCGCCGTCGGCACGCCGTCCGCCGCCAGCGCCGGCAGCGCAGTGCGGGCAACGAGAAGCAGGAAGGCTAACACCTCCGGGTCGACCGCCAGGCTGGCGGGGCCGCCGCCACACCGGCGGCACAGCAGCCCCTCGCCGCCGCGCGGCCAGACCGCGCCGCCGCCGAGGTCGCCGCCGCACGCGGAGCATTCCCTGGCCGAGGGGAGGAGCCCCGCCAGGCGCAGCAGCCAGCATTCGAAGTAGCGGGCCGCGACCCCTCGATCGGCGCCGGCGAGGAGGGCGTCGACGGTGCTGTCGAGCAACCGGAAGAGCACCTCGTCGCCGTCGTTCTCGGGCGCGAAGACCTGCACCTGCTCGGCCAGATAGCAGCCGAGCAGGATCCCTTCGAGATCGCCGTAGAGCCGGTGCGCCGGCCGCAGCATCTCGACCTCGCGCACCCGCACCAGTTCGCGGTCGTCGCGCTCCAGCCACGCCACGTGCACCTTGGCCAGGGGCTGCAGCTGGCCGGCGAAGCGGCTGTAGCGGCGGCGGGCGCCCCGCGCGGCCCCCCGCTTGCGCCCCTCTCGGCGGGTGAGGAAGCCGACGATCCGGTCCCCGTCCTGCAGGTCCGCCACCTCGAGCAGCAGCGCCTCGCCGCTGGCCAGCCGCAAGCGCCTACCTCACCAGCAGGCCGATGAGCGCCCCGGCCAGCCCGAAGTAGATGAGGATGCCGGTGATGTCGTTGCCGGTGGTCACCAGCGGGCCGGAGGCCACCGCCGGGTCGATGTTGAGGCGCTGGAAGAGCACCGGGATGAGCACTCCGGTGAGCGAGGCCATCAGCATCGCCAGGAACAGCGAGCATGCGACCACCGCCGCGTACCAGGGGTTGCGCTCGAGCAGCAGCGCCGCGGGGGCGATGACCAGCGCGCAGATGGTGGCGAGCAGCGCGCCCACCTTGCCCTGCTGCCACAGGAAGCGGCGGATCCGCCCCTGGCCCGGGGAGATGCGGCCGGTAGCGAGGCCGCGGACGGTGATCGTCGAGGTCTGGCTGCCGATGTTGCCCCCCATGCCCATCACCACCGGCACGAAGGCGAGCAGGAAGAGGGCCTCGCTGAAGCTCACCTGGAAGCGGTGCAGCAGCGTGCCGGTGACGACGCCGCCGACCAGGTTGAAGAACAGCCAGGGCAGGCGGATGCCCACCACGCGCAGCGGGCGGTCCTGGTAGAGCAGCTCGTTGCCGGTGCTGCCCACCATCCGCAGGAAGTCCTCGGTGGCTTCCTCCTTGAAGATGTCGATGATGTCGTCGACGGTGACGATGCCGACCAGCCGGTTGCGGTCGTCGGTCACCGGGATGGCCAGCAGGTCGTAGCGGGCGGCGAGCTGGGCCACCTCCTCCTGGTCGGTGTCGACGTTGGCCTTGATGACGCTGCGCTTCATGATCTCGCCCAGGGTGCGCTGCGGGCGCGTGAGCAGGAGCTGGCGCAGGGAGGTGACGCCGACCAGATGGTCGTCCTTGTCCACCACGTAGAGGTAGAAGACGTTCTCCATCTCCTGGTCGGCCTGGATGCGCTGGATCGCCTCCTGGACGGTGGTGGTCTCGGGGAGGGCCAGGAACTCGGTGTCCATGACCCGACCGGCGCTGTCTTCGTCGTAGGCGAGCTGCGCCTGGACCTCGGTCAGCTTCTCGAGATCGACGATCTCGAGCACCTTCTGCTGCACCTCGTCGGACAGCGCGTCCACCACCCACACCGCGTCGTCCACCGGGATGCGCTCGAGGATGGGGGCGATCTCGGTGGGCTCGAGGCTCTCCATCACCTCCAGCAGCTGCGAGCCCTCGAGCTCGACGAGCACCTCGCCAGCGGCGTCGGGATAGTCGTCGTTGAGGATGCGGAACACCTCGAGGCGCTCCTCGGGATCGAGTCCCTTGAGCCCCGCCGCCACGTCCTCGGGACGCACCTTGCCCAGCATCCGTGAGATGTTGCTGCGGGCGCCACGCCGCACGAACTTGCGCAGGCTGTCGCTGAGCACGTCGACCCGGCGGTTGAGGGTGGCGGTCTCCATCGCCGCGCCATGCTACCACGCGAAGGTGCG
>DATKEH010000105.1:0-17930 GCA_035546355.1 Thermoanaerobaculia bacterium
CCTCGCCACCGGCGATCCGGCGACTCCGTGGCGCACCTGGGTGGCCCACCACCACCTGGCGGCGGGTCGCGTCCTGCTGCTCGGGCCGGGCGACCCCGCCCTGGTCGCCGACCTGCTCGCGCGCGGCGCGGCGGCCGTCGATGTCTGCCCGCTCGACGGTTCCTCCGCGGCGCCCGAAGGGGCCGTCGCGCGGCGCTGGCAGGAGCTGCCGCCGGGCGGCTACCAGCTGGCGTTCACCGGCGGGTTGCTCCACGGCCTGCCGGCGGCGGCTCTGGAGGCCCTGGTGGCAGCGCTCGCCCCGCGAGGCGTGCTGGCGGCGGAGGACTGGGTGGCGACTCCGGCCAGCATCCGGGCGGCCAGGGCCCTGGCCGCCCGGTTCCGGGGATCGGGCGGGTGGCGCGGGCGACTGGCGGAGGCCCTGCTCCGCACTCGCCGCGCCGCCTGGCTGTGGCGCTGGCGCCGCCGCCTCCTGCGCTCGCGGGCGGCGGTGGCGCGGCTGCGCCGCCTCGAGGTCCTGGTCGACCGACCCTACGGCGGCGGGCTGGTCGACGACCTGGTGCAGCGCTTCCGTTTCGACGAGGCGGACGAGCGGCAGGCGACGCTGCTCGAGCTGCTCACCTACGTCGAGCAGAAGCTGCTGCAGGAGGGGCTGCTCGCCCCGACGCACCTCGCGCTCCTGCTGCGCAAGCCGTGACCGCCGACCGACGGGCGGAGACGGTGTCCCGCCCTGCATCGGCGCTTCCGGGTCGTAGGGACCGGCCTCCGCGCCGGCCCGCCACCCGGGCGGCCGCAGAGGGCCGCCCCTACGACCCTTCCGTGGTGGACGACGGGGCAGCGCCGCCCTCCAGCGGCCTACCCGCGCCAGTCGGGGGTCGTCTTGTGCTCGAGGAAGTGCGCCACACCGCGTCGGCAGTCGTCGGTCAGCCGCGCCTGCGCGTTCTCCTCGGCGGCGAGGTCGAGCGCCTCGGACAGCGGGCGGCCGAGCAGCTCGAGGAGCAGGCGCTTGGTGCGCGCCAGCGACTCCGAGCTGGCGTTGGTGAGCACCTCGCGGGCCAACAGGCGCCCCGCCGGTTCCAGCTCCCCCCGCGGCACCACGCGGTTGATCAGGCCGATCTCGAGCGCGCTGTGGCAGTCGATGAACGCCGGGTTGAGCAGCAGCTCGCGCAGATCGCGGCCCCGCACCCGCAGAGGGAGGAAGGTCGCCACCAGCGCCGCCACGAAGCCGATCTTGACCTCGCTGTAGAGGAAGCGCGCGTCGTCGGCGGCGACGACGAAGTCGTGGGCGGTGGCCAGCCCACAACCGCCCGCCACGCACGCCCCCTGCACCAGGGCGATGGTCAGCGCCTGCTGGCGCAGCACCGCTTCGAAGAGGTCGCGCAGACGTTGCGAGTCGCGGCGGTTCTCCTCCAGCGAGGCGTCGCGCAGCGAGCGCAGGTGGGCCAGGTCGGCGCCGGCCGAGAAGTGTTTGCCGGCGGCGTGCAGCAGCAGCGCCCGCACGCCCTCCTCGCGCCACGGGCGGCGGTACAGCTCGGTCAGCTCCGCCACCAGCGCCGGCGACAGGGCGTTGGCTCGCTCGCTGTCGTCGAGCTGCGCCCACAGCAGGTCCCCGTCGCGCTCCACCAGCAGCCGCGGGGACGCCGGCGCCGTCACCGGCCCGCCTCCGGCAGCAGCTCGTCGGGCACCTCGATCTCCAGCATCAGCAGCCCCTGCCCGTGGGTCTTTCCCTGGGCGTCGGTCTTGAGCGACAGCGTGCCGCCGCCGCCCAGCGAGTCGTGGAGGACGAAGTTGAGGGCCGACAGGTTGGGCACCTCGAAGCGCTCCACCGGGCCGCGACAGACGGCGGCGAAGTGCGCCTTGACGCGCTCGGCCGTCACTTCGCGGCGGATCACCTCGTACAGCGCCGAGGAGTCGGCGATCAGCCCGACGTTGCTGCCGTCCCCCTTGTCGCCGGACCGGGAGTGGGCGATGCGGAAGAGCGGCACTCTCATGGCGCCTCATGGCGGCCGGTCGCCAGCAGCAGGCCGCCGCCCACCGCCAGCACCGCGGCGACCACCCACCAGGTCAGCGGGCGGGTGAGGGCCGCCGCGTAGACCGGCCAGAGCAGCGCTCGGTAGCCGAGATCGAGGATCTCGTGGTGGCGCAGCACCAGCCCGGCGAAGGCGGCGAAGGCGAGGCCCAGCCACAGGGCGGCCCAGCCGGCGCGGCGCCGCGGCCGCCCCTCGCGCGCCCAGATCCCCCGCAGCAGCAGCGTGTAGCCGATCGCGGCCGCCAACGCCCAGCCGGCGAAGACCAGGCGGTTGGCGAGGGCGCTGGCGGTGAAGCCCAGCAGCATGGGGGGGAAGACGCCGGCGGCCAGCGCCGCCCGCCAGCCGCGCGGCGCCGGCGGCAGCAGAAGCACCGCCGGCTCGCCGGCGGGTCCGGGCTGCTGCCGGCCGTCGGCCGGGCCTGCCCCCGGGGGCGGCGACCCGGAGCTGCCGCCGACCGCCGTGCCGCCGGGCGCCGCGGCACCCGCCGTCATACCGCCTCCACCGTCACCCGCACCTGCTCCTCCACCACCTCGCGGGCGACGAGCGCCGGCCAGTAGGCGACCACCTCCTGCGGCTTGGGGCGGCCGCCGGCGAAGCCGGTGACGCCCGGCGGGCCGGAGGTGACGAGCGGCGCCAGCTCCATGCCGAAGCGCTCGACCCGGGCGCGATCGGGGTCGCGCACGCCCAGGCGCAGCACCACCTCCGGGGGCTCCTCCGCGGCGCCGAGGATGTCCGGCAGGCAGGCGCCGGTCCCGACCAACTCCTCCTCGCGCTGCTCGGGCGGGAAGGTCACGCCCGCCCGCTGTAGCCGCTTCCACACCATCTCGGCGCACAAACGCGCCTTGTCCACCGCCCGCGGCCCGGAGATCGTCAGCTGCCCCGAGGCCTTGTAGCCGGCGAGATGGGAGGCGGAGATCTTCAGGTAGGGGGTGTTGGGCCGGCCGCGGATCCCCGACGCCCGCACCCGGTCACGCCCCTCCTGCTCGAGGCGGATGGAGGTGAAGTCGGCGGTGACGTCGGGGGTCAGGTACTCGCGGGGATCGCCCATCTCGTAGACCAGTTGCTCGGCCACCGTCTCGACGGTGACCATGCCGCCCGTGCCTTCGTGCTTGGTGACCACGAAGCTGCCGTCGGCGTGGCCCTCCACCAGCGGGAAGCCGACGTTCCACAGGTCGGGAACCTCCCACCAGCGGCTGAAGTTGCCACCGGTGCACTGCGGGCCGCACTCGATGACGTGGCCGGCCACCGTGCCGGCGGCCAGCCGGTCCCAGTCGTCCCGCCCCCAGCCGTGCTCGTGGGCCAGCGGCGCCAGGGCCAGCGCGGTGTCGGTGACCCGGCCGCACAGCACGATGTGGGCGCCCTGGGCCAGCGCCTCCACCACCGGCCAGGCGCCGAGGTAGGCGTTGGCGCTGGTCACCTGGTCGAGGATGGGCGCCAGCGGCTCGCCGGTCTCCATGTGGCGCAGCTCGTGACCGCCGGCGGTCAGCTCGGCGAGCCGTGGCAGCAGGTCGTCCCCCTCGACCACTCCGATGCGCAGGCCGGTGACGCCCAGCTCGCGCGCCAGCTCGAAGATCCGCCGCCGGGCGCCGGCCGGATTGAGGCCGCCGGCGTTGGTGACGATGCGGACGTTGCGCGCGACCAGCTCGGGGAGCACCCGGCGCACGAAAGCGACGAAATCGGTGGCGTAGCCGCGGCTGGGGTCCTTGAGCTTCTGGCGCATCATGATCGACAGGGTCACCTCGGCGAGGTAGTCCATGCCGACGTAGTCGATGGGGCCGCCGCGCAGCAGGTCCACCGGGGCGTCGACGTTGTCCCCCCAGAAGCCCTGGCCGTTGCCGACGCGCACCACCCGCCCCCGGCCCGCGGTCATGTCTGCAGCACCCCCGTCTTGAACTCCGGGATCTGCGGGTTGCAGGCGGCGGCGGCGAGGGAGCGGGAGAGGACTTCGCGGGTGGCGACAGGGTCGATGATCCCGTCCACCCACAGGCGCGCCGCGGCGTAGCGCGGGTCCATGGCGCGCTCGAAACGCTGCTGGATCTCCGACAACCGCGCCGCCTTCTCCTCCTCACTCACTTCCTCGCCGCGATTCTTGAGCTGGATGGAGAGCAGCGTCCGCGACGCCTGCTCGCCGCCCATCACCGCGATCGACGCCGACGGCCAGGCGTAGAGGAAGCGGGCGCCGTAGGCCTTGCCGCACATGGCGTAGTTGCCGGCACCGTAGGAGTTGCCGACGAACAGGGTGATCTTGGGCACCACCGAGTTGGCCACCGCGTTGACCATCTTGGCGCCGTCCTTGATAATGCCGCCGCGCTCGGCGCGGCTGCCGACCATGAATCCGGTGACGTCCTGCAGGAAGAGCAGCGGGATGCGCTTCTGGTTGCACAGCTCGACGAAGCGCGCGCCCTTGTCGGCGGAGTCGGAGTAGATGACGCCGCCGATCTGCAGCTCGCGCTCCCCCTCGCCGATGCCGGTCTTGCGCTGCACGATCGAGCGCTGGTTGGCGACCACGCCCACCGCCCAGCCGTCGATCCAGCCGGTGCCGCAGAGCAGGGTCTGGCCGAAGGTCGCCTTGTACTCGTCGAGCTCGCTGGCGTCGAGCAGCCGGGCGAGCAGCTCGTGGGCGTCGTAGGGGCGGGAGCGGTCGATCGGCAGCAGCCCGTAGAGGTCTTCGGCGGGGTACAGCGGCTGCCGCGCCTGGCGCCGCGCGAAGGGCGCCAGCTCGGGCGCCGCCAGCTGCGCCAGCTGCGCGCGCATCTTGGCGAGGCAGGCGGCGTCGTCCGGGTGGCGGTGGTCGACGACGCCCGAGACGTCGCACTGCACCCTCGCGCCGCCCAGCTCCTCGGCGCCGATGCGCTCGCCGATGGCGGCCTGCACCAGGTGTGGGCCGGCGAGGAATATGGAGCCCTCCCCCTCGACGATGTGGGCCTCGTCACTCATGATCGGCAGGTAGGCGCCGCCGGCGACGCAGGGCCCCATGATCGCCGCCATCTGGAACACTCCGGCGGCCGACAGGCGGGCGTTGTTGTAGAAGGCGCGCCCGAAGTGCTCCCGGTCGGGAAAGATCTCGTCCTGCATCGGCAGGAAGACCCCGGCGGAGTCGACCAGGTAGACGATCGGCAGGCGGTTCTCGAGGGCGATCTCCTGGGTCCGCAGCACCTTCTTGCAGGTCATCGGGAACCACGCCCCCGCCTTGACCGTGGCGTCGTTGGCCACCACCACCATGTCGCGGCCGGCGATGGTGCCGATCCCCGTCACCACCCCGGCGGCGGCGGCGCCGCCGTGCTCCTCGTACATCCCCCAGGCCGCCCACAGCCCGAGCTCGAGGAAGGGGGACCCGGGGTCGCACAGGCCCGCCACCCGCTCGCGGGCGGTCATCTTGCCACGCTGCCGCTGCCGCTTCTGGGCCTTCTCGCCACCCCCCAGCCGCAGCCGCTCTTCCTCGTCCGCCAGCTGGGACAGCCGCGAACGCCAGTGCTCGGCCCGCCGCGCGAAGCGGTCGTCGCGCGCCAGCGTGCTCTCCAGGATCGCCAAGGGTACCTCCGTCCGCGCGGGATTATACGTGCGCGCCCCGGCCTGCCGGCGCCGCCAGGGGCTCCTCCTCGCGCCACACCGCCTCGCCGTCGCCGTAGTGCTCCCGCTTCCAGATCGGCGCCTCGCGCTTGAGCCGCTCGAGGGCGGCGCGACAGGCGGCGAAGGCGGCCTCGCGGTGCGGCGAGGCGGCGGCGATGACCACGCTCGCCTCGCCGGGGGCGAGACTGCCCAGCCGGTGGGCGATCCGCACCGCCAGCCCGGCGTCACCGGCCTCGAGCTCGGCGGCGATCGCCTCCAGGCGGGCCTGCGCCATCGGCCGGTAGGCGGCGTAATCGATGCCGCGCACCGGCCGCCCCCGCTGGCTGTCGCGGACGGTGCCGACGAACAGCGCCACGGCGCCGCGGGACGGCGCCTGCACCGCCGCCGCCAGCGCCGCCGGGTCGAGGGCACGCTCGGTCAGCTCGGCGCGGTGCGGTGCGCCGCCGGAGACGGGAGGCAGCAGGGCGACCTCGGCCCCGTCGAAGAGCTGGCGGTCGGGGGTCGCGAGCTCGCCGTCGACGGCCAGCGCGACCCGGTCCCACAGCCCGGCGAGCCGCGCTCCCCGCCGCTCGAGCAGGGCCACCAGGTCGGCCAGCGAGCTCCCTTCCGGCAGCTCGAGCTCCAGCTCCGCGGCGCCCAGGGCCTCGGCGGCGGTGGCGAAGGCGAGCACGTGTACGCGCACGGAGGCATCGTACCGCGGATCCCACGGCGCTCTCGACGCCACTTCCGAAGAGGTGCGTCGAGCCTCGCGGCCGCGCCGCACGGGTGCCGATTCACGGGTGCCGATTCCGGGCCCCTCTCCCGAGCGAGGGGAGAGAGGGGTAGGGGTGAGAGGGGGGGGCGGCGACGGTATCATCCCTCGCCATGAGAACACGCTTTCCGACCCTGCTGCTCCCCACCGCCCTCCTGCTCGCCGCCTGCACCGCCGCCGCGCCGCCCGCTCCGGCGCCCGCTCCGGCGCCTGCCACTACCGCCGCCGCCCTCTGCAACGGCACCCGCTGGGTCGCCCGCTCGGCGGAGTACGAGGCGGCGGCCCACCAGGCCTTCACCCTGGCTACCGAGCGGGTCGAGGAGCTGGCGGCCGGGCGCGCCCCGGGAACCTGGGCCGTCGCCCTGGACGGCGACGAGACGGTGATCAGCAACCTCACCTACCAGCTGGAGGGGGAACGGCTGGGAGTCGGCCACACCAGCGCGCGATGGGCCGAGTGGGTGGAGCGGCGCCAGGCGACCGCGATGCCCGGGGCAGTGGCGTTCCTGCAAAGGGTGCGCGAGCTCGGCGGCCGCATCGCCATCGTCACCAACCGTCACGTCTCGGCCCAGCGCGCCACCGAGGACAACCTCGACGCTCTGGGGGTGCCGTACGACGTGGTGCTGTCGATGGACAGGGACCGCGAGAAGGAGCCGCGGTACGACGCGGTCGCCGAGGGCACGGCGGACCCCGGGTTCCCGCCGCTCGACATCGTGCTGTGGGTGGGCGACAACGTCATGGACTTCCCCGACCTCGACCAGGGGCTCAAGGGGGGGGATGCCGCCGCCTTCGCGGACTTCGGGCGGCGCTTCATCCTGATCCCCAATCCGCTCTACGGCTCCTGGGAGGCCGGCGACTGACGGCCGCTGAGACGAGCTGGCCGCTACCACCCGGCAGCTGCGGCGGCAGGGGTCGGCGTGGGTACCACGAGCCGGGCCGGGTCGAGCCGGCGCGAGCGTCGGTCGGGGAGGTACCCGTTGCCGCAAAAAAAAAGTGGGCGCTTGGGGAGCGCCCATGGAGAAAAGGGTGAGGCCTCGATTATAACGCAGCCGCCTCGCCGCTGCCAACCCCCCGCCGGCGGACCCACGCCGCGAGCCCTCCTTCGAGGTCGGCGAGCGGCACACCCAGGTGCTCCTCGAGCGCCTCGGCGGTGGCGGGATCACCGGCGGCGATCCCGCCGAGGAAGGCGCGGAACCCGTCGCCGTGCTCGCCGGCGAGGAGAAACCGCACCAGAAAGCCCGCCTGGACGTACAGCAGCTGGCGCGACGACGCTCCGGGGGGCGCATCCTCCACCCGCACCAGCTCGGTCAGCGGCAACAGCTCCCGGCGCTCGGCGGCGCGCTGCCAGAGCTCTCTCGCCGCCAGCCCGCCGTGCAGCTCCCAGCGCGGCGTCCGCTCCAGGCGGGAGCCGCCGAGGCTGCCCGGCACCAGCCTGCCTTCGCCGTCGAAGGCCGACTCCCCCAGGGCGTCGGCCGTCCCCTCCTCGAGCCAGAGCGGCAGCGCCGGCCCCAGAGCGCGGCGGTTCAGCAGATGGACCAGCTCGTGGAGCAGGCTCGCCCGCACCTCGCCGGGCGGCCGCCCCTCGCGCCACGACGCGACCACGCCCCCGGACGCATAGGCGTCGGCAGCGGCGCGGTCGTCACCCATCGCATAGGCGGCGAAGTCGTCTCGTCGCTGGAAGAGGACCACCGCGCCCCGCGCTTCGCCCATCGGCTGCAACCCGTAGTACCGGCGATAGGCGGGCTCGATCTGCGCCGCCGCCCGATCGAGCAGCAGGAGCAGCGCCCGGTCGCCCGAGTCGGTATGGAGCTCGTAGGGTCCCGCGGCCAGCGTGCGCCGCGGCGTTTGCAGACGCGCCAGGGCACGCGCCAGCCGCTGCGGATCGGGGGGTGGCGCCGGCCGTGGCAGCGGCGGAGCCGGCTCGGCCATCTGCGGCGCGTGCTCCGGTCGGTGCACGGACGCCCGCGGTACCCAGCCGCGCTGGCCGCGCCAGGCCACCTGCAACCAGGCGCCGGATTCGCCGAGCACGACTGGGTTGGCGAGGGCCGGCATCAGGAGGACCGGAGCCGCTCCCGGCCGCGGCGCCTCCAGCAGGGGGGTTCCGGGGTGCAGCCAGACGCGCCCTCTCGCCGGCGCGCCGAGGATCACGATCTCCCGGTCTGCGCCCTCCGGCGCGGCAGCGCCCGCGACTGGCGAGACCGCACCCGCGGGCGGCCCGCCGTCGCCCACGTAGCGGGCTCGGAAGGCGGCGACGGCGGGCCCTACCACCGGCCATTCGGCCGCCGCCACCAGTGGCCCCCAGTCGGGGTGGCGGGTCGACCAGGCGAACGCGGCGAAGAGCGCGAGGGCGAGGAGCAGCAGCGATACGAAGGGCCAATCGCGGCGCATGGCGACGCTCTCGTTGTACCACGCGACCAGGACCCTACCCCGGCTCCGGTGGACACTCCGCAGCCGCGCGCCGGCGGCTCACCGCCGCTCGGCGAGCCTGCGCTCGAGCTCCTTCAGCCGGCGTTCGAGCTGCCGCACCTTCTCCTCCAAAGCCTGGCGCTCGGCGATCCGCTCCTCGATGCGCAGGCGCAGCTGCGGATCGTCGAGCCGGACGTCGAGGTTGGCCATGGCGCTCGCCATCGCCTCCGCCACCTCCGCGCCGACGTGGCCGAGCTCCTTGCCGAGATGCGTCCAGGCTTCGGGATGGGGAACCTTCATCCGCAACTCCTCGCCGTCGGCCTCGAAGAAGTAGCCGAGATCGACGGCCCGGGCCTTGCGGCTCTCGAGGGCGGCGCGCAGGCTCAGCCGCCGGCCGTCGCGCACCACCTCGACGGCCACCTGATCCCCCTCGCCATGCGGCGCCACCGCCCGCCGCAGGTCCCAGCTCGATGCGATCGGCTGGCCGTCGATCTCCAGCAGCACGTCGCCCACCGACAGCCCCGCAGCCTCGGCCGGGCTGCCCTTCTCGACGCGGGCGACGAGGAGCCCGTTCGCGCGGTCGGCGCCGAGGTGCTCCCGCAGCTCGGGAGTGAGCTCGACCACGTGGACGCCCAGATAGCCCCGCGTCGCGCGGTCCGGGAACACCAGCGGACCGTCGCCGCGACGGTGGACGCGGACCACGCGCGGCGTGTCGCTCTCGCCCCACCGCACTTCCGCCACCTTGCCCTCCTCGGAGCTGACGAAGACGAAGCCGGCGGCGCCGGCCGGTGCGGCAGCCAGCGCCGCGGCGAGGGCGGCGGCGGCGGCATGGCGTGCGAATCGGATGCAGGGGTCGTTCATGTTCGGGCTCCTCGGGTATCGGTTGGGTCCGTGGCGGGGGTTCGGTTCAGCCGGCGTCGCGTCCGCCACCCCGCCGCGCGGTGCGGGGGTCGGCGGCCAGGACGACGGCCTCCAGGGTGGTCAGGTTCAGCACCAGGTCGACGTCCTCGGTGCCGCCGAGGTAGAGCGCGCCCGCCGGCTGCTCGACGCTGCGGCGCAGCTCCTCGAGCTCGCGAGCCAGCTCTCCGGACTCGGCCCGCAGCGCCGCCAGGCGGGCCTCGCGGCGGGCCTGGCGCCACTCGTCGATGCCGAAGGCGCTCGCCGCCAGCAGCGGCAGCGCCACGGCGGCGGCGGCGGCGAGCCGGCGGTAGGGGCCCGGGGCGGGACGGGCGGCGCCGTCGAGGCGGCCGAGGACCTCCGCGGTGAAGGTCGGGCCGGGTTCCCCGGCGGGCAGGGACCGCAGGGCTTCACGCAGTGGGTCGCGGCGCATGGTCCTCTCCATGGAGATAGGGCGCCAGGGCCTGGCGCAGGCGCTGCCGGCCCCGGTGGATGCGGGATTTGACGGTCCCCTCGCGGCATCCCAGCAGCCTGGCGATGTCGGCCTGGGTCCAATCCTCGACCTCGAACAGCACCAGGGGGACGCGGAAGTGCAGGGGGAGGTGCGCGAGCTCGTGGCGGAGCCGCCGGTGCAGCTCGCCCTGGAGCAGTCGCTCCTGGGCGACCGGCGGCCCGCCGTTGCCGTTGCGCGACAGCAGCGGGCGCAGGGCCTGCCAGCGGCGGCGGCGGCGCTCCTCGCTGCGCAGCAGGTTGGTGGCGATGCGAAAGAGATACGGCGTCAGGCGCCCCTCCTCCCGATACCCGCCGGCCGCCTGGAAGAGCCGCACGAAGGCTTCCTGCGCCAGATCCTCGGCCCGCTCCCGGTCCCCCGCGAGGCGCGAGAGGTACCCCACCAGCGGACCCTTGTGGCGCTCGACCAGCAGGGCGAAGGCCTGCCGGTCGCCTTCTCGCACCCGCGTCATCAGCTCGCCGTCGGTGACTTGCATCGCTTCCATCCCTTTCTAACGTCGCAGGGGGCGGAAGGTTCCAGGCGGGGGAGAGAGGGGCCGCGAGCGCGGCAACGGACCGAGCCAGGCCAGGGTGCCCGTCAGCCCTCGAGGAGGGCGAAGGTGACGCTGGCCTTGGCGACCAGGCGGTCGCCCTGCAGCACCTCCCCCTCGGCGAAGGCCAGGCGCCGGCCGCGACGCAGCAGCCGGCCGCGCCCGACGAGCCGACCGGGGCGGGCGCGGGAGAGCAGGCTCAGCGCGACCGTCGTCGGCACCACCGGCGCGGCCACGGCGAGCGAGGCGGCGACCTCCGCCAGGGTGGCGAGAACCGCGAAGTGGACGGTCTCGGGGGCCACCAGGTGGTCGGGACGGGTGTCGAGCACGACGCCACCGCCGTCCGCCTGCGGCTCGATCCCCAGCCACCGGTTGAACCCCATCGCCGCGGAGTATAGCGTCGAGGGGCCCGCACCCCGCCGGCGGGCCTGCGCCGCCAACGGGACGAGCGGGGGCCACGAAGGCCGCCCGAGAAACGAGGATCCCGATGAGCGAGCCGTCCCTCTCCCACGCCGGAAGCTTCTACCAGCCGCCTCCCGAGCTGCCCAACCAGTACCTCGACGACACGCTGTTGCGGTCGCTGTTGCGCCGCCTCCTCCCCGAGGAGGTGCTGCGCCAGGCCGAGCCGCAGTTGCGCCACCTGGGGGAGCGCGCCGTGGGCGAGGTGCAGCGGATGGGCGACGACGCCGAGGCCAACCCACCGCGGCACGTCCCCTTCGACCCCTGGGGGCGCCGCATCGACAGGGTCGAGACCAGCCCCGGCTGGCAGGGCTTGCGCCGCGTCGCCGCCGAGGAAGGGCTGGTGGCCCTCGCCTACGAGCGCCCGTGGGGCGCCTCCTCGCGCGTCGTCCAGCACGCCCTGCTCTACCTGTTCAACCCCGCCGCCGCCACCTATCTCTGCCCGCTGGCGATGACCGACGGCGCGGCTCGGCTCCTCGAAGTGGTGGCGGAACGCGAGCTGCGCGACCGCCTGCTCCCGCGGCTCACCAGCCGCGACCCGGACCGCTTCTGGACCTCCGGCCAGTGGATGACCGAGCGCGGCGGCGGCTCGGACGTCTCGGCCAGCGAGACGCTGGCGGTCCCCGTCGGCGACGGCAGCTTCCGCCTCTACGGCAGCAAGTGGTTCACCTCCGCGATCGACTCGGAGATCGCCTTCACCCTGGCGCGGCCGGTGGAGGCCGCGGCGGGCAGCGCCGGGCTGTCCCTGTTCCTCCTGCAGCTGCGAGACGAGGCCGGCCAGTTGCAGGGCATCCGCGTCGAGCGGCTCAAGGACAAGCTGGGCACCCGCGCCCTGCCCACCGCCGAGCTCACCCTGGAGGGGACCCCGGCACTGCTCGTCGGCGGCCAGGGGGCGGGGGTACGGAAGATCGCCGTGCTGATGAACGTGACCCGCGTCTACAACGCCAACGGCGCGGTCGGCGGCATGCGCCGCGCCCTGGCGCTGGCGCGCGACTACGCGTCCCGCCGCCACGCCTTCGGCCGACCGCTGGCCCGCCACCCGCTCCACGACGAGACCCTGGCCGAGATGGAGGCCGAGGTCGCCGCCGGCCTGCTGCTGCTGTTCTGGGCCGCCTCGCTGCAGGGGCGGGAGGAGACCGACGCCGCCAGCGAAGAGGAGCGTCGCTGCCTGCGGCTGCTCACTCCCCTGCTCAAGCTGTACACCGGCAAACAGGCGGTGGCGGTGGCCAGCGAGGCGCTGGAGTGCTTCGGCGGTGCCGGCTACGTGGAGGACACCGGCCTGCCGCGGTTGCTGCGCGACGCCCAGGTGCTGACGATCTGGGAAGGCACCACCAACGTGCTGGCCCTGGATGCCCTGCGGGCCATCGCCCGCGAGCAGGCGCTCCCCCCCTTCCTGGCAGCCGTCGCCGGCTCCCTTCCCGCTGCCGATGCCGCCAGCGCCGCCTGCGTCCGCGAGGCGCTGGAGCGGCTCGCGGCGCACGCCGCGGCGGCGCCCGCCATGCCGCGCGACGAGCTCGAGCGCTCGGCGCGGCGCTTCGCGATGGCCCTCGGGCGCACTGCCGCGGGAGCCCTGCTCCTCGAGCAGGCGGCCTGGAGCCGCCGCGCCGGGGACCCGGCGGCGGACCGCTGGGAGGGCGCCGCCCGCCGCTGGCTGGCGCGCGATCTGGCCCCTCTGCCGCAGGGTCGCGCGGCGGTGACGCCGCACCCCTGAAGGGAGGGTTTTACCCTCCCCAGGGCCACGGCTTGCAACGACGGGGGCTCGATCCGGGTGGGTCGGGGAGGCCCCTGACCGCCAGCCAAGTGCCTGTAAAACCGACTCTTGCGTGCTCGCTGCTGCGGCGCGCAGGGGTAGCGGCACGCGCCCTGCAACGGCCTCCGTCAGCGCCGGTTTCGCACATCTACAGATTACCGCCGGCGCCGCGACTGGAGGACCCTGGAATGCGACATATCCTTGCGACCGTGCTGCTGGGGGGCCTGGCGGCCGCCGCGGCGGCACAGAGTACCGAGACGAGACCGGGACGCGACACCGCCGGCAGCGAAGAGGCGGCGGAAGAAGACATCTCGCAATGCGAGTGGTACGACGCGGCGAGCCTGCCCGGGATCGAGGTCCGCGACCTGGCCGCCGCGCCGGGGGACGCGCTCTTCCTCACCGGTGACGCCGCGACGGCGCACGGCGGCGCAGAGCTCGTCACCCTGCGATCGTTCGACGGCGGCGGCACCTGGGAGGAGGTGGACCGCTTCGTCCTTCCCGGCGGACAGGACGCCGGCGCCCACGCCCTGGAGGTCGATGCCGACGGGCACCTGTTCGTCCTCGGCTGGTCCACCATCGACGGCGTGCCGCACGCTCTGATCCGCCGCAGCTTCGCCGCCGGTGATCCCGGCACGTGGGAGACCTCCGAGGCCACCTGGCCCTGGGCGCTGCTGGGCGCGCTCGACAGCGACGGCCGCGGCAGGGTGCTGCTGGCGCTCGGCTTCGCCGGCCCCGAAGGGGTCGGCTGGCGGGTCCTGTCGTCGCCGCGGGCCGTCGGCTCGTGGCGCACCGACGACCTGTACCAGCCCGAGCTGCCCGGGGTCACCGCCGCGGTGCCGCACGACCTCGAGCCGGCCGACGACGGATCGGTCCTCCTGGTCGGACAACTCGAGGGGACGCCGCAGCGCTGGGTGAGCCGATACCTCCCCGGTCGCTGGACGGCGCTACGCGGGGAGAGCCGGGAGTGGACGACCGTGGACCTGTTCGAGCTCGGCAGTGCTTCCTACGGCCTCGCGGCCGCCGCCGCCTTGCCGCTGCGCGGCGGCGGGGCGGTAGTCGCCGGCTGGGGCGTGGGCGGGGGCGGTGCCGACGACTACGCCTGGATCACCCGCCGCACCGGCCCGGCCATGGGTTCCTGGGTCACCGATGCGTTCCAGCTGGTACCCGGGCTTTCGGCCTTCGCCCTCGACGGAGAGGCGACGGTCGGCGGCGCGCTGCTGCTCCTGGGAGTAGCCCAACACGCCGAGGGTTGGCAGCTGGTGCTGCAGCGCTCCGAGGATTCCGGCGTCGGGTGGCAGGAGATCCTGGTCCGTGGCGGCATCGCCAACTCCTGGTCGGGCGAGCTGACGGTCGTCGAAGGCGTCGGCCTGTTCGTCGCCGCCACCGCCCGCGGCGTGACCACGGTCCTCGCCTGTCGGTGAGCCCCCACCCCTCTCTCCTCCCCCGGGGAGAGAGGGGTGCCTCGGCCGCCGACGCGCCGTTCGCGCAGCAAGCTCCGCGGGCCGGTGCGCTGGCCGGTCCGGGCGCATAAACTGGTACCGATGCGGTTGGCCCTGCAGGGTGTCCTGCTCCTCGCGCTGTTCTACCTCCTGGCGGTGGTCGGGTTGGTGTGGTGGGCGCACCACGAGCTGAACCAGGCGGCGCACGCGGTGATGGAGGAGAGCGCCGCCATCGTCGGCCGTGAGGTGGCGGGGGTGGTGAGCGAGACGTTCGTGGCCGACCTCCTGGAGGGGGACCCCGCGAACCGTCGCCGGCTGCTCAACCTGATCTACGAGATCACCCAGCGGTCGGCGATGGTCGACTCGGTGGAGGTGGTGGACGCAGGAGGCGAGGTCTTCGCCAGTCACCAGTTCGAGGCCATCGGTCGCCACCGGCTGCCGCCTGGCGACGTCTTCGGCGCGGATCGCCGGCCCCTGCTGGTGGCCGAGCGCCGTGGTGCCCTGGAGGAGGCCCGATATCAGCTGCAGATCCCCCTGGAGCGCGAGGGGGAGCTGGTGGGCTACCTGCGCCTGGGGCTGGCATCGGCGCAGCTGGGAAGGCTCTACGAGCGGAGCGAGGAGCGGCTCTTCCTGGTCGCCCTGCTGGGCCTGGCGCTGATCGGCGCCCTCGCCCTGGTGCTCCACCTGCAGTTATCGCGCGGCGCGCAACGCCTGACGCGCGTCCTCCAGGGCGCGCTCGTCGGCGAGGAGGTCGCCTTTCGCACCACCCACGACGAGTTCGGCGAGGCGCTGCAAGCGGCGGGACGGCTGGGCGAGGAGCTGCGGCAGGAGCGGGCGCGCTCGCTGCAGGCTGGCCGGCGCCTGAATCGCCTGGCCCATCTGATGGACGTCGGCCTGCTGGTCCTCGGGCCGAACCGCCGCCTCGAGTTCGCCACCCACCGCGCCCGCAGCCTCTTCGCCGTACCGGAGAATGCGGACGAGGAGCAGTGGCGCGAGGCGCTGGCGCCACTGGAAGGGATCTTGCACGAGGCGGAAGTGGGGCGGCAGCGCGACCTCCAGGGGGACGTCGAGATCCCCCGGGCGGGGAGGTCGCGGCAGATCCGCTACCAGATCCATTTGCTCGATGACGACAACCACTCCGGCTTTCTGGTGCAGGTGCGCGACCGCGAGGTCCTCCACGCGGTGGAGACCGACCTGCGGCTGGCGGCCCAGCTGCGAGTGTTGACCCGCGTGTACCGAGGCGTGGCCCACGACCTGAAGGCGCCGATCAACGCGATGGTGCTCAACCTCGAGCTACTGCGCCGGTCGCTCGCCGAGGAGGCCGCCCCGCGGGAGGACCAGCAGGAGCGGCAGCGCCGTTGGGTGGAGGTGGTCGAGCGGGAGCTGCAGCGGCTGCACCGGTCGCTCGAAGTGCTCCTCGCCCAGACCGCCCCCGCCACCGAGGTGGCCGAGCGGTTCGACCTGCGACCGTTGATCGCGGAGGTGCGGGCGCTGCTCGAGCCGCAGGCGCGGCAGCAGGAGGTGGAGATCAGCGAGCAACTGCCGGACGACGAGGTCCCGGTGCGCGCCCATCGCGATCAGATCAAGCAGGCGGTGCTCAACATCGCCATCAACGGCCTCGAGGTGATGCCGCAGGGGGGTCGCCTGCAGTTCGACCTGGCGGCATCCGACCGCAGCGCCCGACTGGCGATCCGCGACAGCGGCCCGGGCATCCCACCGGACATCAGGGACCGGGTCTTCGAGATGCACTTCACCACCAAGGAGACGGGCACCGGGATCGGTTTGCACGTCGCCCGCTCCATCGTGGAGTCCGAGGGGGGGGAGCTCGACACCGCCGACACCGGCCCGGAGGGAACCACCTTCGAGCTGCAGCTTCCCCTGCAAGCGGAAGGGAGTTGAATCCATGCCACGCGCATTGGTAGTCGACGACGACGTCCACTCGTTGAGCGCTCTCGCCGAGCTGGTGGAGGCCGAGGGGTTCGAGACCGACAAGGCCGAGAACCTGGCCAAGGCGCGCACCCTGATCGAGAAGCAGCTTCCCGATGTGGTGCTGTCGGATCTCATGCTGCCCGACGGCAAGGGGACCGAGTTGCTCAAGGAGCTGCTCGAGGAGCCCACCACCGAGGTCATCCTGGTCACCGGCAAGGCGACCGTCGAGACCGCGGTCGAGGCGCTGCGGCTGGGAGCCTACGACTATCTCACCAAGCCGGTCGACCTCGGGCGGCTCAAGACCCTGCTCGCCCGCGTCAAGGACACCCGCGAGCTCAAGGAGGAGGTCTACTCCCTGCGCGCCGAGCTGCGCGACCTCGGGCGCTTCGGGCCGCTGGTCGGTACCTCGTCGGCGATGCAGCAGGTCTACGATCTGATCGACAAGGTCGCCCCCACCGAGGCCACCGCCTTCCTGGTGGGGGAGAGCGGCACCGGCAAGGAGCTGGCGGCGGAGACGGTGCATCGCCTCAGCCGGCGACGCAAGGGGGCCTACCTGCCACTGAACTGCGGCGCCATCTCTCCGACCCTGATCGAGAGCGAGCTGTTCGGTCACGAGAAGGGCAGCTTCACCGGCGCCAGCAGACAGCACCGCGGGTACTTCGAACGCACTTCGGGGGGCACCCTGTTCCTGGACGAGATCACCGAGATGCCCATCGAGCTGCAGGTCAAGCTGCTGCGGGTGCTCGAGACGGGGCGCGTGATGCGGGTGGGAGGAGACCGCGAGGTCGAGGTCAACGTCCGGGTGATCGCCGCCAGCAACAAGGTGCCCGAGGAGGCGGTCAAGGAGGGGAAGCTGCGAGAGGACCTGTTCTACCGGCTCAAGGTCTTCCCCATCTACCTGCCGCCGCTGCGGGAGCGGCAGGGCGACATCGAGATGCTGGCGCACTACTTCCTCGCCAGCCTCAACAAGCGCGAGGAGTCGCAGAAGCGCTTCACCACCGAGGCGGTGGATCGTTTCAAGTACCACGACTGGCCCGGCAACGTGCGCGAGCTGCAGAACGTGGTGCAGCGAGCCTACATCCTGGCGGACGAGCTCATCACCCCGGACTGCCTGCCGGTGGAGATGGGCGGCGAGGCCCCCGCTACCGGACCCAAGCTCCACCTCAAGGTAGGCACCTCGCTGGCGGAGGCCGAGCGGCGCCTCATCCTCGCCACCCTCGACGACTACGAAGGGGACAAGAAGCGCACCGCAGAGGTCCTCGGGGTGAGCCTCAAGACGCTGTACAACCGCCTGAACCAGTACGCTCAGGCGGAGGCGACCGCCTGAGCGCGCGAGTTACACGGCTTCCTTGTAATTTTTACAGGGCGGGGTCCGCGGCGCCACGGCAGCCCTCGTTCCCTGCCGGCACGGATGCTGCAGCCGAGTCCCCCTGAGCCGCCCACTCGCAGGGGGCGGCCTGCCGGCGGTTGCGTACCGCCATTCCAGTCCCGAGGAGGAGGAGGCAACCCCATGAGCTCACTCTCGCGGAAAGCGGCCGCGCCATCGATCCTGGCGCTGGCTGTGCTGGTGACCGCCGTCGCCTGCTCGACCACCCAGCCGGTGGCGACCCAGCTCGACGACGCCGCGATCGCCGCCCAGGTCAAGGGCAAGATCGCCGCCGACCC
>DATKEH010000106.1:0-6373 GCA_035546355.1 Thermoanaerobaculia bacterium
CGACAGCATGCGCTACCTGCTGGTGAGCGAGCGCCGGGCGGGGCCGGAGAGTTGGGGCGTGTGGCTGGGGCTCGAGCGCGAGGAGGAGGTGAGCGCCGCGGAGCGGCTGCTGCCGGTAGCCGCTCCCCACGCCTTCGGCCACGACCTGTTCGGCGCCTTCTGGGGGGAGCAGAACATCAACGTCAGCGGCGCCAAGTTCGCCGGCAGCGTCGCCCTGCTGCTCGCTGCCGTGGCGCTGGCGCCGCTGCGGCGGGGCAGGCGCTACCCCCAGGAGCGCTGGGCGCTGGGGCTGGCGCTGGTGATGTTGGTGGTGCTGGCGCGATCGCCGGGGATGGCCGCCGCGCTGCTGCAGGTGCCGCTGCTGCGCAACTCCGCCAGCCTCGGCGGCCGCGGCGCCTTCCTGCTGGTGCTGGCGCTGGCCTGGCTCGCCGCCTGCGCCTGCGACCGCTGGCGTCGCCACGGTCTGGACGACGGGCGGGTAGCGATGGCTGCCGGCGGCCTCGCCGCCCTGCTCGCCTGGGGCTACGCCAGCCACCCCAGCCCGCAGGGAGAAGAGGTGCTGCTGGGCCTGCGCTGGGGCACGCTGGGGCTGCAGCTCGCCACGCTGGCGGGGGCGGTCTCGCTGCTGTGGGCCGGGCGACGGCCGCGCCGCGGGGGGGTGGTGGCGGCCGCCCTCGTCGCCCTCGCCGCCAGCGAGCTCGCCGTCGTCCACTGGCCGATCCACGAGTCCCACCCGCGGGAGCTCTTCTACCCGCCCGTCGAGCCGATCGCCTTCCTGCAGGACAACCTCGGCGACGACCGGATGGTCGCCCTCACCTACATGCTGCCGGCCAACATCCCGGCGCTCTACGGCCTCTCTGACGTACGCATCGCCGACCCTCTGGAGCCGGTGGCCTACTCCCAGTTGGTGGGGCCCCTGCGCATGGAGGGTCACTTCACGACGGCGGCCCTGGACGCCCCCGAGCACCCGCTCTACGACCTGCTCGGGGTGCGCCTGGTGCTCGGCCCCTGGGGACGCCAGCTGGACCCGCCGATCCACCGGGTGTTCGCCAGGGGCTCGAGCTGGATCTGGGAGCGCCCCGGCGCCCTGCCGCGGCTGTTCCTGCCGCAGAGCGCGGAGGTGGCCGCCGAGCCGAAGTGGTGGCGCTGGAGCCGGCAGCGGCCGGAGTATGCCCGCCGCGCCCTCGCCGAGGCGGTGCCGGGGCACCAGGAGGGGTGGCAGGCGCAGCGGCCGGCGCCGCCGCTGCTGCCGGTGCCGGTGGGCGACACCCGCTGGCGGGCGGAGGTGGCGCTCGGCGAGGAGCGCCTGCTCGCCTCGGGGATCTACCAGGACGGCGGCTGGCGCCTGCTGCTCTCGGGCCGCCCCCGGCCGACGCTGCGGGTCAACGGTCCGCTGGTGGGGGCCTGGCTGCCGCCCGGCCGGTGGCGTCTCGACCTCCTGTACTGGCCGCCGGGCTTCCTGCCCGGTGTGCTCCTGGCGGCGCTGGCGGCGGTGGGCCTGCTCGTCTGGCTCGCGCCGCCGCCGGCCGCGCCGCTCCCGCCGCGGCGCGAGCGCCGAGGGGAGGCCGCGGCGTGAGCGGCTGGACCGCCGCCGCGCTGCTGCCGGGGGTGTGGCTGGCGCTGCTGCTCGGCCTGCTGCTGTGGGCCCTTGGCCGCTGGTTCGACCGGCCGCCGGCCGCCACGCCGTGGGTGCTGGCGGCGCTGATGCTGTCGCTGTTCGCACCGTCGCTGGTGGGAGGGAAGGTGTTGTTCCCGCCCGGCGTGCTGCACGGGGCCCAGCCGTTGCGCGCCGTGCTGGGGGAGCCGCCGCCGGCGAGCTTCGGCGGCGACGTCGCCTTCCAGGTGGTGCCCTGGGCGAGCGAAGTGCGCCGGGCGGTGGCGCGGGGCGAGTGGCCGCTGTGGGGCCCTCACCTGGGCCCCGGGATGCCGCTGCTCGGCAACCCGCAGACCCAGGCGCTGCAGCCGCTCGCCTGGCCGGCGCTGGCGCTGCCGCTCGCGCCGGGGCTGGTGGTGCCGTCGGCCCTGCAGGTGGCGGTGGCGTTCCTGTTCATGGTGCTGCTGCTGCGGCGGCAGGGGGCGGTGCCGGCGGCGGCCCTGCTGGGCGGCGTCGCCTGGAGCCTCGCCGGCTTTCTGCAGCTGTGGCTGCAGTGGCCGCTGGCGGCTTCGGCGGCGCTGCTGCCGCTGCTGCTCTATGCCGTGGTGCGCGGCGTCGACGAGGGGGGGTCGCGAGATCTCGCGCTGCTGGCGGTGGCGCTGTTCGCGGTGCTCACCGCCGGCCACCCGGAGACCATCCTCTACGACCTGCTGCTGGCGGCGGCCTTTGCCCTGACGCGGCTGAGGACGGTGCCGGGCCGCCGGCTGCGCCGCCTCGCCGCCCTCGCCGTCGCCGCCGGCGTCGCCGCCGCCGTCGCCGCGCCGGCGATCCTCACCGCGGCGCCGCAGCTGCGGGCCAGCCTGCGCCATCTCATCGTCAGCCAGCGGGCGGCGCCCGAGGACGGTCTCGTCGCCTGGCAGGGGGACGGCCGCCGCGAGCGGCTGGCGGAGCTCGAGCGGCGCCTGGTGCCGATCGCCGCCCCCAACGCCTTCGGCAACAGCCGCTTCGGCCACTACTGGGGAGAGCAGAACAGCAACGAGGACGCGGCGGGCTTCGCCGGCACGCTGCCGCTGCTGCTGGCGCTGCTCGCCTTCCTGCCGGCGCGGCGCCGGCTGGCGCAGGAGCGGGTGATGCTGGCGGCGGCGGCGGTGAGCCTGGTGGTGCTGGCACGGCCGCCCGGCCTGAGATCGCTGGTGCACGACCTCCCGGTGCTGGGCTCGTCGGCCACCTACCACCACCGCCTGCTGATGGTGCTCGCCTTCGCCGTCGCCTATCTGGCCGCTTGCGAAGTGGACCGTTGGCTGCGTCGTCAGCGGCGGTGGCGGCTGGCGCCGCTGGCGGGGCTGGCGCTGGCGGCCCTGCTGGTGTGGGCGTACCGCTCCAACCCCAGCCCCGAGCATCCGGGGATCCTCCTCGCCTTGCGCCATCGCTCGCTGCTGCTCCAGGGCGGCGTCCTGGCGATGGGCGCCGCCCTGGCGGCGCTGGCGGCGAGGCGTCTCGCCTGGCGTCAGCGGGCCGCCTGGGCGGTGGCCGGGCTCACCGGCGTCGAGCTACTGCTGCTGCACGCCGCCACGGGCCGCCACGTGTCGCCACCGGCCTTCTATCCCGCGGCGCCGGCGCTCGAGTTCCTCGCCGACCACGCCGCGGGCAGTCGCATCCTGGGGCAGCGGGCCTTGCCGGCCAACGTCGCGGCGGTCTACGGCCTGACCGACGTGCGCATCTCCGACCCGCTCGAGCCGGCGGCCTACCACCAGCTCACCGCGCCCCTGCACGAGGGGGGACGGCGCGAGTCGGACCGGCTCTTTTACCCGGAGCATCCGCTCTACGACCTGCTCGGGGTGCGGTACGTCCTCACCGATCGCTGGCTGAGGCTCCCCCTGCCGCGCGCCTATCGCGGCCGCGACGGGCGGGTCTACGAACGCCCGGGGGCGCTGCCCCGGCTGTTCCTGCCCGACGCGGCGCTGGCGGCGGTGCCGCCGCGCCGCTGGCTGGTGTGGGTCTGGGAGAACGACGACTTCCGCGCCCGCGCCATCGTCGAGCCGACGGCGCGGCATCCCGGCGACTGGCAGGCGCGGCCGCGAGCCGGCGAGGCCCTGCTGCGCTTCGCCTGGAGGGGCCCCGCCCGGCTCGACGGCGAGGCGGCGCTGACCGAGGAACGGCTCCTCGCCTCGAGCCTCTACCAGGACGGAGGCTGGCGGCTGCTGCTCGACCGCCGGCCGTTGCCGACCCTGTTGGCCAACGGACCCTTCGTCGCCGCCTGGTTGCCGGCCGGCGAGCACCGCTGGGCGCTGCTGCACCGGCCGCCGGGCTTCCTCCCCGGGCTGCTGCTGGCGGGGTGCGCGCTGGGCCTGGGGATGCTGCTGTGGACCCCGCACCCCGCGGCCGCGCCGGCAGCGCGCTCACCCCAGTAGCGGCGCCACCTCGCGCACCATCCGCCGGCGCAGCGCGGCGTCGGGCAGGCGCCCGCGAGAGGCGCCCATGTTCTCCACCATGTGCTCGGGGTCGGAGGTGGCGGGTATGGCGCAGGTGACCGCCGGGTGGGAGACGACGAACTTGAGCAGCACCTGCGGCCAGCCCTGGCAGTCGATCTCCGCCGCCCAGGACGGCAGGGGGCGGGCGGCGAGCCGGTCGATCAGGTCGCCGCGCCGGAACGGGCGATTGGCGATGACCGCGATGCCGCGCTCGGCGGCCAGCGGCAGCAACCGCGCCTCCGCTTCGCGGTCGCCGAGGTTGTAGGTCAGCTGCACGAAGTCGAAGGGCTTGGCCCGCAGCGCTGTCTCGAGCTCTCGGTGCCGGCGGCCGTGGGAGGTGGTGATGCCGACGTAGCGCACCCGCCCCTCGGCCTGGAGGGCGCGCAGCGTCTCGTAGTGCCCCTCCCAGCTCACCATGTTGTGGATCTGCAGCAGCGAGAAGCGCTCGACTCCCCACAGCCGGAAGGAATCCTCGACCTGCCGCCGGCCGTGCCACGCCAGCGGCGTCCACACCTTGGTGGCCGCGAACAGGGGCCGGGCGGCGGCGCCGAGGCGGCGCAGGCAGCGGCCGATGACGTCCTCGGCGTGGCCGTACATGGGGGAGGAGTCGATCATCCCGCCGCCGGCGGCGAAGAAGGCGCGCAGCACCTCGACCCGGGTGTCGACCAGGGGACCCAGCGGCGGCACGTCGAAAGTGAGCCAGGAGCCCATGCCGATCACCGGCACCCGCTCGCCGCTGATCGGGATCGGCTGGGTCCGTGGGCCGGCCGCCGCCGGCAGGCGGGCCGGCCGCAGCCAGGCAGTGGCCGCGGCGAGGCCGAGGCGCCGCAGGAAGGCGCGGCGGGTGGTGCGCCTGGGCACCCTACCCGCCGCTGAGGGCCGGCAGGATGGTGACCACCCCTCCGTCGGGTACCGCGGTTTCGAGGCCGCCGGTGTAGCGGATGCTCTCCGTCCCGACGAAGAGGTTGACGTGCTCGCGCAGGACGCCCCGCTCGTCGAGCAGCCGGTCGCGCAGACCGGGATGGGCGCGGAACAGCCCGGCCAGGGTGTCGGCGACGGTGCCGGGGCTGCCCTCGACCACCACCTCGGCGGCGCCCCCGGCGTGCTCCTGGAGCATCGACGGCACCTGCACGCTGACGCTCACCCCACCACCCCCGCCTTGACGCACACCACCGGCGGCAGCCCGTCGGCGACCACGCTCCAGGAGTCGCCCTCGTCGCGCGAGGCCCACACCTTGCCGCTGCGGGTGCCGAAGTAGACGCCGGCGCTGCCGCAGGTGTCGGTGCACAGGCCGTCGCGCAGGACCGTCTCGTAGGCGCCCTCCTGGGGCAGCCCCTGGGCCAGCGGCTGCCAGGAGGCGCCGGCGTCGCGGCTGCGATAGACGCGCAGCTTCGCCTCCGGGGTGCAGCGAAACTCGTCCGACTCGAGGGGCACGATGTAGACCGTGTCCGGGTCGTGGGGGTGCACCGCCATGGCGAAGCCGAAGTCCGACGGCACGCCGTTGGCGACGTCCTGCCAGCTGTCGCCGCCGTCCTCGGAGCGGTAGAGGCCCCAGTGGTTCTGCAGGAACAGCCGGTCGGGCCGCGCCGGGTGGCCGGCCACCTTGTGCACGCACTGGCCGAACTCCGGGTAGCGGTTCTCCTCGGGCAGGAACTGCGCCCGGATGCCGCTGTTGCGGGGCGCCCAGGTGGCGCCGCCGTCGTCGCTGCGGTAGACGCCGCCGGTGGAGATGGCCACCAGCAGGCGCTCCCGGTCTCTGGAGTGGGGGACGATGGTGTGCAGGCAGAGCCCCCCGGCGCCCGGCTCCCAGCGGGCGCGATGGGGGTGGTCGAAGAGCCCGCGCATCAGCGACCAGGAGTCGCCGCCGTCGCGGGACTCGAAGATCGCCGCCGGCTCGACTCCGCAGTACAGCACCTCCGGCTCGTCCTCCCGCCCCGGGGTGATCTGCCAGACGTGCTTGAGCGCCTGCTCGCTGTCCTCGGGGAAGCGGATCGGCGTCGCCTCGTGGTCGGTCCAGTGGAGGCCGAAGTCGTCGCTGCGCCGCAGGCTCGGCCCCCAGTGCCAGCTCCAGGGGGAGGCCCAGATCCGCCGCCGCCCGGCCCGCCCGTCGTAGGCCAGGGCGTACACCGGCTCGCCCTGGAACCAGGGCCCGGCCATCTCCCACTCGCCGCGCCCGGAGTCGGAACGGAACAGGAAGGCCCCCTTCATGGTGCCCACCAGCAGGACCACGTCGCCGTCGCGCGCCTCGGCAGTGTGTGTCGTCGCCATGGGCGAATACTATCGGAGCCCGGCTGCTCTCCGCAGCCCC
>DATKEH010000107.1:0-6770 GCA_035546355.1 Thermoanaerobaculia bacterium
CCCGAAGTACGCCGTCAGCCCCGGCAGGCCGAGCACGCCCAGGGCCGCCGACAGCGGTACCGGGGCCGGATCGAGCCGACGCAGATCACGCGCGGCGAGCAGGGCGTGCTCCTGCCATCCGAGCAGGCCCTCGACCGCGTCCCCGACGCCAAAGGCGGCGTCCTCGGACCGCACGACCCGCCCGACCGCGGTGGCCTCGACGACCGCGCCGAGGGCGAGCGACGGGCCGCCGATGCAGGCGGCGTTCATCCGCGGCCGCAGGTGGGGATCGAGCGCGAAGCACAGCGCGCGGACGAGCACCTCGCCCCCGCCGGGAGAGGGCAGGGGCGAGTAGCCCAGCTCGAAATCGGCAACCCGTGGCAACCCCACCGGCCGCGAACGGAGACTGATATACCGGTTGAGCGTTGCCACGGGTGGCCGCAAAGGCGCGACGCTCAGCGCTCTGCCTTGCCCACTAGCAGCTCGTTGTTGACGCTGGTCACGCCCTTGGTATTGCGGGCGACGCGCTCGGCGTCGGTCTTGATCGACTGCGTGCTGACCCGGCCGATGAGGGTGACGACGCCCTGCGAGGAGCTGACGTCGATGTCGCCGGCCTTGATGAGGGTGTTGGAGATGAGCTGCGCCTTGACCTTCGAGCTGATCATGATGTCGTCGGCCCAGTCACCGACCGTCATCTCGCCGACCGTGATCTCGTTGTCGACGCCGGAGACGCCCTGGACGCCCCAGGCGACACGCCCGGCCTCGCGCCTGGCTTCCGCGGTGTCCACCACGCCAACCAGGTAGACGAGACCCTCGCGGGTCACGACATCCACCTGCCGGGCCTTGACCTTCTCGTTGGACTCGAGCGCTTGCTCGACCGACTTGGTGATCTGCGAATCGAGGTCCTGCGTGGTCTTCGGCACCATCGACGAAGTACAGCCGACGAGCACCAGGAGCCCGGCCCCGGCGACCACTGCTGCCGATAAGTTGGGCTTGCGACTTCCGTGTGTTTTGGACATGCGTCGAGGGTAGCCCCCCCGCCCGCCCTGGAAGAAGCGCACTTACTACTCGATCGGCGAGGTGGGGAGGGGTAGAAACTACGCCCGGTGCTTGCCGCCGGGACTGCCCGGAGCACGAACGAGGGATAGGGATTTGCTTTCGGCGCGGTCGCCGAGGCGAGGGGGCCGACGCCGCCACCCCGGGTAGGGGCCCCCCGGGGTGCCGGCCCCTGCGGTCGAGACGCGCGAGGATCTTACGGATGACCGACTGTTCGGCGAATCGTCGCCACCCCGAGCAGAGACAGAAGACCAGCCAGCAGGGGCATGGCCCATTCGGACAGCGTTGGGATCTGAGTTGGGCTCTGAGCGTCATACCCTCCGCCGCCGATGCAAGAGGGCTCCTACGCCTCCGGGGCCGGCGGTTTCCTACAGCCGCTCAGCAGCACGCCCGCTGCCACCCACGCTGCGGCGGCTGGCCGAGGGCGGCGCTCCGCGAGCACCTCAGCGGCGACCGAGCTGACGGAACCGGCGCATCAGGACCAACGACAGGGCCAGCAGCACCGCGGCGAGCACCAGCATCCCCCATCCCGAGACCGTGGGGATCTCCAATACCGACGACGGCGTGCCCGTTGTCACGGGTGTCGCTGTAGGCGTCGCCGTCGGCGTCGCCGTCGGGGTGGCCGTCGGGCTCGCCGTCGGGGTCGCCGTCGGGGTGGCCGTCGGCGTGGCTGTCGGGGTGGCCGTCGGGGTCGCCGTCGGCGTGGCTGTCGGGGTCGCTGTCGGCGTCGCCGTCGGGGTCGCTGTCGGCGTCGCTGTCGGGGTCGCCGTGGGGGTCGCCGTCGGCGTCGGCGTGGGTGTCGGCGTCGGGGTCGGCTCGATGCAATCGTCGGGGACAACAATATCGGTGTTAGCGGTCGTGACTGTCGAGCCGAACGCCAATGCCCTGCCGATCAAACTCGACGAATCTCCGAACGTAATGCTGAGACCCGCGGCAGTACCGCGAAAGATGGTTCCGATGAAATTGGCGTTCGCGCCAATGGTTGTTGCGCCTTCAGGCACCCAGAATACGTCGTTCTCACAGGCGCCGTTTGCCACGACAACATTCGAATTGGCTCCAGTGGTAATCTCTCCATTCGGCTTGAAGATATAGACGCCGGTGCCAGTGAGGGTGACGTTCGTGCTTGCAGTGATGCTCATGGCGCCCGTGCTGGAATAGCAACCGGGAGGGAATTCTCCGGGCGTCCCGCCGCCGATGCTTATAGTGTTCAGAGCGACGGCAGCGCCGATCGACATACAGTCTTGATCAGGATCAATCAGAACGTCCCGGGCGTCATCCTGGTCGTCCCCGGTAACGTCAGGACAAGGCACAACCGTGTTGCCAGTGACAGACGGGTTGACCGCGGGCGCCGTGGTATAGCAGAGATCACCATCGAGCGTGGTTCCGGCCGTGGTATTGGTAAAGGTCTCGGAAACGATCGCGTAGGGTGCGGTCGACCCCAGGTCAGGCGCGGTTGCGGCCTGTGCCGGGGTGGAAATCAGCAATAGTGCGGCAAGCCCCAGGCCCGCCAGCAAACCGAAAGGAATTGGATCGAATCGGGAGCCTGTCCTGACAACGCGACGTGCAAGGCGCGTGGGGAGTCTGGCGGCGGGGGTTCGAGCTCTCATAAGACTATTCTCAACGCGAACCGGTCTCGGGTATCGAACGGCAAACCGACCGTGGATCGATCAGGCTCGGGCTTGCGGCCTTCGGATAGTGCATCGAAGATCCCCTCTCTCGATAGGACGAGACAGATCCGTGACCCTCTAAGCTACTCACGGGCCTGGGGGGTCCGGGAAGCGTAGTTTCTACCGACAGGCTTCCTGGCTCGTCCGTAGAAATTACGGAGGCTCCGCTGTTTCGCCACCCAGAGACTACCTCGCACGCGGAGGTGGCGGGCGGGTAGTGGGACTCGACCGCCGCTCTCGTACGGGCGGCCTGTAGTCGAGCAGCCGCGTGGCGGGTCGGTAACTTCTCGGGGGGTGCTCGAAGTCGCGGCGTAGCCGCCGCCCACCCGCTCCGGTCATCGCTCGCGCGATCGGTAGCAGGAGGCCGCGAGGAGCGCCGCCGCCAGCACCGCGACCGCCGTCCACCAGAGCGGCTTGGCCACCAGGACGATCCGATCCGCGAGCACCGGGCTCGAGTAGGGGTCGGGCGCCAGGCCCTGCGCCCGCCGCTCGAGCTCGGCCCGCTGGTCGTCGGGGAGATCGAGGGGCTCGCCGCTCGCCAGGCCGCGCTGCGCGAGCACCGGGGCGTAATACCGCTCGAGAATCCTCTGCTCGCTCCAGGCAGACCCCACGTCCCCCCACTGAAGGCTGGCGTTGCGGTGGGCCACCCGCGACGTGCCCTCGACGAAGTAGTAGTCCTCCCGGCTCAGCGGATCGAGGGTGGGCAGCCGACCGGCGCTCCAGCGCCGGGCTCGCTGCGCCGCCACCGCGGCGAGCTCCTCCGCCGAGTGCCAGGAGCGGAAGGTCACCCCTTGCGCCGGGTCGTGCACTTCGTATCCGAGATGCGCGCAGTGGTAGAAGCCGCCGAAGACGAGCACGGTGACGGCCGCCAACGCCGCCACGGCCGAGCGTTCCGCGGCTGCCATCCGCCACTGCAAGCCCGCGGGCGGCAGCAGGCAGATCGCGAACAGCAGGCCGGTGCCGACGGCGGCGGCGTTCAGCCACACGTCACCCACCTCGCCGACCCGGCTGGCCACCAACCACTGCAGCCATTCGTCGAGCACGCCGACGAGGATCCCGGCGAGGGCGGTGAGCGCCACTGCCGCCGCACCCCGCAGAGCCCTGAAAGCGCGATAGAAGAGGAGCGCCAGCAGACCGTACTCGACGATGTGCAGGCGCTCGACGACGTCGACCGCCGGGATGCCGGTGGAAAAGCCGGTCACCTGCGCCCACACCAGAGCGAGGCAGAGGGCGAGACCGCCGTAGCGGAGCCAGCGGCGCTGCCGGATGCGCGCGACGGCGACGAGCAACGCACCTGCCACCAGGGCACCGAAGGCCACCGTCCCCAGCAGCAGGGCGTGGCTCGGCAAGCGCGCGAAGGCGAGGTCGCGAAGCCGGCCGAGAAAGGGAGCCACCGCGATGATCGCCACCGAGAAGGCGATCGCAGCGGCCAGCCGGGGCCAGTGGAGCCCCGCGTCACCCGCCGGGCGCGCATCCTCTAGCACGAGAGGTGGCTTGCCGTAGCGGTGGCGCGCGCGGTCGACGAAGCCGCGCACGGCCCGACGGCGGATGATCCATCTCTCCAGACGGCGCTTGCCGGGGAAGTCCAGCAACATCACCCCGAGCAGGATGGTCAACAACCCCGGCCCGGGGACGCCTGGCATCGCCAGCACCAGGCCGAAAGCCACCGCCACCAGCCCGGCGAGGTTCTTCAGGATGCGCCCCGTCCACCGTACGACGGGATGCTCGTCGGCCCACAGGGGCTTCGTCGGCTCCTCGCCGAGGAAGTAGGTGGCCGGCAGCTTGACGGCGAACAGCACGACGCCGGCCAGGCCGGCGGCGAGCAGCAGCGCCGAAGCGAGCAGACCCAGCAGGAGGTCCGCCCAGCTCATGCTGGTGGCCTCGAGCGGCCCCCGCTCGCCGCTCGCTGGGTTCCCGTCCCGCGCCTCCCTCTACGGGTCACGGCGTCGGCAGCCCGATCCTGGGCGCGGCTCGGGCCGCCGGCGCTCCAGCAGGGCGAGCGGGCCGCGCAACGAGCCAGGAGGCGGCTGAAAAGACGTCGGACCGTTATTCCCTTTCCGGAGTGCCGTCGCCGGGGATCGAGGCGCCAGGGGGCGCTCGGACGCCTCCCCAGTCTACAAGAGCGGCAGCCCGCGGCGACGCAGCGAGCGAGCCGCCGATCGCGAAGGCTCGTCGTCGGGGTGGGCGAGGACCGCCAGCACGCCGCCGTGCCGACCCTGCGCCCTCTGCTTCTGGGCCCGCACGACGTTCACCCCAAGAGCCGCTCGATCTCGGCCACGCTCGGCACGCGGCCGCTCACCTTGACGGCGCCGTCGACCGCCAGGGCGGGGGTGCGCATGACGCCGAAGGCGATGATCGAGTCGATGTCCTCGACCTTCTCGAGCTGGTAGTCGAGGCCGAGGTTCCTGGCCGCCTCCTCGGTGGCGGCGGTCAGGCGGCGGCAGTTGGGGCATCCGGTACCGAGGATCTGGAGCTTCATGGCGTCTCTCCTTGTCAGACGAAGAAGGTCCCGTAGAGCAGCCCGCTGATGGTGGCCATCGCCACCACCAGGGCCACGTAGACCGAGGTCTTCCGCCAGCCGAGGACGCTGGCGATGACCAGCATGTTGGGCAGCGACAGCGCCGGGCCGGCGAGCAGCAGCGCCAGCGCCGGCCCCTGCCCCATGCCGTTGCCTACCAGGCCCTGGACGATCGGCACCTCGGTGAGGGTGGCGAAGTACATGAAGGCCCCGGCGACGGCGGCGAAGAGGTTGGCGGCCAGCGAGTTGCCGCCGAGAGCCACCTCCACCCACTGGCTGGGGATCAAGCCCTCGCTGCCGGGGCGACCGAACAGCATGCCGGCCACCAGCACGCCGGCGAAGAGCAGCGGCATGATCTGCTTGGCGAAGCCCCAGCTCGACTCGAACCAGGAGCCCGCCTCGCCGCCCTCGCGGGCGACCATCAGCGACAGAGCGACCGCACCGGTGGCGAAAGCGACCTGCGGGTGGCCGGGCAGCAGCAGCGCCGGGGCGGCGACGGCGAGCGCCGCCAGGGCCACCTTCCAGCGTTCGATGCCGAACCAGGCGACGAGCAGCACGGCGAGGCCGGCCGCGGCGATGGCGGTGAGCGCCCACTTGGCCTCGTAGATGGCGAGCCAGAGACCGTCCGACTGCGGCCGCCCCCAGTTGGCGAAGACGAGGATCGCCGCCAGGGCGCCGAAGAAGGTGGCGTTCTGCCACAGCGACCGCGACGGCGGGGCGTCGGGCAGCACCAGGCCGTTCGCCATCTCCTCGTCGCGTCGGAAGACGAACGCCATCGCGAGGCCTATGACGACGGCGAAGAGCACCGCCCCCACCGCCCGCGCCAGGCCCATCTGCCAGCCCAGCACGCTGCCGGTCAGGGTGATGGCCAGCACGTTGATCGCCGGCCCCGAGTAGAGGAAGGCGGTGGCCGGGCCGAGGCCGGCGCCGCGCTTGTGGATGCTGGCGAAGAGCGGCAGCACGGTGCACGAGCAGACCGCCAGCAGCGTGCCGCTCACCGAGGCGACGCCGTAGGCGAGCACGTTGTTGGCGCCGCGGCCGAGGTAGCGCATCACCGCCAGGTCGCTGACGAAGACCGCAATGGCGCCGGCGATGAAGAAGGCGGGCACCAGGCAGAGCAGGACGTGCTCGCGGGCGTACCACCTGGCGAGCAGCAGCCCCTCGAGCACGGCCTGGTCGAAGCGCGGCGCCCCCACCGGCAGGTAGAAGAGGGCGAGGAAGACGGCAGTGAGCAGCGCCAGCGGGCGCCACTCGACGCGCCAGTCGAGGGTGGTGGCGCCGTTCACGATCGTGCCTCCTGGGGGGTGGAACGCTGGACCTCGTCGTCCGGGGCGGTGCCGCCGCGAGTGGCCGCGGCCTCGCCGACCGCGACGCCGGACAACGCCGCCGCATCCCGCGCCGCGGCGCCGCAGGCCACCCGGTCGGCGCCGCCGAGCAGCTCGAGGGCGGCCGGGGCGACGAGCCGGTAGAACACCTGCGCGCCCCGCCGCTCGTCGGCGAGGATGCCGGCCTCGCGCAGCAGGGCGAGGTGGCGCGACACGGTGGACACG
>DATKEH010000108.1:0-12295 GCA_035546355.1 Thermoanaerobaculia bacterium
CTGCCGCCCGCGCGCAGCAGGCGGAGGTAGCGGTCGACGACCCCCTGCCGGTCCCGCGCCGATTCCGCGGTGCGCAGCTCGCGCGCCAGCTGCGCCGAGGCGGCGAAGCTGGTGGCGTACTGGTAGACGTAGTAGGGGCTCTGGAAGAAGTGCGGGATGCGCGCCCAGGTGATGCGGTAGAGGTCGTCGACGGTGACGCTGTCCCCGTAGTAGTGGCGCAGCAGCTCCAGGTAGCGCTCGCAGAGGATCTCGGCGGTGATCGGCTCGCCGCGCTCGGCCAGCCGGTGGGCCGTCAGCTCCCACTCGGCGAACAACACCTGGGTGTAGAACGTCCCCGCCACGCTGTCGATGGCGTGCTGCAGCAGCATCGCCCGCTGCCGCGGGTCGCCGGTGCGCGCCAGCAGGGTCTCCAGCAGCAGCGCCTCGTTCAGCGTCGACGCCACCTCGGCGACGAAGATGGTGTAGCTGGCGTAGGTGAAGGGCTGCGTCTCGTGCGACAGCAGGGTGTGCAGGGCGTGCCCCATCTCGTGCGCCAGCGTGAACAGGTCGTCGAGCGTGTCGTTGTAGTTGAGCAGCAGGAAGGGGTGCACCCCGTAGACCCCTGCCGAGTACGCCCCGGAGCGCTTGCCCTCGTTCTCGTAGACGTCGACGTAGCGGCCGGAGAAGGCGTTGCGCATGCGCGCGACGTACTCCTCGCCCAGCGGCCGCGCCGACTCCAGCACCAGCCTCACCGCCTCGTCGTAGGGGTAGCGCAGGTCCTCGTCGACCAGCGGGATCGAGCTGTCGTACAGGTGGTACTCCTCGAGCCCCAGGGCGCGCCGCCGCAGCCGGTGGTAGCGCTGCAGCGGCGCCACCCCCTCGCGGGTGGTGGCGATCAGCTGCTCGACGACGCGGGTCGGGATGTCGTTGCCGTCCAGGGCGGCCTCCAGGGTGGTGGGGTAGCGGCGGGCCATGGCGCCGAACCAGTCGCGCTGGCAGACGCCGTTGTAGAGCGCGGCGTAGGTATTGAGGGTGCTGTCGAACGTCCTGTAGAACGCCTGGAAGACGGCGGCGCGGTCGGGCTGGCTGCGGTTGGTGGCGAGGATCTTGCGGTACTGCCCGTAGCTGACGGTGACCGAGGCGCCGCTCGGCAGGGTCAAGGTGGGCCAGCGAACGTCGGCGGTGGAGAGCGCGGCGTAGGCGTCGTCGGGCAGCTCGGCGAAGCGGCTGGTGAACGACAGGATGCGCTCCCCCTCCTCGCCGAGGACGTGCCCGCGCACGCGGAAGAGGTCCTCGACGCGGAAGCGGAAGTGGGCCAGTCGCGGCTCGGCGTCCATCCACCGCCGGACGGCGTCGAGAGGGATCGCCAGCAGCTCGGGCTTGAACCACGCCGCCGCCTGCTCCCAGCGGGCGAACAGGACCTGCACCCGCTGGCGGCGGGCGTTGATGGCGTTGTCCCGCTGGTCCTCGTCGTACATCAGCGACGGGTAGTACCAGACCCTGTGGGCCAGCTCGCCGAGCCGATCGTGCCGCTCGAGCGCTGCGACCAGGCTCGCGGCCCCCTGGGCGAGAGTGCCCTGGAGGGCCGCGTACTCCTCGACCTGGCGCGCGAAGTCGGCGCAGGCCTCCTCCCACTCGCTCCAGCCGGGAAAGATCTGCTTCAGGTCCCAGCGGTAGCGCTCGCCGATCTGCGCCCGGGCGAGGCCGTGCGGCGGGGCCAGGGTGGCGGCGCCGGCGCCGGCGGCTGGGAGGAGGGGCTGCAGTGGGGGTTGCCGTCGCATCGTCGCACCTCCGAAGCGCGAATGCTATGCGGAGTGCAACCGGCGGGCCAGCGCCGGACGGGCGGACGGGCGCCGGCGCGAGACGACGGCCGGCGCCGGGAGGTCCCGCGCTACTCCGGCCCCTCTTCGTCCTCCGCCAGCAGCTCCTCGTCGGTCATCTCCCCCTCGTCGTACGGCTCGTCGTCGGCCTCGGCCGCGCGCGCTCCCGGCGTCGCCCCCTGGTCGCCGGTGGTGCGGGTGGCGAGCGGCACGTGCTGGAGGTCGAAGCGTACCTCGCCGTAGTTGAAGACGCCGGGGAAGCTGGCGCGAAACGGCGTCGCCTTTTCGGGTTGCAGCGAGCTGGCGCCGAGGGCCGCCTCGGAGGTGGCGAGCAGCCCTCCCTCGCGGTCGTAGAGCATCACCACCACCTCGATGTTGGTGGCCACCGCTGCGGAGGCGTTGTGCACCGTGCCACCGATGGTGATCCCCTGGTCGCTGGACTCGAGCTCCTGCCACTGGGTGACCTCGAGCCGCGACTCCGCCACCGCCGCGGCCATCTCCTCGACGCCGCTCTCCTCCGCCTGGGCGGCGATCTCCTCGGCGCTCATCGGCGGGATGTCGGCCTCGGTCAGCACCAGCACCGGCGCCCGCTTCACCTGCGGTTCCGGGGCGGGCTCGGGAGCGGCGGCCGCCGCCTCTGCCGCCGCGGTGGCGGCGCGGCTGGCCTCCAGGTCCACCTCCTCGGCCCGCAGCGACGACAGGGTGCCGTTGGGGAGGGTGAAGACGACCTGCCGTCCCCGCACCTCCCACGGCCCCCGGGTCTCCACCCGGGCGCCGTCGCGCAGCACCAGCAGGTCGGCGGCGCCGGGGGCGGCGGCGGCGAAGGCGACCAGCGCGGCGACCAGCGCCAGCGCCGGAGGCGTCACGAGCGGGCGGCGAGCGCGGCGCATCAGTACTCCTTCCAGTTCTTCTCGATGATGCAGATGGGCACCGCAGCGATCCGCTCCACGGTGGTGTCGGCGGCGATGGTCTTGACGTCGATGCGGTAGTTGGTGAACTTGCAGTCGTCCGGGTAGAGGCCCTTGAGGGTCTCCATCAGGTCGATCTCCCAGGGCTGCAGCTCGTCGGCGGTGCGGCTGGTGTCGCTCTCCGGGTTCTTGGTCTGCCCCGGCTCGGTGAACGGCTGGGTGACGAACTGGGCGACGTTGCGGTAGCGGGTGGTCTCCCCCTCGACGGCGCCGGCCAGCAGCCCGTCGCCGTTGGTGGCATTGACCACGAACAGCCTGCTGGTGCCGGTCTTGCTGCAGAACCCGGTCTCGTTGGAGTCGCAGGCGATCTCCACCTCCTCGCAGCTCTGGACCAGCGGATCGCAATTGGGGTCGGAGATGGCGATCGACAGCGGCTTGTAGCTGGAGAAGAACATCACGCCGAACAGCGAGAAGGCGGGGGTGATGGCGCGCTCGTGCTCGGGCAGCTCGAGGTACCAGCCGCGCGCGCCGACGCCGAAGGTGACGAAGAAATCGGTCCCGCCGAACGCCACCGTGTTGTCGTCGAAGGGGATGGCGACGAACTGGTCCTCGGTGTAGGGAAGCGAGGCTGCCGGGTCGGCGAGGAGGTGGGTGTCGTCGGCGAAGACGTACAGGCGCCCTTCGAGACCGTCCAGCTGCCACAGGTCCTCGCGCTCGCCGGTCACCAGCGCGATCCCATAGAGGCCGAGCTTGCCGATGAAGAACACCGATGGGCGGTAGTAGATCGGCCGCAGGTTGTCGGTCAATGCGGTGGCGCCGTCGTAGTTGGCGTCGAAGATCAGCAGCGGGTCCCAGCTCCCCTCGGGGATGCGCTGGGCTGGGAACTGCTGGTCGTCGAGGGTGTTGACGAGCGTGTCCGCGAGGTTGGGGAAGTTGCCGTCGGCGTCGGCCGCGACGTCGATGCGGTAGAGGTAGCCGAGGGTGGTGGCGACGTAGATGCGGTCGTAGTAGCCGTCCTGGTCGGTGTCCACCGCCGCCGGTGGCGCGGCGACCGCGCCGACGGTGCAGGTGTTGCTCTCCGCCTGCTCGGCGGCCTGACCGTCGGAGTGGCAGGCGCCCTCGCTGCCCAGCAGCTGGCGCTTGTAGAGCACCTTGCCGGTCTCCACGTCGACGATGTAGACGTGCCTGCCGAAACGCGGCGCGTCCTTCGAATCCGGGTCGAGGCCGCCGCCGAAGACCGCGACGTACTTGTCGACCACCTTGCTGTCCGGGCTGGCCGGGTTGCACTCGCCGGCGGCGACGTTGCCGCCGTCGCAGATGCGGAGGCGGCCGACGTTGGGAGTCGACCAGGTGTAGCCGAGGTCGGCGTGGCCGTTGTCGTCCTCGTCCATGAGAACCGGGGCCGCCGGAGGGATGCTGGAGATGCTGTCGTCGCTCGAGTCGCGGAATTCCCACAGCGCCGAGCCGTAGCGCACAGGGCCGCACGAGGCGCTGTCGTAGCTGTCCTCGTAACAGGTGGGCAGGTACTGGATGGCGTCGTCGGCGGTGCCGGCGGCGAGGAACTCGCTGCCGGTGAGCACCAGCTTGTCCGGCTGCGTCATGTCGAGCGCGAAGAGAGCCCTGCCGGTGGCGCCGACGTTGCCGTCGTACCCCCCTTCACGCAGCCCCGAGACCAGCACCGTGCGCCAGCGCCGCTCGTCCTCCTCGGGCGCGTCGCTCAGCAGGGGATCGGACCCGGACCCGTCGAACACCGGGTCGATGAACACGTCGGCGATGGCCGGGGTGTCGTCGACGGTGTAGTGGTGCTCGGTGCCGGTGGCGATCTTGCGCACCGTGGGCATCACCGAGCGCGGCATGTAGGCGAACAGTTCGTGGCCGGTGCCGTTGGTGAAGAACGTGGTGCTCGGGTCGTAGATGCCGAGGTTGAAGACGTGCAGCATGCCGTCGTTGTGCCCCTGGGCGATCACCCGTCGGCGCAGCTTGTGGCGGGCGAAGAAGCAGCGGTAGCCGCGGTCGACGCTGCTGGTCGCGTCGCCGTCGTCGTTGGCCTCGCACTCGGCGCCGTCGGGGTTGAGGGCGCTGCCGAGATTCTCGGCGAAGTAGCGCAGGTTGACCGGCGGGCCGACGACCACCGGGTTGGAGTGGAAGATGTCGCCCAGCAGGTAGCAGATCTTCTCGAAGTCGCTGGCCGGGAACGTCGCCTGCTCGGCGGCGGTGAGCTCGCACCACGCCGGCATGTCGAAGGCGGGGATCGCCTCGCGGGTGCGGGTGTCGGGGTCCTCTTCGATTCGGTCGACGATCTCCTCCTTGTGCTGCAGCGCGCCGCGGATCACCGTCTCGGCGGTGCTGCGGGCGGAAGCCTGCGACGCCAGCGCCTCGGGCGTGTCGCCGTCGGTGTAGCTGATGCCGAACGCGTCCCAGAGGTCCTTCTCCTCGATGGTGGCCTCCTGCCCGTCCGCCGGGGCCGTCGGCACCAACAGCAGCTGCGTGTTGTCCGCCCAGTAGCCCCGGTCGGAGTCCATGGCGTAGAAGACGCGCCGTCGCCCTGGATCGGTGAGGCTGAGGAAATCGCTGAAGTCGCTCGCCGGCGGTGTGGAGGCGAGCCCGTCGTAGTACTGGTCCTTGAGCATCGACTCGGCCACGTCCCACAGGAAGCAGCCGCTCTCCTCCTCGCCGCCCGCCTCCTCGCACTTGACGGTGGTCGCCGGGCGGCCGAACTCGTCGACCGGCAGCGGCTTGAGGAAGGCGTTGAGGTGGCCGTCCCAGCGCGACTGGCCGTCGAGCGGCGTGAAGTTGGAGACGTAGATGCTCTGCTCGGCGGTGGCCTGCACGGTGGGCACCGCGGCGGCGGCGAAGGCGCGCGTCTCCTCGCGGATCCGGCCGAGGATGTCCTCGAGCGCGTCCATCACCCCCTCCTTGGTGGAGACGTTGAAGCACTCGCCGGCGTCGGAGGTCTGGGTCATGGAGTGGAGAATGGACCCCGAGCTGCAGTTGGTCTCCTTGCCGAGGTTGATCGCCCAGGTGTTGACGGCGGCGAACTGGTCGAGCTCGTTGAGCGACGCCGTGGCGTTCTGCACGTGGCAGGCGCCGCTGTCGCCCGAGGCGTCGCTGATCACCACGATGTAGGGCTTGCGGCACCCCCAGTCGGAGTCGCCGTTGGTGGTGTCGCAGGCGAGGTTGCGCCAGCCGGCGAAGTCGTCGGCGAAGGCGCTGTCCTTGCACTTGGCGTTGTTGGACCGCTCCTCGGCGGTGCCCATGTACCAGCAGCGCAGGTCGGTGGTCACCTTCGACAGCGCGGTGTCGCCGATCGCCATGAGCGGCGTCTTGCTCGCGCTCTTGAGCTTGAAGTACTGGCTGTACTGCGGGTACGTGCTGTCGGCCGTGCTCGAGTCGGTCTTCTGGTCGGCGAAATAGGAGGCGATGCCGAAGTCGGGTACCGCACTGAGCGGGTCGCAGTTACCCGAGCTGTTGACGAGGTTCGGCGCCAGCCGGCAGAGCAGCTCGTCGCGGCGGGAGTCGTTCCAGTCCCAGGGGATGAAGTCGCCGTAGTCGAGCGCCCGCCCCTTGGTGCTGTAGACCGTCTCGTCGGCCGGCTTGATCGCGATGATCTCGATGGGGCCTATGGCGGAGGCGAACTCGAAGCGGTCGAAGTCGATGGGGTTGCCGTCGGCGTCCACCCCCTCCGCCTCCATGTTGGCGTCGTGCTCGGCGTCGATCACCCCTTGCGAGGCGGCGAGCACGCCGGAGTCGTAGTTCCCCTCCCACGCCTGCCCGTGGAACGGCCGCGCCGTGCCGCAGCTGGCGTCGCTGGTGGCGAGCTGGAAGTCCCACAGCCGCTGCGTCTCCTCGGGCCGGTTCTCGTTCTGGGGCGGGATGCGGTCGACGATGATCACCTCGTCGAAGCTCGGGTCGCGCCGGAAGACGACGGTGTGGGGCTCGCTGGTGATGCCGGCGGCGACGTCGAGGACGGTGACCTGGCCGGTGAAGGTCAGGTCGCCGATCTTGCCGGCGTCTCCCGGGACGCGGACGGTGACCTGGTAGTTCCTGCCGTCCGTACCCTTGACCCACAGCGTGGTGGCGTTGGTGTTGCCTTCCGCCTTGGGGAACGCATTGACCTGCGCCTGCCCCCTGGTGGTCGCCAGGTCGATGTAGCCGCCGCTGGCGGTCTGCGCGGTGGTCACCGAGCCGGTGGAAGTCTTGAAGTGCGGACCGAAGGCGATCATGCTGCCGGTGAAGGTGCTGTCGTACTCGATCACCGAGTACGGCGTGCCGCCCTCGGTGGTGTCGTTGACCAGGATGGACGGCGTCGCGCCGCTCGCCGCCGCCTTCGGCCAGCCGACGGTGGTGAAGATGGCGGGGAGCGTGTCGGTGGTGTAGTAGAGCCAGTGCTTCTGGAACACCCGCGCCTGGTTGTTGTTGAAGCTCACGAAGCCGAAGTTGACGTCGGTGACGTCGAGGAACACCTCGTACATTGCCGACTTGGCAGTGTAGAGCCGCGACAGGGGGTGGTCGCCGTAGCCGGAGGTCGGCACCGGGCTGTCGCCGGCGGTGAGCGCCATCGATGCCGAGGTGTCGAGCAGGATCATCAGGTAAGGGCTCGCCGTGCCGAAGCGCAGCAGGTCGCGGTCGTCGGTGTGTGCGGGGCGGCTGCTGACCAGCAGCAGCGCCGCGATGCCGGCGGCGATCCCCAGCGGGCCGAGCAGGTGGGTGAAGCGTCGCGTGCGGTGCATGGGTCGTTCCCTCGCGGTCAGAACTTGATCTTGGCCAGCGCGTCGGGGTCCTGCAGCGGCTCGAGCGCCGCCGTCACCAGCTGCCAGGGCTGGACCTCGACCAGCGAGCTCAGCGTCTTCGCCGCCAGCTGGTTGCCGTCGTCGTCCTTGCGGGTGGCGATGGCGGTGACGCCGTAGTTGATCTTGAAGTAGGGCTCGCGGCCGTACTGCCCGGCGTCGTTGATCTCGCACAGGTTGCAGGGCGCCGTCATGATCGGGTAGAAGGGCGAGACGTCGACCTCGTGCTCGACCGTGAACAGCGTCTTCTCCTGGTCCTTGAGGTTGAACAGGAGGGCGTCGTACTTGGCCTCCACCAGCGCCCGGGCGGTCTGCCGCGACAGCCCCGAGTCCGCCGAGTAGAAGACCTTCTGGATGGTGCGCTCGTTGGCGCCGACCTGCATCTCGGTCTGGGTGATCAGGGCGATCCCCAGCGCCATGATGGTCAGCACCACCAGGGCGAGCAGGGCGATGATGTAGGCGCTGCCCGCTTCGGCGTGGCGCGCGGTCCGCTGGGGGTGGCTCATGACAGGTTCCTCAACTCGACGATCGATTGCAGGACGCGGCGGCGGTGGCGGCGGTCGCGGATCTCGTCGCTGGTCGCCGGATCGTCGGCCTCGTCGTAGGCGTGGTCCTCGATGCGGTCGATGGCCTCGGAGACGTACTGGAAGTCGCCGCGGTCGGTGCGGGCCAGGGTGTTGATGCGGACGTAGGCCAGGGTAGGGGTGTCGGCCCCGGCGGCGCCGTTCCACAGATCGAGGTCGGTGTCGTCGTCCTCGCCGCTGTTGTACAGCCACTCGTCGTTGGCCACGGCCAGATCCTCGGCGCCGATCAGGCCGTCGCCGTCGAGGTCGAGGGCGAGCACCACCTGCAGGTCGAGGATGTTCTCGGCGACGTCGTCGCCGCTCATGCCCTCGTAGACCGCCTGGCTCCCGGGGTAGAAGCGGGCCTGCGCCAGCGAGGGCCTGAGCTGGCTGCTGGCGTCGCCGGGTATGGCGTAGCGCTCGCGGACGTAGTAGCGGTATTCCTGCAGGATCCCCAGGTAGGCGACGCTGCGGAGGTCGATGGGGAAGGCGCCGCCCGGAGAGATGACGTTGTAGCCCGCGGTGTTGTCGCCGCCGGTGATCTTGAAGCCGATGGTGATGTCGGTGGGATCGTCGATGCTGGTGTCGCCGTGGCTCGGGTCGAGCTCGACGACCCCGTACAGGCTGCCGCCCAGCGGGCTGACCAGCACCAGGGCCTCCCGCCGCTCGGCCTCCACCGCCTGGATGAGGGGGTCCAGGTCCTGGGCGACCCCGGTCTCGGGGATGGGGTTCTGCAGCCGGATGGTGCCGCTGGTGGGGCTGACATCGGCGTCCAGCGTCATCGCCGACGCCGGCGGGTTGACGTGGTAGACGGTGTCGAACACGCCGCGCACGGTCAGCACGTCGGTACCCTCGACGATCCGCGGCGAGGCCGCGTCGCCGATCCGGGAGTCGGCGGGGACGTTGTTGCGCACCGCCACCGAGACCATGTTGGGCAGGTCGCCGCGGATCAGGCCGCCGCGCCCCGCCATGCGCACGTTGCGCACCATCTGGTACTGGGCGATGCGCAGCGACTGCTGCATGTCGGCGACGTGGGTCTGCACCCGGGCGAGCTTGTTGCTGGCGTCGAACATCCCGAGGATGGCGACGATCAGGATGCTCAGCAGGATCAGCGCCACCAGCAGCTCGATGAGGGTGAAGCCGGCCTCGCCGCGGCGGAGCGTGCGGCGGGCGGCGGCGACCGGGTGGCGGGGTCGGGGAGTGACGAGCATGACGGGCGCTCCTCGGCTAGGATGACTTGAAGGCCTGGACGATGATCCGCTTGCCGCCGCCCAGCGGCCCCCCCTCGCGGGTGGCGGCGACCGTGACCAGGAGCTCCTTGAGGTGGACCAGCGTGGGGTCCGAATTGAACGCCAGGGGGGTCTCGATGTCGGTGGCCGAGTAGTTGCGGATCTGCGTCACCCGCGTCCACAGCGCCTCGTCGCCGACCGGCACGTCGTCCTCGGTGCCGGGCAGCCAGGCCTTCTGGTTGCGCGAGTAGTACTCGTCGTGGCGCCGCTCGTCGCCGTCGGTGAGCTGGAGAAAGGGGGTATCGAAGGGGAGCTGGTAGAGTTCTTCGACCCGCGAGCGGGCGTGGTTGGCGACGGAGGTGGAATCCTGCCCGGAGAGGTTGCTGCTGATCGACTGGGCGAAGATGGGCAGGATCGACAGGGCGATGAAGAGCATGATCGCGCCGGCGATCAGCACCTCCACGATCGAGTAACCGGCATCGGGCTGGCGCCCGTGCCGCCGCGCGGCCAGCGTGACAGGCTGCATCTCTCGGGTCTCCTTCAGTTCCATTTCCAGGACTTGCCGTTCTCGCCCTGGGCGAACCAGTCCGTTTCGTCCCACTTGCGGATCTGCACCCGGCCGGTGGCGGCGGGGCTCACCCGCACCTCGAGGAAGTTCTGGCGCGTGTCGGCGATGCGGAAGGCGCCGGTCGCCCCCGCCGAGCCGTCGATGTCGAACAGCACGTACGGGTTGCCGCCGAAGCCGTCGATCGCGTCCGGCTGCGCGGGAGGGCCCTGGAAGGAGACCCCTGCCGGCAGCGGCACCTCGCCGAGCACGGTGTCGACGCCGTCTTCGTAGACGCCGTTGCCGTCCTCGTCGACGAACCGGAACACCCGGTCGGTGGCGAAGTCGGCGAACACGCCCACCGGTCGCCCCAGCTTGATCGCCTCGAGCCGGGCGGCGCGCATCACCGTCGCCACCTGCCGATTGGCGCCGTCGATCTTGCTGCGGTGGAGGCTGTCGACCAGCGCCGGGAGGCCGAACAGGGCTATGATGACGATGATCGCCAGCACCACCATCAGCTCGGTCAAGGTAAACCCGTCCTGCCGCCGGCGAGGTAGATTGTCGGGCATGTGGAGGCTGCGTTAGCAACCGCGATGCCAGACCCGCGCGGCGGCCGTAAGTAACTGAGCTGTCTGGGACAACTCTCCAAGGACAGGGTCGGCGGCCGGCCGCCTTTGGTTACGATGGGTAACGATAGAGACAACCTTCGCGGCGGCAGCGAAGGCATCGGCGTCAACGCCCGTCCCACCGCCGCCCTGCGGTGCGGCGACGGCTGGCTGCTGTTCTCCGCGCCCGCGGCCGAGCTGTGGGCGCGGTGCCCGGCGGAGGTGCCGGCACTGCTCGCCGAGGTGGAGGAGGCGGCCGCCGCCGGGCTGTGGGCCGTCGGGTTCGTCGCCTACGAGGCGGCGCCGGGGTTCGACGCCGCGCTACGCGTGCGGCCGCCCGGCGGCGCGCCGCTGGCCGGTTTCGCCCTCTTCTCCCCCCCCCACCGCGCCCGGCGGCTGCCCGCCGGCGGCGGCGCCCGGCGCGGGAGCAGGGGCGGCGAGCACCCCTGGCTGGCGAGCGACGACTCGCGCAGCCATGCCGCCGCGGTGGCGCGGATCCGCGGCGCCATCGCTTGCGGCGACACCTACCAGGTGAACTACACCTTCCGCCTCGGCAGTCGCTTCCCGGGCGATCCCTGGGGGTTGTTCCGGCGCCTGATGGGCGAGGAGCCGCCGCCGCACGCCGGCTACCTGGAGCTCGGGCCGCTCGCCCTCTGCTGCGCCTCGCCGGAGCTGTTCTTCCGGCTCGACGGGGAGCGGCTGGTGAGCCGGCCGATGAAGGGCACCGCGCCGCGCGGCCGCTGGCCGGCCGAGGACGCGGCGCGGGGCCGCGCGCTGCTCGCCTCGCCCAAGGAGCGGGCCGAGAACCTGATGATCGTCGACATGGCGCGCCACGACCTGGGGCGAGTGGCTCGGCCGGGCAGCGTCACGGTGGAGGCGCTGTTCGCGCTGGAGCGGTATCCGACGGTCTGGCAGCTGACCTCGACGGTCGCCGCGCGGACGGCGGCGCCGCTCGGCGAGGTCTTCCGCGCCCTGTTTCCGGCGGCGTCGATCACCGGTGCCCCGAAGGCCGCGGCGATGCGCCTGATCGCCGCGCTCGAGGGGGCGCCGCGGGGCGTCTACACCGGCGCCTTCGGCTGGGTGGGGCCGGGGCGGCGGGCCTCGTTCGCCGTCGCCATCCGCACCGCCACCGTGGATCGGCGGCGAGGCCGGGCGGAGTACGGCACCGGCGGCGGCGTGGTCTGGGACTCCGAGCCGGCGGCCGAGCACGCCGAGAGCCTGCTCAAGGCGCAGGTGCTCCTGTCGCCACCGCGGCGGCGCTGGGAGCTGCTGGAGACCATGCTGTGGCGCCCGCGGCGGGGCATCTGGCTGCGGCGGTGCCACCTCGAGCGGCTGCGCGCCTCGGCGGCGTACTTCGGCTTCGCCCTGGAGGAGGGGGCGGTGCGGCGGGCGCTGGCGCGGGCGGTGGCCGACCTGCCGCCGCGCCGGCATCGCCTGCGGCTGCGGCTCGCCCGCTCGGGCCGCCTGCGGGTGGAGGCGGCGGCGCTGCCGCGGCGCCGCCGGGCGCGCTGGCGGGTGGCGCTGGCCGCCAAGCCCGTCGACCCCGGCGACCCGATGCTGTTCCACAAGACCACCGAGCGGCGCCGCTACGACGCCGCGCGAAGCGGGGCGCCGGGCGCCGACGACGTCCTGTTGTGGAACCCGCGCGGCGAGCTCACCGAGTCGACGGTCGCCAACCTGGTGGTGCGGCGGCAGGGCGAGCTGGTGACGCCGCCGCTCGACTGCGGGCTGCTCCCGGGAACGCTGCGGGCGCACCTGCTGGCGCGCGGCGCGGTGCGCGAAGCGGTGGTGCGGGTGGAGGAGCTGCCGCGGCTGGACGCCCTGTGGCTGGTGAGCTCCCTCCGCGGCTGGATCCCGGCG
>DATKEH010000109.1:0-11610 GCA_035546355.1 Thermoanaerobaculia bacterium
AAGGTCGCCGCCATCCTCGCCGACCTCGAGGCGTGGCACCGGCGGCACGGCCGGCCCGAGGCGGCCTTCGAGGCGCGCCGCACGCGGCTCGAGCAGCTGCGCGCGGCGCTCGACCAGCCGGCGGACCGGCAGGCCCTCGAAGTGGAGCTCGAGAGGGCGCTGGAGGAGCTCGGGCGGCGGTTCGCGTGGTGGTCGCTGGGCCTGGCGACCCTCGCCGAGTGGCAGCGCCAGGGGGAGGAGCCCGAGGCGCTGGTGCGGGCCCGCGAGACCGCCCATGCCGGTGCGCGCGCCCACCCCGACTCGGTGGGCGGCCGGCGGTCCCGGCACCTGGTCGCGGCGATCGAGGCGCCCGCCTTCCAGCTGCAGACGATGACCGCCGACGGCGCCGGCGAGCGTTCGCTGCGGGTCACCCATCGCAACCTGCCGACGCTGTGGCTGCGCGCCTATGCCGTGGACCTGGTGCGGTACCTGGAGAGCGCCGAGGACTACCAGCTGCTGCCCGCGTGGCGCGAGGTCCCGGAGATCCTCAGGCAGCAGCGGCCGGCGGCGGAGTGGAAGGTCGAGCTGCCGGCGACTCCCGACTTCCGCGACCACCACACCTACGTCACGCCGCCGATGGAGCAGCCCGGCCTGTACGTGGTCGTCGCCTCGGCGCGTCCCGACTTCGCCCGCCGCCACAACCAGCGGGCCGCGGTCAACCTGCTGCTCACCGACCTGGTGCTGCTCAGCCGGCAGCAGGGTGAGACCCTCGCGGTGCGCGCCCTGTCGGGGGCCAGCGGCGAGCCGCGGCGCGGCGCCCACGTCGACCTCTATCGCTTCGACTGGCAGGGCGGGCACCGCCGCGCCGTCACCGCCACCGCCGGCGAGGACGGCAGGGCCACCCTCGCCATCCCGGAAGGGCGCGGCCACTTCCTCCTCGGCCGCGACGGCGAGCACCTGGCCCTCGACCTGACGCACCTGCGGGCCCACCCGACGTCGCGGGCGGCCCGCCGTGCCGCGCTGGTCTACACCGACCGCAGCATCTACCGGCCTGGCCAGGAGCTGCTGTGGAAGGTGGTGGCCTACGAGGACGACGGGAGCGGTACCCGCTTCACCACCCTGCCGGGTGTCGCGTTGCGGGTGGAGCTGGTCGACCCCGATGGCGAAGTGGCCGCCGCCCGCGACGTCGCCGCCAACGACCACGGCACCGCTTCCGGCGCCTTCACCATCCCGCGCGGCCGACTGCTGGGGGGCTGGCAGCTGCGCAGCTCGCTCGGCGGCGCGGCGGCGGTGCGGGTCGAGGAGTACAAGCGCCCCACCTTCGAGGTGACGCTCGACGAGCCGGAGGGCGCGCTGCGCCTCAACCGCGCCGCCACCCTCGCCGGCGAGGCCCGCTACTACTTCGGGCTGCCGGTGGCGACCGGCGACGTCACCTGGCGCGTCACCCGGGAGCCGGTCTACCCGTGGTGGTGGTCCTGGTGGGGGTGGGCGCCGCCGGCGCCGGCGCAGACCGTGGCCGCCGGCACCGCCGCGCTCGACGCCGACGGCCGCTTCCGCGTCACCTTCACCCCCGAAGCCGACGAGCGCCAAGCCGCGACCGGCGTCAGCTATCGCTTCCGCCTGGCGGTCGAGGTCACCGACGAGGGTGGCGAGACGCGCGCCGCCGAGCGCGCCTTCCGCCTCGGCTACGTCACCGTCGAGGCCCGCATCGAGGGCGAGCCGGTATTCGCCCGGGCCGGCGAGCCGCTGGCCGTGGCGGTACACCGGGCCGACCTCGACGGCACCCCGCGCCAGGGGGCGGGCCGCTGGCGGCTGGTGCGGCTGGTGCAGCCGCAGGAGACGCCGCTGCCGGCCGACCAGCCCCTGCCGCCGCCGCCCGGAGACGGCGGCGAGGCCTACCGCACCGCTGGCGATCTGCTGCGCCCGCGCTGGGACCCCGGGTACGACCCCGCCGCCGTGATGCGCCTGTGGCCGGCCGGGGAGACGGTGGCGAGCGGCTCCCTCGTCCATGGCGACGACGGCGCGGCGGAGCTCACCCTGCCGCCGCTCGCCGCCGGCGCCTACCGGCTGCTGTACGCCACCGAGGACCGCTTCGGCGCCACGTTCGAGACGCAACGGGAGCTGGTGGTGGCGGCGGCTGGCGCCGGGCTCGCCCTGCCGGCGCTCCTGCTGGCCGAATCTTCGACGGTCGCGGTCGGCGGCACGGCCCGCCTGCTGGTGGCGTCCGGGCTGCCGTCGCAGTCGCTGCTGCTCGAGGTGCACCGCCGCGGCGAGCCGGTGGAGCGCTACCCCCTGCGCGCGGACGGCGGCATGCAGCTGCTCGAGATCCCTGTGGCCCGGGACGACCGCGGCGGCTTCGGCGTCACGCTGACGCTGCTGCGCGATCACCAGCTGGTGCAGCTCCGCGAGCGGGTCTTCGTGCCGTGGACCGACCGGCAGCTCGAGGTGGAGCTGGTCACCTTCCGCGACCGGCTGCGCCCGGGAGAGGTCGAGCGCTGGCGGGTGCGGGTCAGCGGCGCCGAGGGCGAGACGCTGGAGCGCGGCGCCGCCGAGCTGCTCGCCTACATGTACGACCGCAGCCTCGACCTGTTCGCGCCGCATCGGCCGCCCGAGGTGCTGGCGCTCTACCCCGACCTCACCGCCGTCTCGCCGCTGCGGCCCACCCTGGGATGGGGGCACCCGGTGTGGCAGGAGAGCCACCAGTGGGCGCGGCTGCCGGACTACCCGCACCTGCGCGGCGACAGCCTCCGGCACATCTCGGGCTACGGCATCGGCGGGCCGGGGAGGCGGGGGCGCTTCGCGATCCGCGACATGGCCGCCGTGGGTGAGTCGCTGCCGGCGCCACCGCCGGCGCCGGCGCAGATGGAGAGCGTCGAGGAGCTGCAGGTGACCGCCGAGTCGCCGCGGCTGGACGAGCGGCGCGGGAGCGCCGATGGCAGCGAGAGGGACGGCGCGCCGCCCGGCGACGCCCCCGCCCCCCGCACCGACTTTTCCGAGACCGCTTTCTGGTACCCCCACCTGCTGCTCGACGACGACGGCGGCGTGGCCTTCGAGCTCACCGTGCCCGACTCGCTCACCGAGTGGAACGTATGGCTGCACGCCGTCACCCGCGACCTGCGCGGCGGCAGCGCCCAGGCCCGCGCCCGCAGCGCCAAGGAGCTGATGGTGCGCCCCTACCTGCCCCGCTTCCTGCGCGAGGGCGACCGGGCGGTGCTGCGGGTGGTGGTGGACAACGCCAGCGAAGAGCCGCTGTCGGGCACGCTGCGCCTCGAGCTCTTCGACCCCGAGAGCGGGGCGAGCCGCGGCGCCGACTTCGGCCTCGGCGCGGCCTTCCCGGAAGTGCCGTTCACCGTCGAGCCCGGGCGCGGCACCACGCTGAGCTTTCCGCTGGAGGTGCCGGCGGGCGTCGGCGAGGTCGGCTTCCGGGTCAGCGCCACCGCCGGCGGGCTCGGCGACGGCGAGCAGCGGGCCATCCCCGTGCTGCCGGGGCGGATGCACCTGGCTCAGTCGCGCTTCGCGGCGCTGCAGGAGGCCGACCGCGAGACCCTGCGTTTCGCCGACCTCGCCGCCGCCGACGACCCCACCCTGATCCACGACCAGCTCGTCGTGACGATCGACGGCCAGCTCTTCTACGGCGTGCTCTCGGCCCTCCCCTACCTCGTCGAGTACCCCTACGAGTGCACCGAGCAGACGCTGAACCGCTTCGTCTCCACCGGCATCGTCAGCAGCGTCTTCGCCGACCACCCGGCGGTGGCGGCGATGGCGCGGCAGCTGGCCGAGCGCGACACCCGCCTCGAGCCCTGGGTGGCCGACGACCCCAACCGCCAGATGGCGCTCGAGGAGACGCCGTGGCTCGCCGCCTCGCGCGGCGGCGGCGGCGAGGAGCTGCTGCGGATGCTCGACCCGCAGGTGGCGCGGGCGCAGCGCGAAGCCTCGCTGGCGCGGCTGCGCCAGGCGCAGACCTCGCTCGGCGCCTTCCCCTGGTTCCCGGGCGGGCCGCCGTCGCCCTACATAACCCTGTACGTCCTGCACGGGCTGTCGAAGGCGCTCGAGCACGGCGTCGCGGTGCCGCGCGAGATGGTGGTGTCGGCCTGGGGCTACATGCACCGCTACTACGTCGACGAGCTGGTGCGCCACGCCATCGCCACCGACTGCTGCTGGGAGATGGTCACCTTCCTCGGCTACGTGCTGTCCGCCTATCCCGACGAGTCGTGGACCGGCGGCGTCTTCACCGCCGAGCAGCGGCGGCAGATGCTCGACTTCTCCTTCCGCCACTGGCGGCAGCACTCGCCGCTGCTGAAGGCGCAGCTGGCGCTGTCGCTGACGCGGGTGGACCGCGGCGACGACGCCCTGCTGGTGTTCGACAGCCTGATGGACTCCTCGCGCACGACCGACGAGCTGGGGACCTTCTGGGCGGCCGAGGATCGCGCCTGGCTCTGGTACAACGACACCGTCGAAGGGCACGCCTTCGCGCTGCGCGCGTTGACCGAGCTGGCGCCCGACGACCCCCGCCGCCACGGCCTCGTGCAGTGGCTCTTCCTGAACAAGAAGCTCAACCACTGGAAGTCGACCCGCACCACCGCCGAGGCGATCTACGCCCTGGTGTACTTCCTCGAGCGCGAGGGGGCGCTGGGGGTGCGCGAGGAAGCGCTGGTCACGGTCGGCCCGCTGCGCCGTAGCTTCGTCTTCGAGCCGGATCGCTACAGCGGGCGCAACCAGCAGCTGGTGGTGCCGGGCGAGGAGGTGGGCCCCTCGATGGCCACCATCGAGGTGAGCAAGGAGACGCCGGGCATGCTGTTCGCGTCGGCCACCTGGCACTTCTCCACCGAGCGGCTGCCCGCCGAGGCCCGCGGCGACCTGCTGGCGGTGACGCGGCGCTACTTCCGCCGGGTCCACGACGGGCGGGAGTGGACCCTGGTGCCGCTGCGCGAGGGGACACCGCTGGCGGTGGGCGACCAGGTCGAGGTGCAGCTGTCGCTGCGCGCCCAGCACGCGGCCGAGTACGTGCACCTGCGCGACCCGCGCGGCGCCGGCTTCGAGCCCGAGACCCTGCGCTCGCGGCACAAGTGGGACCTCGGCGTCGGCTGGTACGAGGAGGTGCGCGACAGCGGCACCAACTTCTTCTTCGAGTCGCTACCGGCCGGCGAGTACACCTTCAGGTATCGCCTGCGCGCGGCGATGGCCGGGCGCTTCCGCGTCGCGCCGGCGACGCTGCAGTCGATGTACGCGCCGGAGTTCACCGCCTACTCGGCTGGCGCCGAGCTCGCCGTGGAGGCTGGGGCCGAGCTCGCCGTGGAGTGAATCACCCCGCCTCGGCGAGGATGGTGCGCAGCAGGGCGATGTTGTCGCGGTGGCCGGTGAGCCGCGCCGTGATCTTGCCGCGGATGGGGTAGCCGAGCAGGTAGGTGTCGCCGATGATGTCGAGGATCTTGTGGCGCACGAACTCGTCGGGGAAGCGCAGCTCGGTGTTGAGCACGTTGTCCTCCCCGACCAGGATGCAGTTGTCCAGCCGCCCGCCGGTCCCCAGGCCGAGCTCGGCCATCATCCGCATGTCGCGCATGAACCCGAAGGTCCGCGCCGGCGCGATCTCTCGCTCGTAGGCGGCGAGGCTCGACAGCTCGAACTCGTAGTACTGCTCGCCGATCGGCGGCGGGTAGCGCAACAGGTAGGAGACCGCCAGCCCGTCGAACGGCTCGATCGCCAGGCACTTCTCCCCCTCGCCGCGCACCTCGTAGCGGCGGTCGATGACCACCTCCCGCCGCGGCGCCTCCTGGTCGACGATCCCCACCTCCTCGAGCACCCGGCAGAACTCCAGGGCCGAGCCGTCCAGCACCGGAATCTCGCCGTGCACCTTGATCAGCAGGTTGGTGATGCCGGCGGCGTGCAGCGCCGACAGCAGATGCTCGACGGTGCGGATGTCCTGGCCGCCGGTGGAGAGGGTGGTGGCGTAGTCGGTGTCCGCCACCCGGTCGACGTGCGCCGGGATGTGCGCCCGGGTCGGCAGCGTCAGCACGTGGATGCCGCTGTCCGGTGGCAGCGGCTGCACCGCCATTCCCGTGCGCGTCCCCGAGTGCAGCCCCAGGCCGTAGAACACCGTCCCCCCCCTGATGGTGCGCTGCGGTACCTCGCTGCGCCGCACCAGCCGCAGGGTGGGCGGCGGCGCCAGCTCCCCGGTGGCGACGAACCGCTCCTCGCCGACGGTCGGGAACTGCCCGGAGTCCTCGAAGGCCCGCTTGCGCGTCAGCGCTCCCGCCACCGCCGATACCACCTGATCGTAGGAAAGCGGCTTCTCGATGAAGTCGCAGGCGCCCATCTTGATCGCCTTGACCGCCGTCGAGGTGGTGCCGTGGCCGGAGATCATGATCACCGCCGCCTGCGGGTCGCGGTCGCGCAGCTCCTGCAGGATCTCGAGGCCGTCCATGTCGGCCAGCCAGACGTCGAGGAAGACGATGTCCGGGGTGGCCTCGGCGTAGAGGTCCAGGGCCCGCGCGCCGCTGTCGGTGCACACGGTGCGGTACCCCTCGTCCTCGAGGATCGCCGCCAGGGTGGTGAGGATCGCCGGCTGGTCGTCGACGATGAGGATGGTCTTGTCCATGGCCGCGGCGATTATGACCCCCGGACCGCGCACCGTCCAACGCCGCGGTCGGCGCCGCCGCTCATCCGACGGCCCGCCCCTGGGCCGTGAGCAGCCCTCCGTTCTAGTACCATCAGCCGATGCCGCGCGCCCTGCCCCCGGTGGTCTTCGTCCCCGGCCTGCCGGGATCGGCCCTGATCCACCGCCAGGACGACAGGCGGATCTTCTTCCGCGCCCGCGAGTCCGACAACTCCCGCTGGAAGAAGCAGTTCCTCCCCGCCCTGCAGGGCCCGGACGACCCCGCGGCGGAGGACGCCGTGGTCGCCGGCGAGCCGATCGCCACGCTGTTCCGGGCCCGTGAGCCGCTGCTCGACGTGGCGCCCGGCAAGCAGGCGGCCTCGCTGTACGACCTGCTGCGTCACTGGGGCTACCGCGAGCAGGACGACCGGCTGCGGCCGGTGGGCTGGGACTGGCGACTGCCGGTGGATCACCCGACGACCCTGGACCGGCTGCGCCGCGCCCTGGTCGATCTTCATGCGGAGCAGGGCGCCCGCGTGGTGGTGTTGGCCCACGGCGCCGGAGGGCTGGTGGTCCGCGCGCTGCTCGAAGCGGAGCCGGAGCTGTGCGAGCGCCTCGCCCTGCTGGTCACCTTCGGCGTGCCGTGGGCGGGGTGCCTCGAGCCCCTCCGCCATCTGACCGCCAAGGCAGCCTTCCCCCCCTTCGACAGGAAGGAGACGCGGGCCATCTTCGGCCACTCCTGGGCGCTGTGGGAGATGCTGCCGCCCGCCCCCGACGGCGCCGACCTGGCGGACGACGAGGGTCCGCTCGACCTCTTCTCCGCCGCCGGCGCGCCGGCGTCCCCGCTGACCGCCAACGGCTGGATCGGCAAGAGCAAGGCGGAGGAGCCGCTGCGGCGGCGCGCCCGCCAGGCGGCGGCTCGGCTGTCCCGCTCGCGGCGGGAGCTGGCGCTCGGCGGCAGGCGCCTGGCAGTGTGGAACCTCGCCGGCTGGGGGATCCCCACCGTCGTCGCGGCGCGGCTCGGCGACGAGGGGGAGCTGGAGCTGGAGGAGGGGCCCGACGGCGATGGCGTCGTCCCCCGACGCGCCGCCGCCTGGCTGGCCGGCGAGGGGGTGGTGCACTGGTGGCTCCCCCTGGGCGGTTTCACGCCGGCCGCGCACCCCATCCTGTGGCGCGGCCGGGCCGCCCGCGAGTTGCTGCGCCGCGCCCTCACCGGCGAAGGCGCCCCGCATCACGTGCACGCGGCGGTCGACCCCCAGGACGTCGAGGGGGACCCCCCCGAGATCCGCATCCGCTTCGTCGCTCAGGGGGAGGGGGGCGAGCCGCTGGCCGGCGCGGCGGTGCACCTCTTCGACCGCTCCGACCCGCGCCCCTTCGGCGGGGACGGGCGCCTGACGCTGGCGGTGCACCGCGAACGCTGGCAGAGCGCCCGCCGCGACGTGCGCCAACTGCGCATCCGCATCACCTGGACGGACGGCGACCGGGAGCGGCGGAAGGACCTGACGGTGCTGGCGGGCGGCCGGAAGTAGCGGCGCCCGGCAGTCCCTCCGCCCACGCCTCGATACCCGTCGCCGGCCAATCCACGGCGACGCCGAGGAGCTCCGCCACCAGGCGGCCGATGCCGACCAGCGCCGGCCGGCCGGCCACCCGCCCGGGCGGCACTTCGCCGCCGGCGGCGACGAACAGGCAGCTGCGGTCATGCTCCATCGCCGTGCGCGCCCCGTGGTCGGACATCACCAGCAGCACGTCGTCGCCGTCGAGGGCCGCTACCAGCTCCCCCAGCCGGCGGTCGGCGTAGCGGTAGACGTCGAAGAGGGTGGCGTCGCCGTCGTCCTGTCCCGCCGCGGAGACGCCGGCGAAGTGGCTGTGGGTGAGGATGTCCAGCGAGGCCACGCGCAGGGCGACGAGATCGGCGCCCTCGCCGCGCGCCAGGGTGGTGGCGGTATCGAAATCCGCCGCCATCTCCCGCAACAGCGCGAGGCTGTTCGGCGGCAGCGACCCCAGCTGGAACAGCCCCCGCTCCTCGGCGGACAGCTCGCGGGCGGCGCGGTAGCCGCGCAGCGGGCGCTCGATTCCCCGCGGCCCGACCCGGTGGGCGTGGCGGCCGATGCGCAGGGTGCCGAACGAGCGGAGCAGGTTCACCGCCGTGTGGGGGCCGCCGCCGAGCACCGAGAACAGGTCCTCCGCTTCCGGCAGCACCCAGCGCAGCGCCGCCACCGGGTTGTCGGCGACGAAGCTCAGGGCCTCGATCTCGCTACCGAGCTGGTAGGCGACGGCCGCCAGCGAGCTGACGCCGCGGGCGCCCGGGCGGACGATGGCGTCGAGCGCCGCCGCGGTGTAGGGCGGGTCGCTGTCCAGCACCGCGCGGGTCCCGGCCTCGAGCAGCCGGTCGAGCACCGGCAGCTCGCCGCGCGCCCGCAGGTACTGCGCCAGGCGCCAATCGGCCGAGTCGAGGATCACCAGGAAGACGCGGCGGCGGCCGTCGGCGGGCCGCCACGCCAGCTCCGCCGCCGCCGGCCGGCGCGGCGGCCGCCGCTGCACCGTGGCCGCCACCTCCTGGCCTGGGGCCGGCCACACGGCTCCCGAGCCGCGGACCGCCCCGTCGCCGTCCCGCAACACCCAGCGCAGCGGCGCCACGTCCGGCTCGCGCTCGACGCGCAGCTCGCCGTCCGCCGGCACCGGGACCGGCTGGAAGGGGCTGTCGAGGGGCTCAGCGGCCGCCGGCGACAGCAGCAACACGTCGCCTCCCCGGGCCGCCGGGACGCGCAGCCGGAGCGCGGCGCGCTGCACCGTGACGGCGTTGGGCGCGGCCAGCAGCTCGCGCTGCTCGACCGACCGCAGCAGCTCCTCCTCGGTCAGAGCGCCCATCTCGCCGAAGCGCGCCGTCCGCTGGCGCAGCACCGCGAGCGCCTCCTCCTGGCGCCCCGAGCCCGCCAGCACCCGCACCGTCCGGGTGTACAGCGTCGCCACCAGCGCCGGGTCGTCGATGGCGTCGGCCTCGGCCAGCGAGGCGAGCAGCAGCTCGACCGGCGGCCGGCGCGTCGGCATGGGGAAGATGCTGGCCAGCACCGCGTAGCGCGCGCGCAGCGCCGGCGCCGGCTCGCCTGCCTGCGCCCACTGGCCGAAGGCCTCGGCGAGGGCGTCGGCGCGACCCGAGCCGGCCAGCGCCAGGGTACGGTGGCGGAACCACCCGGTCTGGGCCCGCGGGTCGGCCGGAGCCTCTTCACCGAGCACCTCCAGCGCCGGCTCCCACTCCTCGCGCTGCACCAGGCGATCGGCCAAGTGCACCGCCAGCAGCGGCGCCGCCTCCGCCGCCTGCGGCAGCCGCTGCCGCAGCTCCGCCAGCACGGCTCCCTCGTCCTCGAGCCGCGTCCGCAGGTCGAGCTCGAGATAGGTGAGCACGAAGACGTCGGGGTAGCGCACCGCCGCGCGATGGGCGAGCTGGGCGGCGCCGGCAACGTCCCCGGCGTCGCGTCGCGCCTCCACCACCACCGCCGCCAGGGGGGGTGACGGCAACCAGGCCTCGGCGGCGCCGGCGGCGATCTGCGCTTCGAGAGTGGCGACGCACGCGGCGCGGTCGCCGCTCTCGAGCAGCGCCACGCAACGGCACTCGCCCACCCGGCGCTGCTGTACCGGCGAACCGGAGAAACCCTCGGCCAGCGCCAGGGTACGGGCCCAGTCCCCCTCCTCCATGGCGGCGCACACCGCCTCCGCGCGGCGATACCCCTGGACCCGCTCGAAGCTGCGGATGCCGGCGACGACTCCGGCCAGCAGCAGGGCGGCGAGCACCGCCAGACGCAGCACCGCCGATCGCCACACCGCCGGCCGCCTCAAGGGGCGCTCCCCGCCCCTTCGAGCGCCAGCTGCAGCGCGTAGCGGCCGCCGTCGCGGCGGCCCTCGAGACGCAGCCGCCGCCAGGGGTACGGGCCGGGGGCCGCGGCGGCGCCGGCGCCCGAGGTGGTGGCCAGCGCCGCGTCGGCCGTCGCCAGCAGGGCGAGATCGACCTCGAGCGCGCTGGCGCCGCCGGCCGGCGGCGGCGCGGCGCCGGAGGGCGCCAGCGCCCGCTCGAGGCTGCCCGGGTTCCAGCCCACCAGCAGCGCCTCCGGAGTGGCCAGATAGCAGGGGGCGAGGTCGGGCATGACGTTGAGGTTGCCCAGGCACGCCCCCTGATGGCCCGCCAGCGCGTAGGGCGACCGGCGCACCGGCCAGCGCGCCATCAGCGCCTGCAGGAACTCCTCCATGGCCGCCACCGCGCGCTGGCGGTGCGCGACGCCGACGGCGAGGGCGAGGGGGGGTATCCGTTGCCCCGGCTCGGGAAGGTAGACGGCGAGCTCCCACGCCCCCTCCAGCGTGGTGGCCGCGAACAGCGAGCTCTCGAGCGCGAACAGCCGCGACCCCCAGCCCTCGGCGGCCACCAGCGAGGCGACGTCGAGGCCGCGGTCCGGGCGCACGTGCAGGTGCGCCACCCGCTGTTCGGCGGACAGCCGCTGCGCACCCGGGCCCTCGGCGGCAGGGAGCAACAGGCCCAGGCCTCCCTCGCCGAGCTGGCGGGGGAGCTCCAGCCGCGCCGCCACCGAGCCGTCGGCGAGGGTGCTGCCGCGCAGCAGCGCGCGACCGCCGCCGCCGAGACCGTGCGACAGGAGCCAGCCATCCTCGCCGCGTAGCTGGTGGGCGGCGGCCCAGCCCTCCCCGGCGCAGGCGAGCCGCTCGAGCAGCGCGCACGGCTCGCCGCGAGGGCAGAACGCCTCGACGGCGCCGCATCGGGCGATCTCCTCGCCGGCCCGCCGGGCGGATCGGCCGAGAGGCGTGCCTTCGAGGCCGGCGAGCCGACCCAGCAGCGCCCGCACCTGCACTCCGTCCCCCACCAGCAGCGTGCCCTCAGGGAGCGGATCGCCGCCGCAGGCGGCGGCCAGCAGCGCCGCGGCCAGCAGCGGCATGGCGGCTCCCGCGGCGGCGCGGCGAAGGGATCGGGAGCGGCTGCCGCGGTCGGATGCCATGGTCGCTTCGGACTCGGGGCGGACCCGGCATGCTAGCAGACG
>DATKEH010000110.1:0-2306 GCA_035546355.1 Thermoanaerobaculia bacterium
GATCGCGGGCGAGCTGAGCCACGAGCAGGCGCTGGAGGTGCTGCGCACCGCCGAAGGCCTGCGGCGCGTGGGAATCGACGAGCTCGAGGCGCTCGCTCCCCGCGCGCCCGAGATCTTCATGCAGCGGGTGCTTGCGGCGGACGAGTACAACGCGGAGACCTTCGCGACGCTCGAGCGACTGCTCGCGAAGCGCGCTTCGCGGGCCGAGCTCACCGGCTTTCGCGACCGCGTGCAGCGGGAGTACCGGCTCCTCCTGCGCGTCCAGCAGGTGAGCTGGCAGCGCTACGCCAGGGCGCTGGAAGGCGAGCGCGACCGCCTGCTGCGGGCGCGCTTCGGCCAGGACCCGGCGAGGGTGATCCTCGAGCACCCCTACGACGCGGGCGAGTTCCTGGGCGAGGCCCTGGATGCCCGCTTCTCCCCGTCGCAGATGGCGACCTTCCTCTCCGCCCACCTGCGGACCAAGCGACAGCAGGCCCTCGCCCTGGGCGTTCCGGACGACGAGGTCGAGGGCTGGACCGCCGCTCTGTACAACGGCGGCCTGGTCAACGTGACGCGGATGCGGGCGGGTCTGATGCCCTCGATCGAGGAGACGCAGAGCTACATGCGCAAGGTTCCCGAGCTGCGCCTGCGCCTCGACGGCGTCGCCGTCGCCGCCCGCTGACGGGGCCCGGCCGCGACCATGATCCGGGTCGTCGCTGCCGCCGCCGCCATCGCGCTGAGTGCCGGCTGCGCCGCGCCGGCGCCACCGGCTGACGAGCCGGCGGCGCCGCTGGGTGACCGCGCCGGCGTGCTCGCGCCTCGCCAGCGGGAGCGGATCGTCGACTACCTGCGCTTCGTCGAGCAGCGCTACGGAGTCGATTACCGGGTGGTGGTCGAGTCGCCGCCGGGCACGGCGGAGGTCGGCGCCCACGCCGCCGAGCTGTTCCGCCGGCTCGACATCGGCTCCGCGCATCGCGGCCGCGGGCTGCTGTTGTGGATCGATCCAGCCACTGAATCGGTGCGGGTGGAGGTCGGATACGCCCTCGAGCCGTACCTGACCGACCTCGCCGCCTCGCGGATGCTCCGGGAGTACCTGGAGCCGCGGTGGCTGGCGACCGATCCGGCGATCGCCATCGAGGCCGCGGTCGAGGCTCTCGTCGAGGCGATCACGCCGCAGCTCGCCGCCCTCGCGGCGGAGGAAGCCGAGGGCGCCGGCAGCGGCGGCGCCGGGGCGGCCGCCGACCTGCTGCGCCAGCCGCCCGCCGAACCGGTGGAGGCCGGGGACTTCGAGCAGCTCCTGGTGCCTCAGACGGATCCGCGCACCGCCCGCGACCTCGAGCTGACGATGCTGCACCGGGGTTTGTATCTCCAGGGGTCCCGGCTCTACGACGCCGAGTGGCGGAGGGCGCACCGGCCGCGCAGCTGGCCGTGCGAGCGGCTGCAGGAGATCGCCAGGGACTGGGACCGTCCGTACGAGATCGTCAGCGAGCGCGGGCGGGCAGTAGCCTACTACCCCGACGCCCCCGCCCTCGGGCCGACGTTCCTGCGCCGCGACGAAGAGGGTTGGGTGATCGACGCCACCGCCACTGCGCGGCTGATCGTCTACGACTACTCCAACGAGCGCTGGTACGCCGTCGACGAGCCCTCCCCATACGTGACCCTGCTCGGCCGCGCCCTCGAGCTGCGCCGGGTGCGTCTCGGCGATGGCCGCGCCGCCTGGATGCTGGACCGTCGCTGAGCGGCCCTCCATCCGCGCCTGGCACCCTCCTTGCTCGTCCTCCGCCCTGGAACCAGGGGCGGCTCCGGCTCGGTGGGATCCAGTCGCCCCGGGCGATGGACCCGAGACCAGGAGCCGACATGATGCGCCCTACTCCCCCTTCGGTCGTCAGGCGACTGCTGATGCTGCTGGCGTTGGCCGCCGCCACCACCTCCTGCGCCACGCTCGAGGGGCTGGCGGCGCTGCGCCTGGTGGATTTCCGCATCGACCGGGTCAGCGACGCCCGGCTCGCCGGCGTGGCGGTGGACCGCTTCCGTTCCTACGAGGAGCTGGGGGCTGCCGACCTGGCGCGCATCCTCGGCGCCCTCGGCCAGCGCCGCGCGCCGCTCTCCATGACGCTCCACCTCGATGCCCGCAACCCGGCCGACAACGAGATCACGGCGCGGCTGCTGCGGCTGGACTGGACGTTGTTCCTGGAGGACCGGGAGACGGTGCGTGGAGTCTACGAGCGCACCGTCGATCTGCCCGCCGGCCGCACCGTCGGCATCCCCCTGCAGGTCGAGCTCGACCTGCTCCGTTTCTTCGGGGACAACGCCCGCGAGCTGGTCGA
>DATKEH010000111.1:0-10057 GCA_035546355.1 Thermoanaerobaculia bacterium
GCAGGCGACGGACCAGGGGGGGCCGGTCAGCTCGGCGACCGGCTCGCCGTCGAGCAGCAGCTCGACGCGAGCGACCCCCGGCGGCACCAGCAGCTCCACCGGGACGAGGCCGGTGACGATCCCCAGCCAGAGGGTGGCGAAGGCGATCATCGCGTCCGGGGCGGGCGATCTCCTGGCGCCGCAGTGCGGTCGCTCGCCCCGGCCACGATCATACCTAGGAGTGTGCGCGGCAGAACCACGTGGTCGCGTTGCGAGCGCCTTGGGGCCGTGTGCAAGGCGCGCGACTGAGCCATAGCCTTGCTCTATGGCGCAGGGAGCGCCACACGGCAGACGGCCCCAAGCCGCCGCCTCTAAGGCCGAAGGCCGTGACTGCGCGCCCGTCAGGGCGAAGCAAACCCGAAGGGCGTCAGGGGTTTGCGGCCGCATCCAGCGTTGCTCGTCGTCGCCGATGGGCAAGGCATCGACTCCTCCTCGCGCCTTGGCTGCGGCCGCAGATCCCTGGCGCGCGACCCGCGTGGTTCTGCCGCGCACACTCCTAGGGCTGCGCGAGCCGGGCCGGGACGGCTAAGATCCGCCGCGTGACGACGAACGCGCAGCCACGCCCCCCGGCGGACGCCGCCGAGGTCCGCCGCGTCAAGGGGGCCTTCCTCCTCCTTTCCCTCGTCGTGCTGGTGCTCGACCAATGGAGCAAGTGGCTGGTCGAGCTCCACCTTCCGCACCTGACCGGGCAGCGGGTGATCCCCGGCTTGCTCGACTTCACCCACGTCAAGAACACCGGCGTCGCCTTCGGCCTGTTCGCGTCGCACGGCGACCTGGCGCGCACCCTGGCCCTGAGCGCCGTCGGGCTGCTGGCGCTGGCCGTCGTGGTCGTCTACTTCTGGCGCACTCCCGGGCAGGACCGGCTGTTGCTCGCCGCCCTCGCCCTGGTGCTCGGTGGGGCCGTGGGGAACCTGGTAGACCGCGTGATGAGCGGCGCGGTGACCGACTTCGTCGACGTCTACGTCGGCACCCATCACTGGCACACGTTCAACGTCGCCGACAGCGCGATCACCGTCGGCCTGCTGCTGATGGCCTGGGATGCGCTGCGCCCGCGGCCGGGGCACCGCGAGGCCGGGGTCGCGGCCGAGGGCTGAGCGCGCTGGCCGACACCCTGACCCTCGAGGTGGACGCCGCGGCGGCGGGGAGCCGCCTCGACCGCTATCTCGCGGCGCGCCTCGACGTGCCTCGCAGTCAGATCCAGCGCTGGATCGAGGAGGGGCGGGTGGTGGTGGACGGTACCCGCGCCCGCCGCGCCGCCGACCGTGTCGCAGCCGGCGCCGAGGTGGCCTGCGACCCCCCTCCCCCGGCGCCGGCGGAGATCGCCGCCGAAGCCGGCCCGCTCACCTTGCTGCACGAGGATGCCGAGCTGCTGGTGATCGACAAGCCGCCGGGGATCGCCGTCCATCCTGGCGCCGGGCGCGAGGGCGGCACCCTGGCGCACCGGCTGCTCGCGCACTACCCCGAGCTGTCGGGCGTCGGCGGCCCGGGCCGGCCCGGGATCGTCCACCGACTGGACAAGGACACCAGCGGCGTGCTGCTGGTCGCCCGCACGCCCCTCGCCTACCGCCGGCTGAGCCGCGCCTTCGCCGAACGGCGGGTGGACAAGCGCTACCTGGCCATCGTCCATGGCGTCCCTCGCCAGCCGCAGGGCACGATCGCGGCTGCCGTCGGCCGCCACCCCACCCGCCGCCGGCAGATGACCGTGCGCGCCGACGGGCGACCGGCGCGCACCTCCTACCGGGTGCTCGCCACCGCCGGCGGCGCCGCCTTGCTGGAGATCGACCTCGAGACCGGGCGCACCCACCAGATCCGCGTCCACGCCAAGCACCTCGGCCACCCGCTGGTGGGGGACCCGGTCTACGGCGAGGCGCGGTGGAGGGTGGCGCCCGCCGCGGCGCGCCGCGCCCTGCGCGCGTTCCCGCGCCCGGCGCTGCACGCCTGGCGCCTGGGGCTGGCGCATCCGGCCTCGGCAGAGCGCCTGGAGGTCGAAGCACCGGTGCCCGCGGACCTGCGGGCCCTGTGGCAGGAGCTCGGCGGCAGCTGGGGGGCGTGACCCGCCACCGCCGCCGGTCGCGATCCGCTACTCCGGCTCCGCGGCCGCCTGCTCGAGCAGCGACTCGACCGGAGTGAACGACCTGCCCTGCGACTCCGCCACCGGCAGGCAGGTGATCTCCCCCTTGTAGGTGTTGACGCCGTTGCGCAGCTCGGGGTCGGAGGTCACCGCCCACTCCACTCCCTTGTTGGCGAGGGCCAGGGTAAAGGGCAGGGTGGCGTTGTTGAGGGCGAAGGTCGAGGTACGCGGCACCGCCCCGGGCATGTTGGCCACGCAGTAGTGGACCACCCCCTCGACCTCGTACACCGGGTCGGAGTGGGTGGTCGGGCGAGTGGTCTCGAAGCACCCCCCCTGGTCCACCGCCACGTCCACCGCCACCGCCCCCGGCTTCATCTCCCGCAACATCTCCCGCGTCACCAGCTTGGGCGCCGAGCGCCCGGGGATCAGCACCGCGCCGATCAGCAGGTCGGCGCGATTGAGCGCGTGCAGCAGGTTGTACTGATTCGAGGCCAGGGTGGTGATGGCGCCGTGGAAGAGGTCGTCGAGGTAGCGCATGCGGTCGGCGTTGGTCTCCAGGATCGTCACTCTCGCGCCCATCCCGTGAGCCACCTTGGCGGAGTTGAGGCCGACGATGCCGCCGCCGAGGATCACCACGTCCCCCGGCGGCACGCCGGGTACCCCTCCCAGCAGCGTGCCGCGGCCGCCGAGGCCGCGTTGCAGGTAGTAGGCGCCGACCAGCGACGCCATCCGCCCCGCGACTTCCGACATCGGGGTGAGCAGCGGGAGGTTGCCGCGGTGGTCGGTGATCGTCTCGTAGGCGATGCCGGTCACCTGGCGCTCGAGCAGCGTGGTGGTCAGCTCCGGCAGCGGCGCCAGGTGCAGATAGGTGAAGAGCACCTGCCCCGGGCGCATCAGGGCGTATTCGGGCGGCAGCGGCTCCTTCACCTTGACGATCATCTCGCCGTGTTGCCACACCTCTTCCGGCGATGCCAGCAGGGTGGCGCCGGCGACCTGGTACTCCTCGTCCTGGATGCCGCTGCCGAGGCCGGCGCCGCGCTCGATGAACACCTCGTGTCCCGACTCGATCAGCGCGTGGACGCCGGCCGGGATGATGCCGACGCGGTACTCGTGGTCCTTGATCTCCCGCGGAACGCCGATCCTCAACGGCTGCCCTCCCCCGCCCCTCGCGACGCCGTCGGCCGCACCACCGGCGAACCGCTGCCGCTCATCTCCACCTTGCCCTTGAAGAAAGCGCCTTCGGCGAGCACCACGCGAGGGGCGATGACGTCACCCTCGAGGCGCCCGCTGGTGAGGATCTCCACCTTCTCGGTGCCCTGGACGTTGCCGATCACGCGGCCGCCTATGCGCACCGAGCGGGCGACGATGTCGCCGCGCACCTGCCCCTCCGGGCCCACGGTGACGTGGCTCTCGAGCTGTACCCTCCCCTCCAGCTCGCCGTCGACCACCAGGTCGCTGGTGCCATTGATCTGGCCGGTGAGCCGGGTGCCGGGGGCGATCTGGGAGGTGGCGCGGGTTCCCGCCCGGCGCTCGGCCGCGGCAGGCGACGGCGAGGGGGTAGGGGCGGCGGCGGGCGAGACGGCGCCCGGGCCGCTGGCCGGGGCGTCCTGGTCGCGACGGAAGATCGACATGGGACGCGCTCCTCTGTGCTCGAGGGTGGTGGAGATGGAGCGGGCAACGGGACTCGAACCCGCGACATCGAGCTTGGGAAGCTCGCACTCTACCAGCTGAGTTATGCCCGCTCGGCGCCCCGGCACCGGCCCTGCCCGGAGCGTGCAGAAATCTAGCCCAGGGGCGGCGACAGGTCAAGGCGCGGTGGCGCTCCGCGGCTCCCCTCGCTGGACCCGGACCGGCGTTGTCATCCCTCGTCGGGACGGTATACTCGCCCCATCATGCAGGGTCCCGAGAGTGGTTCCGGCGGCGGTGGGCATCTGTACTTCTTCCCGGACGACGAGATCACCGAGGAGCAGGCGCGCAAGTGGCTCGCCGAGGGGCCGGCGGAGCGCCGCATCTGGGTGATCTCGCACCTCCTGCGGTACGCCCAGTGGAGCGACATCTGGGCCTACGTCACCCGCGACGAGGTGCGCGAGGTCTTCGCCGACCTCGACCTGCCGCCCAACCTGCGCGCCGCCTGGGGGCGGATGCTGAAGATCGAGACGCCCGTCGGCTAGGGCCTCTCGGCGGCCTGGCGCTGGGCGAGGAGCTCGTCGGCCTGCGCCCGCGCCAGCGCCACCAGGTCGGCGACCCGCTCGCCGGGCAGGATGAAGGTCCCCAGCGGGCCCGCCGCGCCCTGGCCCTGGGTCAGGGCGCCCATCAGCCGGCGGACCCCCAGCGCCGCGCCGGGCTCGTCGCCGACGCGGGAGAGCACCGTCGTCAGCGCCCCCACCGGCCTGCCAGCGAGGTCGAAGACCGGCAGCCCGAGAGCGGCCAGCGAGCCGTCCGGGATGTAGGCCCGGCGCGGCTTGGCGAGCACGCCGCCGATGCGGGCGGTCTGCAGGTAGGGCGCGTAGTCGAAGCCGCGGCCGAGGCGATGCACCGCCGCCACCAGCTCGCCCACGGCGGGCGTCGCGCTGGCCGCGAAATCGACGAAGGGGAGCGGCGCGGCGGGAGGGTGCTCGAGCTGCAGGAAGGCGAGGTCGAGGTTGCTCTCGGTGGCGGCGAGGAACGCCGGCACGTCTCCCCGCCCGTCCCCCAGCGACACTGTGAAGGCGGTGGGCCGCATGTCGACGTCGAAGCCCCCCCCGGGGCCCATCTCCCGCATCAGCTCGCTCACGCGCGCCGAGGAGATGTGCGAGTTCCACATCATCAGCAACCCGCGCGGGTCGACGACGGCGCCCATCAGCTCGAAACGGGAGTCCTGCTCCTCCCCCTGCCCCGCCATGTTGAGCTTGACCTTGACCACCGCCTCGACGCGCAGGATCGCCGGCGCCACGGAATCGAGCAGCGCCGCCAGCTCTGCCTGGGGCACGACGGTCGGACCCGTCGGCGGGGACGTCGCGAGCAGGGGTACGGCGAGCAGGGGTACGGCGATCAGCGCCTGGGCAAGCGCCCCGGGGAGGGTCCTCTTCACTGCCGCGACACCTCCTCCCAGTCGGGCTCGATGAGCACGAAGTGGGTCCGCGCCCCGCGCCGCAGGAAGATCCGCACCACCCGCGATCGCGCCGCCAGCACCTCGCCGAGGACGTTCTCGAAGGCGCCGACGTCGGGCACCGGCCGCCCATCCACCTCGAGGATCAGGTCGTCCAGTCGCAACCCGGCCATCTGCGCCCAGCCGCCGCGCAGCGCCTCGGTGACCACCACCCCCGCCACTCCCGGCGGCCACTGCCGCCGCGCGCGATCGTAGAAGGTCGCCTCGCGGACCGCGAACTCGAGCTCCGGCTGGACGGCGCGGGGCACCTCTTCGGCGTCGGGCGGCCGCGGCTCGAGGGGCAACGCCACCGTGCGCTGCCGTCCGTCGCGGCGCACGGTGAGCTGCACCGTGTCGCCGACGTACAGCTCCTCGATGCGCCGTCGCAGGTCGTCGGCGTCCTGCACCCGGGCCGGCTCCAGGGCCTCGCCGTCGAGGGCGGTTACCACGTCCCCCACCTCCAGGCCCGCTTCGCTGGCGGCGGTCCAGGGGTAGACCTGGGTGACGCGGAAGCCCCGCCCTTCGGCCCATCCCAGCTCCCTGGAGAGCTCGGGGAGCAGCACCTGGGTGCGGATGCCCACCCACGGCCGGGGCAGCTCGCCGCCCCAGGCCCCGCGTGGCTGCCGCGGCGGCGGCACCACCGAGAGCAGCACCTCCCCCTCGCGGCGGACCGCCACCAACAGCTCCCCGTCCGGCGCCAGCTCGGCCAGCCGGGAGCGGAGGGGCGCGAGCCCCTGGACGGCGCTACCCTCGACCGTGACCAGCACGTCCTGGCGGGCCAGCCGCGGGAGGGCGGCGTCCGCCGGCGAGCCGGCGCGGATGCCGGTGATCAGCACCCCGGTCGGCTCGGCGAGCCCGAGATCCAGCGCCATCGGCGGCGTGATCTCCTGGACGGTGAGGCCGAGCTCGCGCAGCTCGCCCTCCTCGCCCTGGAAGGGGGGCATCGGCTCGGTGCGGGCCTGCAGCTCGCGGCGCTCCCCTTCGCGATCGATCACCAGCGTCACCTGCCGGCCGGGGCGCAACGCCGCGACGCGCTGGTAGAGCAGCGGCACCTCCTCGAAGAAGCGCACCGCCACCGGCTCGCCGCCGAGTCGCAACAGCACGTCCCCGGGCTCGACCCCGGCGGCCGCCGCCGGCGAGCCGGCGAGCACCGACGCCACCAGCGCTCCCTCCTCCAGCCCCAGGCGGCGCACCGGCAGCACCGTGAATCCCAGCCAGCCGCGACGCAGCTCACCGTGCGCCAGCGCCGCTTGCAGGACCTCGCGGGCGATCGCCGAGGGGATGGCGAAGCCGAAGCCGGCGCCGCCGAGCTCGTTGATCCCGACGATGCCGCCCTGCAGGTCGACCAGCGGGCCGCCGGAGTTGCCCGGGAGGATCAGCGCGTCGTGCTGGATCCACCGCGTCAGCAGGCCGCTCGGCTGCCCCTCCCCGAGGTCCAGCTCGGCCATCTCGCTGCCGGTGAAATCGGTGAACACCCGCGCCGTGTTGGAGACGATCCCCTGGGTCATCGACGACGACAGCGCCAGCGGGTTGCCCATGGCGAACACCGGGTCGCCGACGGTCAGCGCCGAGGAATCGCCGAAGCGGGCGTAGGGGAAGGGGGCGGCTCCCGGTGGCGCCCGCAGGCGCAGCACCGACAGATCGGTCAAGGGGTCGTCGACCAGGACCTCGGCCTCGAAGACCCTGCCGTCGGTCAGCGTGCAGTCGATGCGCGTGGTGTGCCCGGCGACGTGGTAGTTGGTGAGGACGTGGCCCTCCGGGGTGACGATCACCCCGCTGCCGGCGCCCGGGTAGCGCAGCGCCCGGCCCTCGGCGAAGCGCTCGTGCACCACCGTCAGGTTGACGAGCGCCGGGTACACGGCCCCGCGCACCCGCGCGACGTCGGCGGCGGTGACCGCGGTCGCCGCCGCGGGAGAGGCGAGCCACGTGGCCAGCAGGCAGGCGATGGCGGCTGGGACGGCGCGCTCCGCCGCTGCCCGGCGAGGCCCGGGCATCAATCCCCCATCATCAGGTTGCCGAGACCCCCGAGCACCGAACCCTCCCCCTTCTTGCCGCCCTTCTGGGGCAGCGCCGCGAACACCCGGCTGGCCAGGCGGCTGAAGGGGAGCGACTGGATCCACACCTTCCCCGGCCCCCTGAGGGTGGCGAAGACCAGCCCCTCGCCGCCGAACATGGCGGTCTTGATGCCGCCGACGAATTGGATGTCGTAATCGACCTGCGGCTCGAAGGCCACCAGGCAGCCGGTGTCGAGGCGCAGGGTCTCGCCGGCCGCCAGCTCCTTCTCGACGATGGTGCCGCCGGCGTGGACGAATGCCAGCCCGTCGCCCTCGAGCCTCTGCAAGATGAAGCCTTCGCCACCGAACAGACCGACGCCGATGCGCTTCTGAAAGGCGATCCCCACCGAGATCCCCTTGGCGGCGCAGAGGAAGGCGTCCTTCTGGCAGACGATGGCGCCGCCGTGCTGCTGCAGGTCCAGGGGGATGATGCGCCCGGGGTAGGGCGAGGCGAACGCCACCTTCTGCCGCTGCGCCCCCTTGTTGCCGAACACGGTCATGAACAGGGACTCGCCGGTGAGCACCCGCTTGCCGGCGGACACCAGCATCCCCATGACGCCCCCACCGCCCCTGCCCGAGCCGTCGCCGAAGATCGTCTCCATCTGGATGCCGGGCTCCATGAACATGAACGCTCCCGCCTCGGCGACGCACGCCTCGCCGGGATCCAGGGTGATCTCGACGAACTGCATCTCTTCGCCGAACACCTCGTAGTCGATCTCGTCGGCGGCGCTCCGCGCCGTGGGCGCCGGGGGCGGCGGGACGGCGGCCGCAGCGGACCCGTCGAAGGCGGCGGCGAGCTCGGCGCGGCTGCCGATCGGCTCCCAGTTGGCCATCCCCTGGGTGAAGACGTGCGCGGAACGGTCCAGCTCTCCCGCCCGCGCTCTGCACGTCACCTCGTCGGCGCTGAAGGGGCCCTGTTGCTGGCCGGCGACGGCCACGTACCACACTGGTCCGCTCATCCCTGCTGCCTCCTCGCAGATTTCCGGCCGGTCCGCCCGGGCGCCGCTCGGGCGAGCATACCCCCCGCCAAAAGTGGCCGGCAAGCCGTCGTATTGCCGGCGCTACGGCGATGCACTATCGTCGGTGGCGGATCGCCCGTTTCCGTCCAGCCACCTGGGAGGGACCCATGAACGCCTTCATCCGCTTTCTCGTCGTCCTGCTGCTCCTGGTGGCGACCGCCGTCGCGACCTTCCTCGCCACCACCTGGCGGTGCCGTGAGGAGTTCACCGGGGAGCGCCGGCTGCTCGCCGCAGCCAACCAGCGGCTGGCGCAGCTCGAAGAGGAGGTCGCCGCCGCGACGCGGGAGCAGGAGCGGCTCAGCGTGTGGGGCGACTTCATCCGCATGACCCAGGACCTCAACGCCGTCGACCGGCACCTCAACGAGCTCAACTTCGGCGACGCCATCGAGGCCGTCGACGCAGTGGCCAAGGGGCTCTCGCTCGGCGAGTACGGCACCCTGTTTCGCGAGCGCCGGGCGGGCCTGCTGCCGCTGCTGGAACGGACCCGGCAGGAGCTGCGGCAGAAGAGCGAGCGGGCGCGCGTGCATCTGGTGGAGCTCGAGCGGGAGGCCTTCGCCATCCTCTCCGGGATCGCCCGGCCGCCGGAGCTGCCGCGCCGCCTGGACCCGGTCCCGCCGGACGCAGGCGAAGGAGACCGGGAGCAGGGACCCGAGGGCGTCGCCCCCCGCGGGGAGACACCGTCGGGCCGCCAGGAGCCGACGCCCGAGCCTCCGACTCGGGACCCCCCCGCGGACGACGCGGCGGCGGGGAGCGAGCCGGATGCCGGTTGACGCCACCACCTCTACGGCGCCGGCCGACGCGGCGACCCCGGCCGGATTCGTCGGCCTGTTGGGTCGCGAGCGGGCCTCGGCGATCCTGCGCTGCGACGACCAGCGGATGGCGGCAGCCGCCATGGAGGCCGCCGTGCGGGCGGGTTTCCGGGTGGTCGAGTTCACCCTCACCATCCCCGGCGCCCTGGAGCTGGTGGCCGACTTCGCGCGCCGGGGCGACGTGGTGGTGGGCGCCGGTACGGTGCTGGCGGTCGAGCAGGCCGAGGCAGCCGTCGCCGCCGGCGCCCGCTTCCTGGTCTCGCCGGTCGTCGACGCGGCGGTGATCCGGCGCGCCGGCGAGCTCGGCGTCGCCGCGATGCCCGGCGCGCACACTCCCACCGAGATGCTGGCCGCGCACCATGCCGGGGCGCCGCTGCTCAAGCTCTTCCCGGCTCCGGCGGGAGGGGCGGCCTGGCTGCGCTCGGTGCTCGCGCCGCTCCCCTTCCTCAAGGTCGTCCCCACCAACGGCGTCGACGCCGGCAATGCCGGCGAGTGGTTGGCGGCCGGGGCGTTCGCCGCCGGCTTCGTGGCGCCGCTCTTCCCCGCCGACGCCCTGGCGAGGCGCGACTGGGGCGAGATCGAGGCGCGAGGGCGGCGGATCCTGGCGGCGGTCCGCGGCGCCCCACCCGCGACCGATCGGCGATCGTAGGGGCCGGCCTCCGTGCCGGCCCGGGCGGGGACGGAGCCCGCTTCGCTTCCCGGGCGGCCACGGAGGGCCGCCCCTACGACCGGACGCGACGCCACGAACCGCCGTAGGGGCCGGCCTCCGCGCGGGCCCGGGGCGGAGTGGTCCCCTCACCCCGGCTGCCGGAGGTGAGGGGACGGGAACCGCGCTCCGATCGTCCGAGGTCGCGCCTACTGCTTGACCGAGACGATCTCCATGGTCTTGACCTCCTCGCCGTCGCGGAGCTCGTACATGACCATCTTCTCCTTGCCCG
>DATKEH010000112.1:0-2451 GCA_035546355.1 Thermoanaerobaculia bacterium
GTGCATGATCGTGCTGGCCACCGACGCGCCGCTGTCGTCCCGCAACCTCGAGCGGCTGGCCCGCCGCGCGACCCTCGCCCTGGGGCGCACCGGCTCGTACGTCAGCGACGGCTCGGGGGACTTCGCGATCGCCTTCTCCACTGCGGAGCGGGTGCTGGAAGCCACCGCCGCGGAGGTGCGCACCGTGGAGCGCCTGGGCAACGACGCCATGAGCCCGCTGTTCCTCGCCGCCGTCGAGGCGGTCGAGGAGGCGATCTACAACTCGCTGCTCAAGGCCACCACCGTCCGCGGGCACCGCGGCACCATCGAGGCGCTGCCGCTCGAGCCGCTGCGTGACCTGCTGGAGCGGTCCCGCTTCCCGGTCGAGCCGGAGCTCTTTCTGGACGTGTTCCAAGCCGCCGAAGGGATCACCTTCAATGGCGAGGGGCAGCTGTTCGTCGGCGCCGACCGCGCCGTGTGGACGGTGGCGCCGGACGGCGCCACGACCCGTCTCACCGACGTTCATACCCACCTGGGCCAGGCCGGCATCGGCGCGCGGGACGTGCTGGCGGCCGACTTCGGGCCCACCAACGTCTTCCGCGACAAGGGCGGACAGGTGGCGACGGATGGCATCGTCTGGCGGGTCACTCCCGAAGGTGACAGGACGATGGTGGCCACCGGCATCGCCGATCCCAACTTCGTCCTGGTCCTCGGCGACGGCTCCTTCCTCGTCTCGGACGACGGCACGCACCACATCTACCGGGTGACGGCGGACGGGGCCGTGTCGCTGTGGAGCGACGCCGTCCCCTTTCCCAACGGGATGGCCCTGTCGCTCGACGGCTCCACTCTCTACGTGGCGCAGATCTTCTCGGCGCTGGACCCGGTCGTGTACGAGGATCGCCTGTGGGCGCTGCCGCTGGCCGACGGAGAGCCGACAGGGGAGCCCGAGCTGGTCTTCGAAGGGCGCGGCGGCGGCGCCTTCGACGGCCTCGCCATGGACGCCGTGGGCCGGGTCTACGTCGCCGACAACGCCCACGGTGAGATCTGGCGCTACGACCCCGCGACGGAGATCCGCCGAGGAGCTCGGCGGCGATGCCGACCAGCGACTTCATGTCGAAGCTCTTCGGCAGCTCGATCCCCGCCTCGCCGAGCCTCTCGCGGGTCCAGCCGGTCACCCCCTCCCGCAGGGCCTCGGCGACGTTGCCGCCGAAGCGCTGGAGGCCGGCGCCGACGGCGTCGAGCAGGTTGTCGACGAAGCGACCGGGGTCGCCGGCGATGCGCCCGACGACGTCGGCGACGCTGGTGCCCAAGGCCGCGGCCGACTGGCGGAGGAAGGCCGCCGGCCCGTCGGCGATGCCGCCGAGCAGCGCCTGCAGGCCGGGGGGGAGCGCCGCCGGCAGCCCCGAGAACAGCGCCGCCGCGGCGCCGCCCAGCTGCCCGGCGCGCTGCGGCTGTCCGAGGGCGGCCGCCAGCGTCTGCGTCAGATGCCGCGCGGCGCCGCGCTCGCAGCCGGCGGCGAAGACATCGCGCAGCGGGGCCGGCAGCCCGGCGGGTTCGAAGCCGAGTCGGGCGGCGGCGTCCCCTCAGCGAGTGGGCCGCCGGCCCCTTCTCGAAGGCCGAGCTCGGCCTGGCCACTCGGGAGGCTGCGGCGCTCGGCGTCAGTACGCCTTGGCGAGCAGCGCGCGGCGGGCGCTGGGCTCGCCGGTGACGACGCAGCGTCCCGGCTCCTCCTCGCCGTCGAGCGGGATGCAACGGATGGTGACCTTGAGCTCCTTGAGGAGCTCGTGCACCCGCGGATCGTCGGCGCGGTGGACGAGGGCGAAGCCGCCGTGGATCTCCGGCCTCTCCTCGTTCTGCGGCGTGAAGAAGGCGCGCAGCTCGTCGAGCGAGTCGATGCGCCGCGTGTGCTGCTCGCGGAAGGCCAGTGCCCGCCGGTAGAGCTCGTCCTGGATCTCCTGCAGGATGTCGGGAGCGCGCGCCACCAGCTCCCCCTGCGGCGGAAAGGCCTTGTCGCGCGGCGCCTGGTCGCGCCGCCGCAGGCAGACCGAACCCTTCTCCAGGTCGCGCGGCCCGATCTCCAGGCGGATCGGCACGCCGCGCTTGATGTACTCCCAGTTCCTGCCGCCGTGCGCCTCGCTGCGATCGACGACGACGCGAATTGGCTCCCCGGCGAAGCGCTGGTCGGCGAGCTCGCCGGCGAGCGCCTCGCAGCGCTCGAGCACCCGCGCGCGGTCCTCGTCGCTGCGCCAGATCGGCAGCACGACGACGTGCTTGGGCGCCAGCCGTGGCGGCAGCACCAGCCCGTCGTCGTCGGAGTGGGTCATGATCAATGCCCCGATCAGCCGGGTCGAGACCCCCCACGAGGTGGTCCACACGTACTGCTGCTCGCCGTTCTCGTCCTGGAACTGGATGTCGGAGACGCGCGAGAAGTTCTGCCCCAGGAAGTGGGAAGTGCCCGCCTGCAGGGCCTTG
>DATKEH010000113.1:0-2019 GCA_035546355.1 Thermoanaerobaculia bacterium
GGCCGCAGGCGAGGCCGAGGTTGCCCGCCTCGGCCAGCGAGTAGCGGGGCAGCGCGCGGCAGCCCGCGGCCCGCACCAGCCGCTCGCGGGCCGGGGTCAGGGGCTCGCCACCCACCCGAAAGACGCTGCCGGCGACGTCCAACCCGGCCTCGCGCGCCGCCAGGCACACCCGCACGGCGCCGGTGGGGGTGGTCTCCAGCAGCCCCGGCGCTCCGCGCGCCCGGGCGGCGGCGAGCCAGCGAGCGCAGACCACGGCGTCGGCCAGCGGTACGTGGCGCGGCCACGGCAGGCGCCGGCCGCCCAGGCGGCCCGCCCCGACCACCGCGGCGGTGAACAGGGCGAAGGGCCAGCCGTGGCGCCCCCAGTCGAGCGGCAGCGGCGAGAACCAGGCCGCGACAGCCCCTCCGTGCTTGGCGTGGCGCAGGACGTCCTTGAGCCCCGCCACCCCCGGCGGCACCGGCCGCCACACCGCCACCGGGCGCTCGCCGATGCCGGCCGCGTCCAGCGACAGGCGGCTGTAGGCCGCCTCGTGGGTGAGCAGACCGTGGTCGATGATCACCGGCGTCGCGGGGCCACGCGACCCTCCCGAGCGGGCTGGATAGCCGCTCCGCGGCATGTCGAAGTCGGCTGGGGAGACCGTCAGCTCGAGGCCCGGGCGGCGGATGGGCCGCCGCCCCTTGAACTCCTCGAGCGTGAGGTAGACGCCGGCATCGCAGAGCCGTTCCAGCGCCGCCTCGACACCGTCCCGCTCCACCCAACCGGTCACCTCGGCGAGAGGGATGCCGGCACGCTCGGCGAGGCGGCGGTAGGGGCTGCGGCGGTTTCCGTAGACGCCCGCCCGGAGCACATCCAGGAAGGCCGCCTGCCGATTCGCCAGCCGCTCCTCGACCCGCCGCCGGCATTGTTCGGGGCTCAGCGTGCCGCGCAGGAAGCCCGGCAAGCCGGCGAGGTAGCGCAGGGCCAACCAGGACCGGGGCGCCACCAGCTAGCCGCCCCCTGCGCCGTAGATCGCCTGCGCCCGGGTGAACGCCAGCAGGTCGCCTTCGCCGTGCTCGGGGGGGCCGATGCCCGAGCGCTTCCAGCCGCCGAAAGGGAGCGCGGCGTCCACTCCGGCGGTGGCCGCATCGAGCTTGAGCACTCCGGCGCGGGCGCGGCGGAGGAAGCTCCGCCGCCGCTCGGGCGAGGGCGAGAACAGCGCCGCGGCGAGGCCCTGGCGCACGCCGTCGAGCAACTCCAACGCCTCCTCCCACCCGGCCGCGGGCTGTACCACCAGCACCGGCCCGAACGTCTCCTCCTGCACGACCTCGGCCGCCGGATCCTCGGCGAGGACCAGCACCGGCGGGTGGTAGAAGCCGCCGGAGGGCGCGCCGCCCGCCGCCGCGAGGTGAGGGGTGAGGACCTCGCAGCCGTCCCCGCGCGCCCGCTCCACCACTCCCTCCACGCGTCGCAGGGAGGCCGCCGACGGCAGCGGCCCCACCACGGTCTCCTCCGCCAGCGGGTCCCCCCACGGCAGCGCCGCCACCGCCGCCTCGAGACGCTCCAGGAACGAGGGCAGGCAGGAGCGATCGACGATCGCCCGGCGGGTGGCGGTGCAGCGCTGCCCGGCGAAGCCGAAGGCTCCCTCGGCGATGGCCGCCGCGGCGGCCGGGAGATCGGCGTCGCCCCACACGATGGCTCCGTTGTTGCCGCCCAGCTCCGCCTGCAGCGGCACGCCACGGGAGAGGGCGATGGCGCCGGCGGTGACCCCCGCCGCCTCGCCACCGGTGAGGGTGATCGCATCGACGCCGGGGTGGGACAGCAGCAGCTCGGCCGTGGCTCGGCCGCCGCACACCACCGTCAGGACGCCCGGCGGCAGCCCCGCCTCGGCGAGCCAGCGGGCCACGCTCAGCGCCCGGGCGGCGCCGGCCGGCGCGGGCTTCCACACCACCGCGTTGCCCAGGGCCAGCGCCGGCGCCAGCTTGCCCAGCGGCACGGCGATCGGGTTGTTCCAGGGCGTGACCAGGGCCACCACCCCGAGGG
>DATKEH010000114.1:0-22256 GCA_035546355.1 Thermoanaerobaculia bacterium
CTCGGCGGCGGGGCGGCGGCGCCGCCCCAGCAGCGCGCCGGCCAGCAGGCAGGCGGCGGCGAGGGCGCCGAGGGTCCACCAGAACCGCGCTCCCAGGGGCAGCGCGACCGGCGGCGCCGGCGGCCGCGGCGCCACCGGCTCGTCCCCCTGCGGCAGCACCGAGGCGATCGCCAGGGTCAACCCGGGAGGGGTGGTCAGGCCGGGGTCGACGACCGTCGCCGCGCCGGCGGGCTCGGCCGCCAGCGGCAGGGGGGGCAGGTCGAGAGGGCCGGGGCGGAAGGCGCGCAGGGTGACGCGGCCGCGGTAGCGCAGCGGCCCGTCGCTCGCCACGTCGGGGAGCAACGCCTCGGCGGCCACCACCTCGGCCTCGCCCCAGCGCGCGAGGGGCTCGGGCAGCCGCAGCGCCGCGATCCCCGAGCCCGCCGGCAGCGTCGCCTCCAGCTCGACCGCCACCAGGTCGCCCACCGTGGCGTGCTCGGCGGCGACGGCGCCCCGCACCTGCGGGGCCGCCAGGGCGGTCGCCGCCGCCAGCGGCAAGGCGAGGAGGGCGACGAGCGCCGGCCGCCGGGTCCTCATCGCGCCAGCCTCCGGCGCCGCCGGTCGAAGAAGCCGACCAGGGTGGCGAGGTAGGGGCGGGCGGTGCTCACCTCCAGGTGGTCGACGCCCAGCCGCCGGGCGAGGGTCAGCAGCTGCTGGCGCTGCGCCGCCCGCCGCCGGCGGTGCGCCTCGGCGAGCCGCCGCCCGTTCACCAGGCCCACCCGCCCCGTCTCGGCGTCGCGCAGGATCACCGGCCCGGTGGGCGGGAGCTCCTGGTCGTGCGGGTCGGAGATCTCCAGCAGCACCACGTCGTGGCGGGCGGCGGCCGCCTTCAGCGAACGGTCGAGGCGGGTGTCGACGAAGTCCGAGACCACGAACAGCACCGCCCGCTGCCGCAGCGTGGCCAGAGCCGCCGCCAGCCCGGCCTCGAGGTCGGTGGCGCCGGAGGAGGGGTGGTGCAGGACCTCGCGCACCAGGCGCAGCACCTGGTTGCGCCGCCGCTGCGGGTGCAGCACCAGCTCCAGCCGGTCGCTGACCAGCGCCGCGCCGACCCGGTCCTGGTTGCGCAGCGCGGCGAAGGCGAGCAGGGCCGAGACCTCGGCGGCGAGGTCGCGCTTCAAGATGGCGCGCGAGCCGTAGCCCAGGCTGCCGGAGACGTCGATCACCAGGAAGACGGTGAGGTCGCGCTCCTCGACGTACTGCTTGACGTAGGGGGCGCCCATGCGGGCGGTGACGTTCCAGTCGATGGCGCGGATCTCGTCCCCCGGCTGGTAGGGGCGCACCTCGGCGAACTCGACGCCGCGGCCGCGGAATACCGAGTGGTACTCGCCCGCCACCCCGCGGTCGACCAGCCGGCGGGTGGTGATCTCGATGCGCCGCACCTTGCGCAGCAGCTCGGCGCCGGCCGGCGCTTGATGGGTCGGGCGCGGCGGTGGGGGGGGGCGGCGGAAGGGCAGGAACGACGGCATCGCGCCGGCTGGAGCCTGGGGCTCTCAGGGCACCTCGACGTGGTCGAGGATCCTGGACACCAGGTCGTCGCTGGTGACCTCCTCGGCCTCCGCCTCGTAGGTCGGCACGAGGCGGTGGCGCAGGACGTCGGGGGCCACCTCCTTGACGTCCTCGGGGATCACGTAGCCGCGGCCGCGGAGCAGCGCCAGGGCCTTCGCCGCCCGCGCCAGGAACAGCGTCGCCCGGGGGGAGGCGCCGAAGTCGACGAGGCCGGCCAGCGCCGGGATGCCCGCCTGGCGCGGGTCGCGGGTGGCGGCCACCAGGTCGAGGATGTACTCGCGGATCTTGTCGTCGAGGTAGACCGCGTCGGCCACCTGGCACAGCGCCAGGATGCGCTCGGCGTCGAGCACCGCGTGGACCTCGGCGTGGGCGTCGATCAGGTGGCGGTCGAGGATCGCCCGCTCCTCTTCGCGCGTCGGGTAGTCCAGGCGCAGCTTCATCAGGAAGCGGTCGACCTGGGCCTCGGCGAGGGGGTAGGTCCCCTCCTGCTCGATCGGGTTCTGGGTGGCCAGCACCATGAACGGCTCGGGGAGCCGCGAGGTGGCGTCGCCGAGCGTCACCTGGCGCTCCTCCATCGCCTCGAGCAGCGCCGACTGCACCTTGGCGGGGGCGCGGTTGATCTCGTCGGCGAGCAGCAGCTGGGTGAACACCGGCCCGCGACGCGGGACGAACTCGTGGCTGCGCTGGTCGTAGATCAAGGTCCCCACCAGGTCGGCGGGGAGCAGGTCGGGGGTGAACTGGATGCGCGGGAAGTCGATGTGCAGCGTCTCGGCCAGCGTCTTGACCGCCAGCGTCTTGGCCAGCCCCGGGACCCCCTCGATGAGCAGGTGGCCGCGGCACAGCAGCCCCACCAGCAGGCGGTCGAGCAGGTACTGCTGGCCCACCAGGACCTTGCGCAGCTCCGCCTCGACCTGGCGCAGCACCACGGCCTCCCGTTCGACGTCGCGATTGAGTGTGGCGAGATCGGCCATGTCCACGGCGGTGGCCTGCAATAGCAAGAGGCGTTCCACGCGCCGTCCCGCCCAACCGCCCGGCAAGGCGGGGGAATTCCCGCCGCCGCAGCCGGCGCCGAGGGCCGGAGCGGCGCCGGCGTGCCAAAATGGCATCAGGGGCGGGAGGCGGCGAACAGGCGCAGCCACTCGCCGAGCCCCAGCTCCTCGGCCCGGGCGCGCTGCGCGACGCCGGCGGCGGCGAGCAGGTCCTCGGTGCGCTGCCGCCCCAGCGCCGCCCCCAGCGCGTTGCGCAGGGTCTTGCGCTTGTGGGCGAAGCCCTGGCGGACCAGGGCCAGGAGCTCGGGCATCAGCGGCTCCGGCAGCGGCGGCGGGCGCAGGGTGAAGCCGACGAAGGCGCTCTCCACCTTCGGCGGCGGGCGGAAGGCGCCGGGCCGTACCCGCCCCAGGATCCGCACCTCGGCGTAGGCGGTGGCGAGCACCGACAGCGAGCCGTAGGCGCGCGACCCGGGCGCCGCGGCCAGCCGCTCGGCCACCTCCTTCTGCAGCAGGAAGGCGGCGCGCGGTACCGCCGCGTGACAGGGGAGGACGGCGGCGACGAGCGCCGTCGCCACGTTGTAGGGGAGGTTGCCGCAGACCAGCGTCGGGGCCGGCAGGCGGGGGAAGGGGAAGGCCAGCCCGTCCACCACCACCGGTTGCAGCCGCGGCTCGGCGCCGCGGCGGCGCAGCGCCAGCCCCCAGGCCGGGTCGACCTCCAGGGCCCAGACGCGGCTCGCCCCCAGCCGCAGCAGCTCGGCGGTGAGAATGCCGCCGCCGGGGCCGATCTCCACCACCCGCGCCGCCTGCGGGCGCAGGAAGGTGAGCAGCGGCGCCAGCACCCCGGCGCGGGTGAGGTGGTGCTGCCCCAGGCGCTTGTCGAGGCGGGGCCGCGCCATGGCCGCAGGCTATCGCACCCGCCTCGAATGCGGATTCTGTTAGAATTCGTCGTAACTTATCGGCTGCTGGTTCAAGCAAGGGTTGAAACGAGCCGCCAGCACGTCGAGGGGAACGGAGGGAGCCCGCCCCGAAGGGGTCGGCGCGGGCTCTCCGGCGAGGGGGCGATGGCGAGCACGCACGCACGGACCGAAAAGGCGCTGGCGCGGCCCCGGCTCGCGCCGGCGAAGGGGAGCGAGCTGCTGGGCCTGGTGCTGGCGACCGCCGCCGCGCTGCTGCTGGCCAGCCTGCTCAGCCACCACCCCGACGACCCCAGCTTCCTGCACGAGATCCAGGGCGGGCGGCTACGGCCGCAGAACTGGATCGGCGCGGTGGGGGCGCAGCTGTCGGCCCTGCTGCTGGGGCTGGTCGGCCTGGCGGCGCTGCTGCTGCCGGCCGGGCTCGGGGCGGCGGCGTGGCGCCTGCTGCGGCGGCGTGGGGCGCCGCCGGTGCCGGGGCGCACGGTCGGGTTCCTCTTCCTCTTCGCCGCCCTGCCGGTGCTCCTCCACGTCATGCTGGGTACCCTGGCGTGGCGGGGCGCCACCCTGGAGAGCGGCGGCGTCCTCGGGCGCTTCCTCGCCGAGGCCCTGGTGCGCCGGCTCAACGTCGGCGGGACCCTGCTGCTGGTCGGCGCCACCGCCGTGATCGGCGTCTCGCTGCTGCTGCAGAGCACCCTGGCGGAAATGGTCGTCGGCTGGCGCGCCCGCCTCGCCGCGCGCGGCGAGCGGCTGCTGCTGCACTGGGCGCGCTGGCGGCAGCGGCGGGACCGCGAGCGGCTGCGCAAGCGGGTGGTGGCCAAGCACCTGCGGCGCCGGGAGGAGGACACGGTGCCGTCGCCGCCGCTCACCCAGTCGGCACCGGCGCCGGACGCCGACGCCCTCGACCTGCCGTTGCGGGTGGTGGAGCGCAAGGGCCCCGGCGGCTTCGCGGTACGCAAGTTGGCGGCCGAGGAGGCGCCGGCGCAGGCTGCCGCGGCGCGGGCGGGCGGCGCCGCGCAGCCGGCGCTGTTCGAGGCCGCCGGGGACGCGACGCTGCCGCCCCTCAACCTGCTGCTGCTCGACGGGGCGCGCAGCTCGGTGGCCGAGGACGACCTCATCCGCCTGGGGGAGACGATCCGCAAGAGCTGCGGCCAGTTCGGCGTCGAGGGCACGCTCGAGGGCATCAATCCGGGGCCGGTGATCACCGTCTTCGAGCTCAAGCCGGCGCCGGGAGTCAAGATGAGCCAGATCGTCAGCCTGCAGGACGACCTGGCGCTGGCGCTCGAGGCCGAGTCGGTGCGCATCGACCGCATCCCGGGGCGCTCGACGCTCGGCATCGAGGTCCCCAACCCGAAACGCTCGACGATCCGCCTCGGGCCGCTGCTCGCCCACGAGACCTTCCGCCGCGCCCCGTCGGTGCTGACCATGGCGCTGGGCCTCAGCCTGCAGGGGGAGCCCTACTTCGCCGACCTCGCCACCATGCCGCACCTGCTGGTCGCCGGCGCCACCGGCTCGGGCAAGAGCGTCGGCCTGCAGAGCATGATCACCTCGATCCTCTACAAGGCCACCCGCGAGGAGGTGCAGTTCATCTTCATCGACCCCAAGCGGGTGGAGCTCGGCGTCTACGCCGACATCCCGCACCTCAAGACCGAGGTGGTGGTCGAGCCGAAGAGGGCGGCCAACGCGCTGCGCTGGGCGGTGGCGGAGATGGAGCGCCGCTACCGGCTGCTGGCCGAGGTGCACGTGCGCTCGATCGACTACTACAACCGGGCGATCACCGATCCCGAGGTGCAGCGGCGGCTGTCGCTGGAGGACGAGAGCGAGATCACCGCCGCCGATCTCAAGCCGCTGCCCTACTACGTCGTCGTCATCGACGAGCTGGCCGACCTGATGATGGTGGCGGCGAACGAGGTCGAGGCCTCGATCGCGCGGCTGGCGCAGATGGCGCGCGCCGTCGGCATCCACCTCATCGTCGCCACCCAGCGGCCGTCCGTCGACGTCATCACCGGCACCATCAAGGCCAACTTCCCCTGCCGCATCGCCTACGCCACGGCCTCGCGGCACGACTCGCGCACCATCCTCGACACGGTGGGCTCGGAGCGGCTGCTGGGCAAGGGGGACATGCTGCTCATGCCGCCGGGCACCTCGCGCCTGCTGCGCCTCCACGGCGCCTACATCAGTGAGCAGGAGACCGCGGCGCTGGTGCGCTGGCTCAAGAAGCAGGGCGCCCCGGAGCTCGACCCGGAGGTGCTGCGCTTCGCCGAGAGCGGCAACGGCGCCGGGCCGGCGGCGGGCGAGGACGACGACGAGCTGTTCGAGGAGGCGGCGCGGCTGGTGGTCTCGGAGGGGAAGGCCTCGGCCAGCTACCTGCAGCGGCGGATGCGCATCGGCTTCTCGCGCGCCGCGCGGCTGATCGACATGATGGAGCGCGACGGCCTGCTCGGCCCGGCCCAGGGGAGCAAGCCGCGCGAGGTGCTGGTCGAGCCCGACTACTTCGCCGAGATCGACGCCACCCGCGAGTAGGGTCCGAGTGCGGTGGGGCCGGGGCGCCGGCCCCGGCGGGGGACGGCGCCGGTCAGGTGGTGTACGGGAGCGGCTCGCGGCGTTGTCGCCGCGAGCCTCGCCGGCGCCTCGACTCGGCTTCGCGCCGGACCGTCCGCTGTGTGCCGCCATCGTGCACGAGCGCTCGCCTCCACGCCCCCGCCAGGGCCGTCGCCCCGGCCCGGCACCGCGGCCGGGCCGCCGCCGCCCCTTTGCCGGCGTCACCCTGGTGCCGCTCGCCCGGCGACGGGAGACCACGGAGGTGCCTGCCGCGGGTCGCCGAGGGGCGGTGCCCCGTAGGGGCCCGTCCGCCGGCGACCGCCCTGGCGTGCCGCCGGCTTCCCTGGTGGATCGGCCCGCCCGCACGAGGGCGCCGGGGTGGCGACCCGCGGCAGCCACCTGGTCTCGCGGCGGATGCTTTACCATGCCTCGATGCGGCTGTCGCGGCTGGTGTTCTTCGGCACTCCGGAGTTCGCGCTCCCCACCCTGCAGGCGCTGTGCGCTGCGGGCCGGGCGCCGCTGCTGGTGGTGGCGCGGCCCGACCGGCCGGCCGGGCGCGGGCAGCGCCAGCGCACCCCGCCGGTAGCCGCCTGGGCGCGGCAGCAGGGGCTGGAAGTGGCGCAGCCGGCGAGCGTGCGCGACGCCGAACTCCAGCAGCGGCTGGGGGCGCTCGCGCCCGACCTGGCGGTGGTGGTGGCCTTCGGGCAGATCTTCCCGCGGGAGCTGCTGGCCCTGCCGCGCCACGGCTGCGTCAACGTGCACGCCTCGCTGCTGCCGCGCCACCGCGGAGCGGCGCCGGTGCAAGCGGCGCTGCGCGCCGGCGACGAGCGGACCGGCGTCACCACCATGGTGATGGAGGAGGGCCTCGACAGCGGCCCGATCCTGCTCGCCGCCGAGACCGAGCTGTCGGGTCGGGAGACCGCCGGCGAGCTGGCGCCGCGCCTGGCGCACCTGGGGGCGGCGGCCCTGCTCGAGACCGTCGACCGGCTGCAGGCCGGGACCGTGGCGCCGCGGCCGCAGGAGGACGCCGAGGCCACCTACGCGCCACGGCTGCGCAAGGAGGACGGGCGCGTGGACTGGGCCCGCACGGCGCGGCAGCTGTTCGACCAGCTGCGGGCGGTGACCCCGTGGCCGGGGCTGCACGCCGAGCTGCGGGGAGAGCCCCTGCGCATCCACTGGGCCGAGGTGGTGGAGGGTGGCGAGGGGGTGGCCGGCGGCGAGAGCCCGCCGGGCGCCCTCCTGGGGCTCGCCGACGGCCGCCTGCGGGTCGCCTGCGGCGACGGCACCGTCCTCGGCCTGGAGCGGCTGCAGCGCCCCGGCAGACGTCCCGTCGACGCCCCGGACTTCGCCAACGGCGAGCGCCTCGCTGCCGGCGAGAGGCTGGCGTGAGGCCCCTGCGGTGAGCCGCCGGCGCAGCCTGCCGCCGGGGCCGCGCGGGCGCCGCCTGACGCCCCGCCGCACGCCGCAGGACAACGTGCGGGTGGCGGCGGCCTGGGTGGTCGAGCGCACCCTCGCCTCGGCGTCCCCGGCCGCCGGCTACCTGCGCGGGGTGATGGATCGCTTCGAGGAGCGCGACCAGGCGCTGCTGCAGGAGCTGGTCTACGGCACCCTGCGCTGGCTGCGGCGGATCGACCATGTGCTGGCGGCCGCCAGCCACCGCCGCTTCGAGGAGATCGAGCAGCCGCTGCGGGCGCCGCTGCGCATCGCCGCCTATCAGCTCCTGTTCCTCGAGCGCGTCCCGCCCTACGCCGCCGTCGACGAGGCGGTGGAGCAGGCGGGGTACCTGACGCACCGCGGCGGCGCCAGCTTCGTCAACGCGGTGTTGCGGCGGATCGCCCGTAGCCCCCGGCCAGGCGCCTGGCCGGTGGAGGAGCGCGACCCGGTGCGGCGGCTGGCGGTGGAGCTCAGCCACCCCGATTTCCTGGTGCAGCGCTGGTGCGACCGCTTCGGCCACGAGCGGACGCAGCGGCTGCTGGCGGCCAACAACACGCCCAAGCCGATGCACCTGCTCGCCTTCCGCGACCGCGGCGGGCGCGAGCTGCTGGCGGAGGCGCTGATCGACGAGGGGCTGGAAGTCGAGCCGTCGGCGCTCTCTCCGCTGGGGCTGATCGTGCGCGCCGGCAACCCTCTCACCACCCGCAGCTTCGCCCAGGGGGACTGCTACGTGCAGGACGAGGCGGCCCAGGTGGCGGCGTTGCTGCCGCCGCCGGCCGGCGGCGAGCGGGTGCTCGACGTGGCGGCGTCGCCGGGCGGCAAGAGCCTGGCCCTGGTGGCCTGGGAGCCGGGGCTGCGACCGGTGCTCGCCGACCGCAGCCTGCAGCGTCTCGGGCCGCTGCGGGAGAACCTGCGGCGCCTCGGCCGCGGCCTGCCCGTCGTCGCCGCCGACGGCGCCAGCCCCCCCTTCGACGGCGGCTTCGACCGCGTCGTGCTCGACCTGCCGTGCTCCGGCACCGGCACCTTGCGCAAGCACCCCGAGCTCAAGTGGCGCCTCTCGGAGGGGGAGATCGGGCGCCTGGCGCAACAGGGGCGGCGGCTGCTGGCCGCGGCGGCGCCCCTGCTGGCGCCCGGCGGCCGGCTGGTGGCGATCACCTGCTCGATCGAGGCCGAGGAGAACGAGGAGCTGATCGCCGGCGCCGAGGGCGGGCTGGCGCAGCTGCGCCCCGTCGACCTCGCCGCCTCGACGCCGGCCCCCGCGGACCGCGGCCTGGAGGCTCCCGGCCGCTGGCGGCTGCTGCCCGGCGGCGATCACGACGGCTTCACCGTCCAGGTCCTCGAGCGCCGCCGGTGACGCCCATCCGCGAGCGCGCAGGCGATCCCCTGCCGTCCCCGGTCGCGATCGATTCCCCGAGTCCGCTTTCGGTTGACAGCTTCTTGCCGCCTGCTTTATCGTGCCCGGGGCGCACCCGAAAACCAACCTGAGGCGAGGAGGAGAGATGGCGGGCAAAGCGGACATCGTCGCGTACGTCGCAGACAACGTGGAGGGGATCTCCAAGAAGCAGGCGGCCGCGGCCGTCGAGTCGGTCGTGGAGGCCATCTCCATGCACCTGGAGAAGGGGGAGCGGGTGCAGGTGCCCGGGCTGGGCAGCTTCAGCGTCGGGTCGCGCGCCGCCCGCACCGGCCGCAACCCCAAGACCGGCCAGAGCATCCGGATCGCCGCCAGCAAGAACGTCAAGTTCAAGGCGGGCAAGGATCTCAAGGAGAGCGTCAACTCCTGATCCCGGTCCGTCCTCGCGACCCCCGGGGGGCCCTGCGGCGGTCGCGCCCGCAGGGCCGTTTCGCCCCCGCCGCCGTCACCGCACGTGACGGTAGAGCCCGGCCAGGCGCCGCGGCGGCACCCCGAGGACGAACAGGGCCCAGATGAGCCAGTTGCGGACGACGGTGCGCAGCAGCCCCCGCTGCCGGTAGCGGCGGGCGGCGGTGGTGACCGGCCAGGGCAGCAGCGCCGGGTGCTGCTGGCGCCGCAGGCGGCGGGCGAGGTCGAGATCCTCGAGGACGGGCCAGTCGCGAAAACCGCCGATCTCGGCGAACGCGCGGCGGGTGACGAACTGCGCCTGGTCGCCCAGGGGCAGCCCGGTGAGCCGGGTGCGCCAGCTGATCAGGCGGCCGGTGAGGCGGAACCGCCAGGAAGGGTCGTCGAAGGCGAGGGGGAAGGCACCCCACCGCCGCCCGGCGGCCACCGCCCGCCGCACCCCCTCGCCGGCCTGCGGCGGCAGCAGCGTGTCGGCGTGGAGGAAGAGCAGCACGTCGCCGCTCGCCGCCGCGGCTCCCCGGTTGAGCTGCGGGCCCCGCCCCGGAGGCCCGCAGACGACGCGGGCGCCGAGGGCGCTGGCGACGGCGGCGGTGCCGTCGCCGCTGCCGCCGTCGCTGACGATCAGCTCGTCGGCCTGCGAGCGGGCCGCGGGTAGGCAGCGTTGCAGGGCCGCCGCCTCGTCGAGGGCGGGGACGACGATGCTCAGCCGCAACGGCTCCAAGATGGGCGCGAGTGTACTACCATCGCTGCGGCCATGGGCGGCGACTTCTCCCACCTCGACGACCAGGGCGCCGCCCACATGGTCGACGTCTCCGACAAGCCGGTGAGCCGCCGCGTCGCCGAGGCCTCCTGCCACGTCCGGCTCAGCGCCGAGACGGTGGCCCGCCTCGACCGCCTGCCCAAGGGGGACGCCTTCGCCGTGGCGCGGCTCGCCGGCATCCAGGGGGCGAAGGCGACCGCCACCCTGGTGCCGCTCGCCCACCCCCTGCCCCTCGACCAGGTGGAGGTCGCCCTGCGGGCGGCGGAGGGCGGGGTGTCGATCCACAGCCGGGTGGTGGCGCACGGCCGCACCGGCGCCGAGATGGAGGCGCTCACCGCCTGCGCCGTGGCGGCCCTGGCGCTGTACGACATGGTCAAGGCGGTGGAGCGCGGAGCGGTGATCGGCGAGCTGCGCCTGGAAGCCAAGTCGGGCGGGGTGCGCGGGGACTTCCGGCGGTGATCCTTACCGGCCTAGACCGGCTGCTGGCCGACCCTGCGCCGCTGCGCGGGCGGCGCTACGGCCTGCTCTCCCACATCCCCTCGGTCACCGCCGAGCTAGTGCCGGCGCACGTCGCGCTGGCGGCCATCGCCGACATGCCGCAGGTGCTGTTCGGCCCCGAGCACGGCTACTACGGGGTGGAGCAGGACATGGTGCCGAGCGAGGACCAGCACGACCCGTGGACCGGCGTCCTGATCCGCTCGCTGTACGGCAGCGATCCGGACAGCCTGCGGCCGACACCCGACGCCTTTCGCGGCCTCGACCTGCTGCTCGTCGACCTGCAGGACGTCGGCAGCCGCTACTACACCTACTGCGCGACGGCGCTGTGGGCGGTGGAGGGGGCGCTCGCCGCGGGCTGCGAGGTGTGGGTGCTGGACCGCCCCAACCCCCTGGGCGGTGAGGTGGTGGAAGGCAACCTGCTGCGCCCCGGCTTCGCGTCGTTCGTCGGCGCCTTCCCCCACCCGGTGCGGCATGGGCTGACCCTGGGCGAGGTCGTCACCCTGGAGCTGCGCCGCGGCGGGCGGGCGAACGGTTGGCGGGTGTGGGAGGTGGAGGGCTGGCGGCGCGAGATGCTGTGGCCGCAGACGGGCCGGCCGTGGATCGCCCCTTCGCCCAACATGCCGAGCTTCGCCACCGCCCTGGTCTACCCCGGGATGTGCCTGGTCGAGGGCACACGGGTGTCGGAGGGGCGCGGCACCACGCGGCCGTTCCAGCTGCTGGGGGCGCCGCACCTCGACCCGATGGAGCTGGTGCGGCGGCTCGACGGCAGCGCCCTTCCCGGGGTGCGCTTCGTCCCCACCTACTTCCGGCCGCAGTACCAGAAGCACGCCGGCCGCCACTGCGGCGGCGTCGAGGTGGTGGTCACCGACCCCGCCGCCTTCCGCCCCTACCGCACCGGCGTCGAGGTGTTGGCGGTGCTGGCGGGGCTGACCGATCCGGCGGAGCTGTGGCGGCGCGAGCCCTACGAGTTCGTCAGCGACCGCCCGGCCATCGACCTCCTCGCCGGCAGCGACGCGCTGCGCCAGCGGCTCGACGCGGGCGACGGCGTCCGCGGCTGGGTGGAGAGCTGGAGCGAGGACGAGCGGCGCTTCCGCGACGAGCGGCAGGGCGCGCTGCTCTACGGGTGACGGGCGATGCAGCGCGTCCACCTGCTGCGGGTCGATGCCGCGGCCGAGGTCTTCACGCCGCTGTGGGCGGCGGCGCGGCAGGGGGGGGTGCGGCTGGGGTGGCTCGACCTCGAGGCCGGGGCGACAGCGCCGCCCGCCCCCCTGCTGCAGGCGGCGGCGGCCGGCGCCCTGCGCGCCGTGGCGGTGGGGGAGGGGGTCACGACGGCGGTCAAGGCGCTGCGCGGTGAGCCGGTGCTGCGCGACCTGCTGCGCGAGCACTTCGTGGGCTGCGCCGCCGTGCTGGTGCGCGGCGAGGTGGCCGCGCCGGCGCTGACGGCCGCCGGCGACGAGCGATGGACGGTGGCCGGCGCGGATTGGTCGCGGCGGCTCTCCAGCGCCGAGCTGCTGGCGGCGTTGCGGCGGCCGCGTCCCTGGCCCGCCGGCCATTGACCGGCCGGCTCCCCGGTGACAGGATGCCGCGGCGCGGCACGCCGCCGCCGCCGCCGCTTTCGGCCATGCCCCCGATCCGCTTCTTCCTCCCCGGCCCGACGTTCGTGCACCCCGAGGTGCTGGCGGCCCAGGCGGCGCAACCGGTCGCCCACCGCTCCGCCGCCTTCCGCGAGATCTACGAGCGGGTCGCGCAGCGCCTCGCCGTCGTCTTCCGCAGCGAGCGCGAGGTGATCCTCGCCACCGGCAGCGGCACGCTGCTGATGCAGGCGGCGGTTCAGTCGCTGGTCGAGCGGCGCGTCCTGCACCTGGTGTGCGGCGCCTTCTCGGCGCGCTGGCAGGAGATCAGCCGCAGCCTCGGCAAGGAGGCGGACACGGTGGCGGTGCCATGGGGGGAGGCGGTGGCGCCGGAGCTGGTGCGGCAGGCGCTGCGCCGGGCGCGCTACGATGCGGTGACCCTCGCCCATTGCGAGACCTCCACCGGGGTGCTGAGCCCGCTGCCGGAGATCGCCGCGGTGGTGCGCGAGGAGAGCGAGGCGCTGCTGCTCGTCGACGCCGTCTCTTCGCTGGCCGGGGCGGCGGTGGAGACCGCGGAGTGGGGGCTCGACCTGGTGCTCACCGCGTCGCAGAAGGCGCTGGCGCTGCCGCCGGGGCTCGCCTTCGCCACGCTGTCGCCGCGAGCCGAGGAGCGGGCGGAGCGGGGGACCCGCCGCGGCTTCTACACCGACCTGCGGCGCTACCTGCAGAAGCACCGCGAGGGGGGGCCGATCTCGACCCCTGCGGTGACCCTGGTGTACGCGCTGGACCGCCAGCTGGAGCGGCTGCTCGCCGAGGGCGTGGAGGAGCGCTGGGAGCGCCATCGGCGGCTGCTGCGGCGCACCGAGGCCTGGTCGCAGCAGCGGGGGGTGCCGTTCGCCGCCGCCGCCGGGGCCCGCTCGCCGACGGTGAGCGCCCTGCGGGCGCCGGCCGGGTGGCAGGCGCCGGCGTGGGTGCAGGCCCTGGCGCGGCGCGGGTTCACCGTCGGCGGCGGCTACGGCGACTGGAAGCGCGACACCTTCCGCATCGGTCACATGGGAGAGGTCTCCGAGGCGGATCTCGACGGCCTGCTGGCCGCCCTCGATGACGTGCTGGCCGCGGGCCGCTAGAATGCCGACCTCCATGTACAAGATCCTGATCGCGGATTCGCTGGACCCCGCCGGGCTCGAGGTGTTGCGCGCGAGCGGCGCCGAGGTGACCGAGCTCGCCGCCGAGGACCGCCCGCGCCTGCCCGAGCTGCTGCCGGAGTACGACGCCCTGGTGGTGCGCAGCAGCACGCGGGTGACCGCCGAGCTGCTCGCCGCCGGCGCCCGGCTCAAGGTGGTGGGCCGCGCCGGCATCGGGGTCGACAACGTCGACGTGGCGGCGGCCACCGAGCGGGGCGTGCTGGTGGTCAACGCGCCCACCGCCAACCTGATCTCGGCCACCGAGCACACCTTCGCGCTGCTGCTGGCGCTGGCCCGGCGGGTGCCCGCCGCCAACGCCGCCATGAAGCAGGAGGTGTGGGACCGCAAGAGCTTCGTCGGCCAGGAGCTGCAGCAGAAGACGCTGGGGGTGATCGGCTTCGGGCGCATCGGCCAGCAGGTGGCGGCGCGGGCGCGGGCCTTCGAGATGCAGGTGGTCGCCCACGATCCCTACCTCGATCCGGCGGTGGCGCGGCGGCTCGACGTCGAGCCGCTTTCCCTCGAGGAGCTGCTGGCGCGGGCCGACGTCGTCACCCTACACGTGCCGTTGACCGACGAGACGCGCGGCCTGCTCGGCGCCGCCGAGCTGGCGCGGATGCGCCCCGGCGTGCTGCTCGTCAACTGCGCCCGCGGCGGCGTGGTGGACGAGGCGGCGCTGCTCGCCGCCCTCGACAGCGGCGGGGTCGCCGGCGCGGCGGTCGACGTCTTCGCCGAGGAACCCCCGCGCGACTGGGCGCTGGTCCACCACCCCGGGGTCATCGCCACTCCGCACATCGGCGCCCAGACGGTGGAGGCGCAGGAGCGCATCGCGTTGGAGACGGCGCGGATGGTGCTGGCGGCCCTGCAGGGCTCGCTCGCCATCTCCGCTGTCAACCTGCCCTTCCGCCCTGCCGGCACCCGCGGCGAGCCCTTCCTGCAACTCGGCGAGCGGCTGGGGCGGCTGGCCAGCGGCCTGGTCGAGGGCAGCCTCAACCGGGTGCAGGTCGACCTGTGGGGCGTCGAGGAGGCGCTCGAGGCGCCGGTGGCGGTGGCGGTGCTGCGCGGCGCGCTGTCCTGCTTCCTCGGCGAGGCGGTCAACTACGTCAACGCCGAGACCCTGGCGGCGGCGCGCGGCATCCAGGTGGTGCGGGCGACCCATGCCGCCGAGGGCGACTACCCGCACCTGGTGGGGGTGTCGCTGTCCGGGCCGGAGGGGAGCGCCGAGCTCGCCGGCACCTTCTTCGCGGACGGCGACCCGCGGGTGGTGCGCTTGGCCGGCTTCCGCCTGGAGTTCCGTCCCAAGGGGCGCCTGCTGGTGCTGACCAACCGCGACGTACCGGGAGTGGTCGGCAAGCTCGGCACGCTGCTCGGGGAGGCCGGCGTCAACATCGCCGAGATCCATCTGGCGCGGCGGCGCGCCGGGCGGGACGGGGCGATGGCGGTGGTGCGGATCGACCAGGAGCCGCCCCCCGGAATGGTGCAGCGGATCGCCGAGCTGCCGGAGGTGCAGAGCGCGCGGCTGGTGGACGCGGGGTAGCGGCTCGCCAGGACACCGCCGCCGCGGCGGCCCGGCGCGGCATCCCGGGTGGCTCCGCCCGCTGCCGCGGCTCGGCCCCGGCATCGCCACGCCGGCGCCATCGCGATGGCTCACGCTTTGCACCCCAGGCGCGGGACGCGACCAGGGAGACGGACGATGACCAAGCGACAGCGGGTGGGAGTGATCTTCGGCGGGCGCAGCGTCGAGCACGAGGTATCGATCACCTCGGCACGCACGGTGGCGCGGGCGCTCGCCGAGGCCGGCCACGAGGTGGTGCCCCTGGGGGTGACGCCGGACGGTTGCTGGCTCGACCGCGAGCTCTCCCGCGCCGCCCTCGACGGCAGGCTCGACGCGCTGCCGCCCCAGGGGGTGCCGATGATGCCCACCGTCGGCCATCTGCTGGGGAGCGGCATCGAGGTGGCGTTTCCCATCGTCCACGGCACCTGGGGCGAGGACGGCACGCTGCAGGGCCTGTGCGAGATGCTCGATCTGCCCTACGTCGGCGCCGGGGTCACCGCCAGCGCCCTGGCCATGGACAAGCTGCAGTGCAAGCGGCTGCTCGCCACCGCGGGCGTGCCGGTGGTGGAGTTCGTCGGCTTTTCCGCCGCCGACTTCGACGAGGACGCCGCCGCCTGCCTCTCCGGCGCCGACGTTCTCCCGCTGCCGCTGTTCGTCAAACCGAGCATCGGCGGCTCGAGCGTCGGCGTGCAGAAGGTGGGGCGCCGGGAGGGCCTGGAGCCGGCGGTGCGCCACGCCCTGCGCTTCGACGACCACGTGCTGATCGAACGCGGGATCGCGGGCCGCGAGCTCGAGTGCTCGGTGCTCGGCTATCGGCCGCTCGAGGCCTCGGCCGTGGGCGAGATCCAGCCGGCGGCCGAGTTCTACGACTACGCCGACAAGTACCTCGACGACGCGGCCGGGCTGGTCGCCCCCGCCGAGCTGGACGCCGCCGTCGAACGGGAGGTGCGGCGGCTGGCGGTGGCGGCCTTCGCCGCCATCGGCGGCTGGGGCATGGCGCGGGTGGACTTCCTGCTCGAGGGGGACACGCCGTACGTCAACGAGATCAACACGGTGCCGGGCTTTACCCGCATCTCGATGTATCCGCGGCTGTGGGGTGTCTCGGGGGTGCCGCTGCCGGAGCTCGTCGACCGCCTGGTGGCGGTGGCGCTGGAACGCCACGGCGACCGCCGGCGGCTCGACCAGGGGATCAAGGAGTGGCTGCAGGAGCTGGCGGCGAAGCGGAGCGCAGGGTAGCGCCGCTTCAGGGCGCCTGGACGACGTAGGCGGCGTACCCGGCGGCCTCGAGGCGCCGCCGCAGCTTCTCGGCCTTCGCGGGGCTCCGCAGCCTGCCCACCCGCACGCGGTACCAGGGGGGCGCCTCGTCCACGCGCACCTGCGGGTAGTGGCGGGCCAGCTCGGCCGCCAGGGCCTCCGCCCGCCCCCGCTCCTGGAAGGCGGCGACCTGCACCGACCAGAAGGCGGCGGCGGCGAGGGCGAGCTGCCGCTGCCCGCCGCGCTCGCGGCCAGGGACGAATCCGAGGACCTCGATGCGCACCCGCGCCGTGCCGTGGCGCACCATGTCCAGCTCCTGCGCCGCGGCGTAGGAGAGGTCGAGGATGCGGCCCTTGACGAACGGCCCCCGGTCGTTGACCCGCACCCGCACCTGGCGGCCGTTGTCGAGGTTGCGTACCCGCAGCAGCGTGCCGAAGGGCAGGGTGCGATGGGCCGCCGTCAGCACGTACATGTCGTAGGTCTCGCCGTTGGCGGTCATGCGGCCGTGGAACGGCATGCCGTACCAGGAGGCGACACCGCGGTCGCTCCACCCCGGCCGCACCGCGCCGCGGCGGCCGCTGCGGCAGCCGGCGAAGAGCCCGGCGACGACCAGCGCCACCAGCGCCCAGGCGGCGGCATGACGGAAATCCCTCAGCGAGCCCATGACGCCGATCCTCCAAGTGTACCCAACCGCCCGCCCCGCCGCCGCCCTCCGCAGGTGGTGCTCCCTCGTCTGGGACAATTCGAGGAGCCTTCTCCTCGCGACCGCGGAGGGCGGTGTCGGCCCGCATGTCGTGCGCGCCAGGGGCCGTCAGGGCGAGCGCAAGGCTTACTATCGCGGGAACTAGCGGCTGGCCCGGCGCGAAGGCATGTCGAGGCGCCGGTGAGGCTCGCGGCGGGCTCGGGCGCCGCGAGCCGCTGCTGCCCCCCACCTACCCGGCGCCGTGCCCGGGCGCGCGCGACATGCGGGCCGACACCGCCCGGCCGAACCGCGCAAGCGTTCCCAACTGGCTAGACGCGGGGCGCGGCGACCGGCTAGACGCGCGGGGCGGCGACGGCGGCGGCCTCGACCTCGGCCAGCGCGGGGCGCACCTCCTCGGCGAGGAACTCCGCCACCTGCCGCTCGGCCCGGCCGGTGAAGGCCCGCGGGTCGAGCAGCCGCTCCGCCTCCTCGCGGCCGAGGCGGAACGCCGGGTCGGCGGCGATGCGCGCGACCAGCGGGTTGTCGCCGCCGCCCTCCACCACCTGCTGCGCCTGCAGGCTGTGGCCGCGGATCCGCTCGTGCAGCTCCTGGCGGTCGCCGCCGCGCAGCACCCCCTCCATGAGGAAGGTCTCGGTGGCCATGAACGGCAGCTCCCGCGCCACCCGGCTGCGCACCACCTCCTCGCGCACCACCAGCCCCTCGGCGATGTGCGCCGCCAGCCCGGCCACCGCGTCGGCGGTGAGGAACGAGTCGCCGAGCACCAGGCGGCGGTTGGCGGAGTCGTCGAGGCTGCGCTCGAGCCACTGGGTGGCGGTGTTGAGGGGGCCGTTGAGGGCGTCGGTGAGCAGCCGCCGCGCCAGGCCGCACATCCGCTCGGCGCGCACCGGGTTGCGCTTGTAGGCCATCGCCGAGGAGCCCACCTGGTCGCGGTCGAAGGGCTCGGCGAGCTCGCCTACCCCCTGCAGCAGCCGCAGGTCGGTGCCCAGCTTGTGGCAGCTCTCGGCGATCCCCGCCAGCGCCTGCAGCACGTGGCTGTCCTGCTTGCGGGTGTAGGTCTGGCCGCTGACCGGGAAGCTGGCGACGAAGCCCAGCCGCTCGGCCACCATGCGGTCCAGCCGCCGCACCCGGTCGTGGTCGCCGTCGAACAGGGTGAGGAAGCTCGCCTGCGTGCCGGTGGTGCCCTTGACGCCGCGGCAGCGCAGCTCGCGGCGTACCCGCCGCACTTCCCGCAGGTCGATGAGGGCGTCCTGCAGCCACAGGCAGGCGCGCTTGCCCACCGTCGTCAGCTGCGCCGGCTGGAAGTGGGTGTAGGCGAGGCAGGGGATGGCGGCGGTGCGCTCGGCGAAGGAGGCGAGGGCGGCCGCCAGCGCCGCCAGCCGGCCGGCGAGCAGATCGAGGGCCTCGCGCTGCAGCAGCACGTCGGTGTTGTCGGTGAGGAAGGCGCTGGTGGCGCCGAGGTGGAGGATGCCGCCGGCCTCGCCGGCGAGCTCGGCGAAGTGGCGCAGATGCGCCACCACGTCGTGGCGGGTGGCGCGCTCGATCTCCGCCACCCGGGCGAAGTCGATGCGGTCGGCCACCGCTTCGAGCGCCGCCAGCTGCTCCTCGCTGATCGGCAGTCCGAGCTGGCGCTGGCAGCGGGCCAGCTCCAGCCACAGTCGGCGCCACTGCCGGTAGCGGTTTTCGTCGGCGAAGATGGCCGCCATCTCCCGACTGGCGTAGCGCTGCTGGAGGGGGTTGGACATCGGCGGCGGCGAGCGAGGCCCCGCGGTTGCGGCGGCGCCCGCCGGCTGAAGGCTATCGCATCCAGCGGGCCTCCAGGCCGGGCCGGCGGGCCGTCGTCCCCCGCCGCGGTGGTAGACTCCGCCCCCGCGCCCCGCCGGGCGCCCCACCCGGGAACGACACCCCTCCATGGCCCTGCACGTCCATTCGGAGATCGGCCGTCTGCGGCGCGTTCTCATCCACCGTCCCGAGAGCGAGATCGATCGCATGGTGCCGGCGATGATGGAGCACCTGCTGTTCGACGACATCCTCGACGGCGAGGAGGCGCGGCAGGAGCACGACACCTTCTGCGAGCTGCTGCGCCGGCTCGGGGTCGAGACGCTCGACGCGGCCGACCTGCTGGCCGAGGCGCTGGCCGAGGACGACCCGCGGGGGGAGCTGCTGGAGGCGCTCGAGGAGTCCTTCCAGGTGCCGCGGCGGGTGCTCGACCGGCTGCGCGAGCTGCCGCCCGCCGGGCTCACCGAGGCGCTGATCGGAGGCCTGCGCAGCGTCCCGGGGTCGCGCCGCCGCGGCACGCTGTTCGACCTGCTGCCGGTGCCCAACTACTTCTTCCAGCGCGACCCGCAGGTGGTGCTCGGCGACCGGGTGGTGATCGGCTCTATGGCCACCGACGCCCGCGAGCGCGAGCCGCTGCTGGCGCGCACCCTCTTCCGCCATCACCCGGCGCTCGCCGGGGCGGCGCTGACGGAGATCCACACGCCGCCGCACGCGGTGCCGGATTACGGCCCCGCCTACCCGTTCCCGACGCTCGAAGGGGGGGACGTGCTGGTGGTCAGTCGCGAGGTGCTGCTGGTCGGCATCAGCGAGCGCACCAACCGCCGCGGCGTCGAGGTCCTGGCGGAGTACCTGCGCGGCGAGCCGACCTCCTTCCGCCACCTCATCGCCGTCGAGCTGCCGCCGCGGCGCGCCTTCATGCACCTCGACACCGTCTTCACCGTCATCGACGAGGGTGTCTGTCTCGGCTACCCGCCGGTGATCGAGGCCGGGGGGCCCGAGGCGGCGCGGGTGTACTCGGTGGACCTCTCGGCGGCGGAGCTCACCTTCACCGTGCAGCCGGCGCTGCTGCCCGCCCTGGCGGCGGCCGGGGTGGTGCTGGAGCTGGTCCCCTGCGGCGGCGACGAGGACTTCATCGAGCAGCAGCGTGAGCAGTGGACGGACGGCGCCAACGCCTTCGCCGTGGCCCCCGGCATCGTCTTCCTCTACCACCGCAACCGCCGCACCACCGGCGAGCTCGAAGCGCGGGGGTGGCGGCTGCTCGACGAGGAGCAGGCGCTGGCGACCGCCGACCTGGCTGCCGGCGGCCGTACGGTGATCACCTTTTCGGGACGCGAGCTGTCGCGTGCGCGCGGCGGTCCCCGTTGCATGACCATGCCCCTGGAAAGAGAGGATTGATGCGCCACTTCCTGAGCATCCACGACTTGACGGCGGGAGAGGTGGAACAGATCTTCAACCTCGCCGCCGACGTCAAGCGCGAGCCGCAGCGCTTTCGCACCGCGCTGGCCGGCCGCAGCCTGGCGATGATCTTCGAGAAATCCTCCACCCGCACCCGGGTGAGCTTCGAGGTGGGGATCTTCCAGCTCGGCGGCCAGGCGCTGTTCCTGTCGTCGCGCGACATCCAGCTGGGGCGCGGCGAGCCGATCAGCGACACCGCCCAGGTGTTGTCGCGCTACGTCGATATGATCATGGCCCGCGCCTTCGCCCACCAGACGGTGCTCGACCTGGCGCGCCACGGCAGCGTGCCGGTGATCAACGGCCTGACCGACGACCTCCACCCCTGCCAGGGCATGACCGACTACTTCACCCTGGGCGAGCTCTTCGGCGAGCTGCGGGGGCGCAAGATCGCCTACGTCGGCGACGGCAACAACGTCGCCCACTCGCTGCTGTTCGGGGCCCCCAGGGTGGGGATGGACATCGCCGTCGCCAGCCCCGAAGGGTACGAGGTGAAGGAGCACTACCTCGAGCTCGCCCGCCAGGACGCGGCGGCGGCGGGGACGGAGATCACCCTCACCCGCGACCCGCGCGAGGCGGTGAGCGGCGCCTCGGCGGTGTACACCGACGTGTGGGCCTCGATGGGGCAGGAGGAGGAGGCCGCCAGGCGCCGCCAGGCGTTCGCCGGCTGGACGGTGGACACCGCCCTGATGACGGCGGCGCGCCCCGAGGCGGTGTTCCTGCACTGCCTGCCGGCTCATCGCGGCGACGAGGTCGCCGCCGAGGTCGCCGACGGGCCGCAGAGCCGGATCTTCGACCAGTCGGAGAACCGCCTCCACCTCCAGAAGGCCCTCATGCTCTGGCTCTCCCGCGGCTGATATCATCGGCGCCCACCCATGTACACGCTGCGGGGCCTGATCGACGGCCGCGAATGCCTCTTCCCCCTGGAGCGGGACGAGGTGCGGCTGGGGCGCGGCAGCGACAACGACCTGGTGCTGCCCGACTTCTCGGTCTCCCGCCGGCACGCCGCCCTGCGCCGGGAGGGGGGCGGCTGGTTCCTCTACGACCTCAAGAGCACCAACGGCGTGCAGGTCAACGGGCTGACGGTCAAGAAGGCGCCGCTGCGCTCCAACGACCGGCTGAAGATCGGCATCTTCGAGTTCGCGGTCGAGGGGGACGCCAGCGACGTGTCGGGCGCCACGCGAACGGCGGCGGTGGCGCCCAAGCCGCCGCCCGGCGCGCACCCCGGCACCAGCATCTCGAGCGCCACCATCGTGCGGCGGCTGGCCGACTTCTCGGCCGACTACGGCCTCGAGGAGACCACCACTCGCGATCTGGTCACGCAGCGGGCCAAGGACAGCAAGCGTCAGGTCCTCGACCAGGCCTACGCCAACACCATCTTCGGCATCCTCACCCGTCTGGCGCGCCTGCTGATCCAGGCCAACGCCGTCGACGAGGTGCTGGACAAGGTGTTGGCCATCGCCTTCGAGGCGCTGCAGGTGGATCGCGGCTTCATCCTGCTGCGCGACGACACCAGCGGCGAGCTGGTCTGCGAGGTGGCGCGCATCGGCGACAAGGTGGAGTTCCGCCCCGGCGACGAGGTGCCGGTGTCCAAGACCATGCTGGAGGCGGTGATGCGCGAGCGGGTCGCCCTGCTCACCCACGACGCGCAGGCCGATCAGCGCCTGGCCACCGGCGAGTCGATCCGCATCCACCAGATCCGCTCGGCGATGTGCGCGCCGCTCTGGTCGGGCGAGAACATCATCGGCGTCATGCAGGTCGACTCGCCGTTCCATGCCGGCACCTTCAACGAGGGGGACCTCGACCTGTTCACCGCGCTGGCCAACTACACCGCCGTGGCGGTCGAGAGGATCCGCTACGCCGAGCGGGTGGAGTTCGAGAAGCAGGTGCGCAGCCGCCTCGAGCGCTACCACTCGCCGGCGGTGATCGAGCTGGTGCTGTCGCAGGAAGGGGCGGCGGTGGAGGAGGGGCGCCGCCGCCTCGAGCCGGCGCGGGTGACGGTGCTGTTCGCCGACGTGGTGGGGTTCACCACCTTCGCCGAGAACGAGCCGCCCGAGGAGGTGGCGGAGGTGCTCGAGGGGTACTTCACCCACTCGGTCGAGGCCATCTTCTCCCACGGCGGCACCCTGGACAAGTTCATCGGCGACTGCGTCATGGCCTTCTTCGGGGCGCCGATGGCGCAGCAGGACCACGCGGCGCGGGCGGTGCGCGCGGCCATCGAGGTGCAACGGGCGATCGACGGCTGGAACCGCGACCGTCGCGCGCGCGGC
>DATKEH010000115.1:0-2189 GCA_035546355.1 Thermoanaerobaculia bacterium
GCCGTAGATGGCGAGCTCGAGCAATTCCGAGCCGGCGCGCTGCGGCTTGAGGTCGACCCGCAGGCGGTCGGTGAGCCCGTAGTGCTCGCTCCACATGCCGAGCCACTCCTCGAGCAGCTTCTTGGGGACCTCGGTCTGCACTAGGTGCTGGTGCTGGGTGGAGCCCTTGCCCATCGCCTTGGTGGTGGCGGTGCGGCCCGAGGAGGCGGTCAGCGCGGCGTCCAGGCGCGGCCCGCCGACCAGCGTCTGCGGCGTGCGGTAGGGGGACTCGACGAGGCGGATCTTGCGCTGCAGCCGCGCCAGCGCCAGCATGCCGTCCTGTTTCAGCGCGGTGGCGAACTCCTCGGCCGCCACGCCGTCGATCTGGTGGCCGCCGTAGGTGATGAAGTTGAAGACGAAGCCCAGCTTGCCGAGCTCTTCGGAGAAGCCCCGCATCTCGTCGTCGCTCATCCCCGTGGTGTCCCAGTTGAACGACGGTGAGAGGTTGTAGGCCAGCATCTTGTCCGGGAGCTCGGCGTGGACGGCCTCGGCGAAGCGGCGGGCGTCGGCGAGGTCGGCGGTCTTGGTCTCCATCCACAGCACGTCGGCGAACGGCGCCGCCGCCAGCGACTTGGCGATGGCGTAGTCAATGCCGCCGCGCACCTGGTAGAAGCCTTCCGGCGTGCGGGCGCGATCGCAGTCCCAGTGGATGTCGGCCCCCAGCTCCCTGGCCCGCTCCCGGGCGGCGTAGAAGGAGGCGCCGCGGGCGAGCTCTCGCCACTCCTCGACCTGCGGAACGAGGCTCTCGTCCTCCTGGGCGAGGAACTCCAGCGCCTCGGCCACCGCCTCGCCGTAGGTCTCCAGCCCGGCGTCCTCCTCCCAGGCCGTCACCAGGTTCGAGGCGGCCTGGTCGAAGGCGCGGTCGACGGCGCGGCCGTCCTCGCGGCAGGCGGCGACTCCCTGGGCGGCGGCCTCCGCGAGGCCGGTGCGCGCCAGCCAGGCGTCGGCGGCGGCGTACTCCCCCTCCGACAGGGCGTAGAGCAGGTGGCCGTTGAGCTCGCGCACGCCGAGGTCGTAGAAGCGCTTCATCAACGCCAGGTAGCAGGCCTTGTAGGCCGGCACGTCGCGGTGGGTGGCGCCGAGGACGAACGGCTGGTCGCGCTCGTCGCCGCGGCCGTCGAGCAGCGTCGCGGCCTCGGCGTCGGTGCGGGCGACGAGGATGCCGGGAACGCCCATGACGTCGAGCTGGAAGCGCGCCGCGTTGAGCCGCTTGATCTGCTCGTCCGAGGGCACCAGCACCTTGCCCCCCTGGTGGCCGCACTTCTTGGCGCCCGGGCGCTGGTCCTCGATGTGGTAGCCGGGGACGCCGGCCTCGACGAAGCGGCGGATCAGGTTGCGCACGTGGGCATCGCCGCCGTGGCCGGTGTCGGCGTCGGCTACGATGAATGGGCGGAAGTCGACCTCCGGGTTCCTGGCGCGCTGCTCGTCGCTCATGCGGGCGCGCAGGAAGCGCTGGTTGCGGTCGGCGGTGAGCAGCGCCCGCACCAGCACCGCCGCCTCGTCCGGCACCTGGCTCAACGGGTAGCTGGCGAGGTCCGCCCCCGGGTCCTCGCTTGTCGAGCCCTTGGCCGAGGTGGCCCAGCCGCCGAGGTAGATCCCCTCGATGCCCAGGCGCTTGATCACCACCGCCTGGCCCGGCGAGTAGGGGCCGAAGGTGGTGATGCTCCGGCGCTCGGAGAAGAGCTGCCGCAGGCGGTCGTAGAACGCCGCAGCCGACTCCCGCGCCACGGTGTAGTCGTTGGCGATGGTGCCCCGCTGCTCGACCACCTGGCGCGGCGTGTAGAGGCGCAGGATGCCGGCGAAGCGCGGGCCCTCCATCCAGCGCCGGGTCGCCTCGACCTCGCGCTCCAGGGCCGTCGCGGCCGCCTCTCGGTCCATGGTGGTCATGCCGTCTCCTCCTGGGAGTCCAAATCGAAGTTGGCGGTGATGCGGCTGCCGTCGCGGTCGAAGGACTCGAGGTAGCGCGCGATGCGCTCGCGGGCGGTGCCGAGGTCTTGGTTGTTCAGGTTCAGGTTCAGCAGGTCGATGTACCAGGGCGGCTTGCTGGGATGGCGCACCAGGGCGTCGACGATGGCCCGGGCGATGGGCAGCGTCGTCGGCTTCGAGTCGTCGTGGACGTCGCGGTCGCCGGCCGCCAGCAGCTTGCGGTG
>DATKEH010000116.1:0-6405 GCA_035546355.1 Thermoanaerobaculia bacterium
CCCGCCGCCTTGGCGCGCGCCATCCCCTCCTCGAGCAGCGCCGCCGGGGGCAGCACGCGGGCCGCGACCGCCCCTTCGGGGCACAGCGACCAGCACGCTCCGCAGGCGGTGCAGGGGGCCGGTGCCCACAGCGGCAGCAGGAGCTTCTCGCGGGCGGCGGCCAGGGGCGCGGTGGCGGCCGGCACGACGCCGCAGGTGAGGAGCGGGTCGGGGAGGACGGCCGCCGGCCGCCCCTGGCGGTGGAGCAGCCCGAGCCCGTGCCAGGAGAGGGCGCGGTCGTCGAGGGGGCCCAGCGTCCCACCGGTCGCCGACGCCAGAGGCGCGTTTGCCGGCTGCGGCCCCATCGTCCGGGGGTTGCCCGTCGGCCCCTCGCCACCGCCGGTGGGCGCGGCGACCCTCGCCGCCGCCTGCCGGCTCCCGGCCTCCTGTCGCCGTGGCCGCGCCTGCTCGGCGTCGTCGAGGCCGGCGGTGAAGGCGGCGAGCGCCGGCTCGAGCGCGGCCTCGGTGGGGCGGTTCGCGGCCAGGGCGACGCGGCGGGCGGCGAGCAGCCGTCGCGGCGTGACGTCGAGGGAGCCGCGCCGCCGCAGCACCCCGCACAGCACGCCCAGCAGCCGCTCGCTGCGGAGGGCCGGTTCCTCCTCCGGCAGTGGCAGATCGACGTCGCCTTCCGGGTCTCGCACCGACACCGTGGGCGTGCCCGGCCGCACCGTCAGCGTCAGGTCGCTGGCCGCGTCCGCTCCCGGTTCGGGGATCGGCGCCGCGCACCAGGTCAGACGGGCGGGGCGCCCCGCGGTCGCGGCGACCCCCCGCAGGTGGCCGCCGGCGACGGCCTGCAGCAGCCCGGCGGCCGCGGAGAGGAGCGGCGCCGCGTCGCCCGCCAGCTCGATGCCGAGGCCTGCCTGCCGGCCCCGGTCGGCAGCGGCGCCGGTGACGCCGAAACCGTCGCCGAGGGCGGGATAGGCGCGGGCCAGCTGGTCGCGTCGAGCCCGGCGCCACGGCTCGTCCTCGCCGGGCTGGCTGGAGACACCGATCCAGGGGCTGACCTCGCCGGCCGCCGCGGCGCGGCAGAAGGAGGCGAGGTCGCCCGCGCGCAGCGGATCGCCGCCGAGGCCCCAGAAGCCGTGCAGGATGCGGCGCCCGCCGCGGCCGCCGTCGCCGCCCGCCAGGTTGGCGCGGAGCGCGGCCAGCAGCTCCCCGGCGTTCCCGCCAACGGGCGCCGCGCGCTCGAGCACCGCCAGCGGACGCTTGCCGGGGAGCGCCCGCCGCAGCTCCTCGACGGGCAGGGGCGACAGCGCCAGCAAGCCCAGCACCCCCACCCGCCGGCCCTCCTGCCGCAGGGCCGCCGCGACGCTCTCGGCGACCTCCGCCTGCACTCCCAGGGCCACCAGGACCAGCTCGGCGCGATGCAGCCGCTGCCGAGCGCAGCTCGCCAGCGGCCGGCCGGTCAGCCGCCCCAGCTCCGCCAACGCCGCCGCCAGCAGCTCGTGCCGATGGCCGCGGAAGAAGAGCGCCTCGCCGACCGCGGCGGCGCCGGCGTTGGCCGCCGGGGGCGAGGCGGCCAGCTGCCGCGGGTGGTCGGGATCCGCCCAGCGGGGGACCCGGCGGCGGTGGCGCCCGAAGACGGCCCGCTGGGCGGCGGTGGGGCAGTCGACGACGTCGGCGGCCGCGCCCAGATAGGCGGCGATCGCGGCCGCCGGCGGCAGCTCCGCGTCCTGTACGCCGTGCGCGAGCTCGGGGTCGAGCGCCACGACACAGGGGCAGAGGGCGGTCTCGGCCAGGCGGCGGGCGGCGAGCGCCAGGTCGACGGCTTCCTGCAGGTTGCGCGGTACCAGCACCGCCGCGCCGGCTGCGGCCAGCCGGTGCAGGGCCGCGTGGTCGCCGCCGGTGGCGACGTGCAGCACCAGCGGTGTGTGGCGGCGCGCCGCGCTCTCGGCCAGCGGCAGCAGCGCCGGGTCTCCGGCATCGAGGAGGGAGTGGGTGCGGCGGCCCCCCAGCGCCTGGCCCAGCGCCTCGGCGCCGCGGGTGGCGGTGGAGCCGGCGAGTGCCTCCAGTCGCTGCACGGCTGCACGCCCCGAGGCGGCGACCCGCTCGCCTGGCGGCGGCTGCGGCGGCGGGCCGGCGATCAGCCTGCGGGCGAGCGCGCGGGCGGTGTCGCGCAGCTCAGGCATGGGCGCTCCTCGCGGCGGTCGCCGCATCGGCCCGGAACTGCTCCCCCTCCACCCACTGGATGGCGCCAGTGGGGCAGCGCCAGGTCGCCCCGGGGTCCGCCTCGGCGCCGCTCTCCCAGTCGATCACCGGCAGGTTGCGCTCCATCCGGATCAATCCCGGCGCGGCGTCCATGGCGCAGCGGCCGCAGGCGTCGCAGGCGGCGGTGCACAGCCGCCGCGCCTCGTCGGCGGCCAGCGGCGCGACGCACTGCACGATCAGCCGCTGCGACAGCGGCATCAGGTCGATCAGGTCGCGCGGGCAGGCCTCGACGCAGTCGCCGCAGGCGGTGCACGCGTCGACGTCGACGACCGGCAGCAGCCAGGCGTTCATGTGCATGGCGTCGAAGGTGCACGAGCGGACGCAGTCGGCGAGCCCGAGGCAGCCCCAGGAGCACTCCAGGCCGCCGCCGCCCACCAGGTGCGCGGCGCGGCAGCTGTCGAAGCCCTGGTAGCTCGCCAGCTGCCGGGCGCGGCCGAGGCCGCCGCCGCAGTGCACCCGCGCCACGCGCTTCTCGTCGCCGCCTGCTTCGACCCCCAAAAAGTCGGCGATCGCCTCGATCCCCGCCGCGCTGGAGACGGTGCACTTGCCGGGAGCGGCGGCGCCGGTCACCAGCTTCTCGGCCAGGGCGCGGCAGCCGGGCTCGCCGCAGGCGCCGCAGTTCGAGCCGGGGAGCATCGCCTCCACCTGGTCGATGCGCGGGTCCTCGTCGACCTCGAAGAAACGCGCCGCCAGCGCCAGCGCCACCCCGAAGAGGAGCCCCAGCCCGGCCATGATCGCGGTGGCGGCGAGGATCGGCGTCACGCCGCCGCCCCTCCCGGGCGGGCGCGCAGGCCCCCCCGTACGCCCGTGGGTCGCATGGAATTCGGGTGCCGGGGCCGCCCTCCGCGGCGGCCCGGGCGGGCGCTGAGCCCTGCGCGCTGCGGTGACGACCTCACTGGAAGGGCTCCGCCCGCTTCACCCAGGTGGCGAGGTCCGGCTCGTCGGGGTTCAGCGGCGTCCCGGGGTGGATGACCCGCCCCGTGCAGCGCTCCGCCGCCATCACGATCTCCTTGAAGGTCCCGGCCTGCGGGTCCTTGAAGTAGACCTGCTTGTTGGCGTCGTAGGCGAACATCTTGGGGTTGATGCGGATGCACTCGTCGCACGAGGTGCACAGCTCGGTCTCGATCCACGGCTCGACCCCGTCGCCGGCCGGGCCGGGCGCGGGCTCGGCCGGGGGCGGGACCGCTTGCGGCGGCGGCGCCGCCGCAGGCGCCGGGGCGACTGCCACTGCCGCCGCCGCTGCCGGCGCTGGTGCGGCCGCGGGGGCCGGAGCCGGCGCCGTGGCCGGTGCGGCCGCAGCCGTGGGCGCGGCCCCGATCCCCGCGAACGGCCCCTCGCCGGCCAGCATCGCCGCGGCGAGGCGGCGGGTGATGCGCCGCGGGTACTCCTCCTCGAGGGCGGTGATCCTGGCCCGGTGCTCCGCTTCCAGGGCCGCCAGCCGCGCCTCGAACTCGCTGACCAGCGGCTGGCTGACCTGCCGCCGCACGCCCTCCGGCACCCTGACGCCGGCCAGCTCGCGCAACGTGTTCCACAGCTCCAGGCGGTCCTCGGCCAGCGCCACCATCTCCGGCGACACCGCCCGCCGCCCCAGCGAACCGTCCGCCGCCAGGACGTGCAGGAAGGGGGTCTTTCCCGCGCGCTCGGCGGCGGGCAGCTCCAGGTACTCGTAAAACGGCACCATCGCGCCGTTCCAGCGCTCCTGCGGCAGGTCCTCGAAGTGGCGCGCGAAGCGCGGCTCGGTGGCGGCCCAGTCGGCGGTGGTCAGGGGCAGGGTGAGCGTGCGGTCCATGCCGTCGGCCTCCCGGTAGGTGAGCTCGTAGGTAGGCCAGGTATCCGCCACGGCGGGGTTGCCGTCGAGCGACAGCCGCTCGGGGAAGCTGGCGCCGCCGTCGGGGTCGTAGAGCAGGTAGGGGAAGGCGCGCGACTCGAGGGCCAGCCTGGCGGCTCGCGCCGAGCCGGAGTCGGGCAGCCCGTGCTCCGCCTGGCAGGGCGTGTAGACGTTGAAGATCGCCGGCCGCCGCGACGCCAGCCCGCGCAGCACGCCGCCCATCAGGTGGGCCGGCGAGGCCTGCGAGCTCTGCAGCACCCAGGTGCCGCGGTGGGCCATGGCGATGAGGCCCATCTCCTTGCGCTGCTCGGTCTTCCCGTGCTGCGCCTTGCCGAACATCGCCATGTCCGAGACCTGGCCGAGGAAGCCGCTGGTGCAGGCCTGACCGCCGGTGTTGGAGTAGACCTGGGTGTCGAGCACCACCACCTTGATCGGCTTGCCGGAGGCCATCAGCCGCGACACGTTCTGGAAGCCGATGTCGAGCATGGCGCCGTCGCCGCCGACCACCAGCAGGGGTGGGCAGAGCAGGTGCTCCTCGTCGCTGAAGGCGCGCCAGTCGAAGGCCTCGAATTCGCGCTGGTGACGGTCGGGGTCGTAGCCGTCGGCGATCTCGAGCTCGGCCCGGCGTACGGCGGCGAAGGCGTCGGCCATCTTGCGCATCACCCCTTCGAACAGCCCGATGGCCACCGAAGGGGCGTCCTGGAACAGGTGGTTGACCCAGGGGTAGGGGTAGGGGTTGTAGGGGTAGGTGCTCCCCCACACCGACGAGCAGCCGGTAGAGTTGGAGATCCCCAGCGCGGCGCGGCCGCGGCCGCTGGGGCCCTGCAGGTAGCGCCAGCGCAGGTCCTCGAGCTGGGCGAGGAGAGCCTCGTGGCGCAGCAGCCGCTCGCGCACCTCCGGCGGCAGCTCGAGGTCGAGGTGGATCGCCGCTTCCTGGGGATCGGCGTCGACCGCGACGTGCGGCGCCAGCAGCTCGCCGCTCTTGCGCCGTAGCGCCGCGATCAGCTCCTCGAGCCGCGCCACGAAGCGCGCCACCCGCGGCCGCGCCGCCGCCTCGACGGCGGCGACGATCAGGTGTACCGCGGTCTTCTCGCCGCAGCCCATGCAGGAGCCGTCGCCGCCCACCATCGAGTGGAACGCCTTCTTGTCGAGCAGCAGGGTGTGGAGCACGCCGATCCCCTGCTCGAGGTCGCTGACCTGGATGAAGCGCTCGGGCGTGCTGGGCAGCCGTTCCCACAGCTCCCACCCGCGCCGCAGCCGCTCGACCACCGCGTCGTCCTGGGGCACCGAGACCAGCGCCTCGTCGGGGCAGACCTCGACGCACAGGTTGCACCCCTTGCAGGCGTAGGGGTTGACGGCGATCGACAGCAGGCCGCCGCTGCCCTCGGCCCGCCGCTCGGGGACGGTGAAGAAAGGGGCGGTCCGGGCCAGCGGCATCTCGGCGAGCACCGCCGCCACCTGCTCGGCCTCGGCGTCGAGCGCCTGGCGTTCACCCTCGTCCACGGTGATTCCCGCGGCCAGCCGGTCCCAGGCGCGGGTGAAGGCGGCGGCGAACGTGCCGTACTCCTGCTCCTCGCGCAGCAGGCGCCGCGCCTCCTCGCCCAGCGGCTTGAGGAAGCGGTCCAGCGGCCCGCTGGCGGCGCGGCGGCCGCCGCGCTCACGCGCCGTCGCCAGCGCCACCCGCAGCACGTCGCCGATCTCCGACACCAGCCCCGGGATGGCGGCGTCGGGGCACTGCGTCCAGCACTGGCCGCAGCCGGTGCAGCGCGCGGCGATCAGCTCGGGCACCTCGAAGCGGATGCCGGTCATGTCGCGGAAGATGCCGGTGGCGGCGGGGATCGCCGACAGCGCGGCGAAGGGGTCGGCCAGCGGGTCCTCCCCCTCGCGATAGCCGGCGCAGGTCTGGCAGAGGAAGCGGAAGGGGTCGGCGATCCCCTCGGCGCCGTCGTTCGGCCGCAGGTACCAGGGGATGTCGCAGGCGCCGTTCGCGGCCGCCGCCTCGGCGCTCGCCGGCAGCGCCTGCCACGCCACTTCGCGCACTTCCTCCCAGCCGCGGCGGATGACCCGGAAGTTGTCCTCCACCACCTGCTCGCCGCGGTGGCCGAACTTCTTGGCGAGCAGCTCGTGGATGGTGAGGAACAGCGCCTCCTCCGCGAGGCCCTCGCGCTGCATGATCGGGCTGGCCTTGAAGAAGGCGCCCTGGAAGGCGGCGCCCTGCATGCGGAACTGCAGGTCGGCGACGTCGGTCTCGGCGCGGGCGATGGCGAAGGCGTCGAGGGTGAACAGGCGGATGCCGCGCTCGCGGATGACCTCCTGCGCCCACGCCGGGA
>DATKEH010000117.1:0-42572 GCA_035546355.1 Thermoanaerobaculia bacterium
CCGCGGTCGTGGAGCCGGCGGGCGAGGGCCGCCACGGCGGCGAGAAAGGCCGCGGAGGGGAGGTCGGGGAAGCGAGCCTCGGCCTCTCCGGCATTGAGCGCCCGCACGTAGTACCTGGCCTCCGTCCAGCCGGCGAGGTGACGGGTGACCAGCCAGGACGGCGCCTCCGCCGCCCTCCCCTCCATCCACAGCACCGGCTCCGGCGTGCCGATGCCCGCCGCTCGCAACGCCCACGCCATCCGCCAGCTGCGCTCCGCCCTGCTGCCGCGCAGCCGGCGATCCAGCCGCCGGCGCCACCCCTGGTTGCGGAACTGTTTGACCACCACCGCCTCGCCGCCGGCGCCCTCGCCGCGGGCCGGCCAGTCGGCGACGTAGAGGTAGTTGCGCCCCCAGTGCAACGTCTCGCGGGCGGCGGCGGGATCGAGCAGGCGCGGCAGGGCCGCCGGCAGGTCGCCGCCGTCCCAGGCCGCCGCCACCTCCCCGCTGAGCTCCGCCGTCCGCAGCGGGCGCCGGGCGGGCGCCTCCGCTGCGGCCGCGCTGCCCTGCGGCTCAGACATCCAGGATGTCGAAGCGCTCGGGGTGGAGCAGGGGATCGCCCTGGAGCACCAGGGTCACCCCCAGGCGCCGCTCCAGCTCGTCGAGCACGGGCCGCTCCTCCTGCTGCAGCGCCCGCGCCACTTCCGGATGGAGCCGCAACAGCAGCTCGCGAGCGACCGAGCCCCCGGCGTGGCGCAGCACCTCTCGCCGCAGGGCGAGGGCGATGGTGGGCCAGGATTTGATCCGCCCCCGACCCTCGCAGTAGGGGCACGCCTGGGTCAGCTGCCGCTCCAGGCTCGGGCGGCTGCGCTTGCGGGTGATCTCGACCAGGCCGAACTCGGAAATCGACAGCACCTTGTAGCGGGCGCGGTCGCGCAGCAGCGACCGTTCCAGGGCGGCCGACACTTCCTGGCGATGCTCGGGCACCGCCATGTCGATCAGGTCGATCACCAGGATGCCGCCGAGGTTGCGCAGCCGCACCTGGCGGACGATCTCCTCGACCGCCTCGAGGTTGGTGACGCGGATGGTCTCGTCGAGGCTCGCGCCGCCGACGAAGCGGCCGGTGTTGACGTCGATCGCCACCAGCGCCTCGGTAGGGTTGATGACGATGTAGCCGCCGGACTTGAGCCACACCTTGGGGCGCAAGGCCTCCTCGATCGCCGCGTCGATGCCGAAGTGCTCGAAGAGCCCGCGGTCCTGGCGAAACAGGCGCACCCGGTCGAGCAGCAACGGCTGCACCTCGCCGAGGAATTCGACGATCTCCTCGTACATCTCCTCGCCGTCCACCCACAGCACCGAGAACTCCGGCGACAGCACGTCGCGCACCACCCGCAGCGCCAGATCCAGCTCGCGGTGCACCAGCGCCGGCGCCGCAGCGCGTTCGGCGCGGTGCTGGATCCGCTCCCACAGGGCGGCCAGCACGGCACCGTCCTGCTCGAGGACCTCGCGCGACTTGCCCTCGGCCGCGGTGCGGGCGATGAGACCGCCCGCCAGCGACAGCTCGGCGAGCGCGTCGCGCAGCCGCTGCCGCTCCTCCGGGCCTTCGATGCGGCGGGAGACGCCGCGGTGGTGGCCGCCGGGCACCAGCACCACGTACCGGCCCGGAAGGGTGAGGTGGGTGGTCACCCGCGCTCCCTTGTTGGGCAGCGGGTCCTTGGCCACCTGCACCAGCACTTCCTGCCCGGGCTTGAGCAGATCGCCGATCGACGGCAGCTCGCGCGGCTCGCCAGGGGCCGGCGGCTCGACCTCGTCGAGCTCGCCCTCGTCGTCCTGGACGTCGGCGACGTAGAGGAACGCGTCGCGCTCGAGCCCGATGTCGAGGAAGGCGGCCTGCATCCCGGGCAGGACGCGGTGAACGCGGCCCTTGTAGACGTTGCCCACCGCCCCGCGCTGGGCCGCCCGCTCGACGTAGAGCTCGGCCAGCCGGTCGTCCTCCAGCACCGCCACCCGCGTCTGGTGCGGATCCTGCTCGACCAGCATCTTGCTGTCCAGCACCCACCGATCTTATCGACTCCCGCCGCCGCGACGTTTTCGACCGACGCGTACGGCGGTGGCGGGAGACGCGCCGCCACGGACGACCGACCCCGCCTCCTTATCGGTTCACGTAGCGCCGGTAGTCGACGCCGAGGAAGACGCCGGTGGCGGCAAACGCATACATGGTGAACGAGCCGCCGTAGGAGAGGAAGGGCAGCGGAATGCCGGTGATGGGCACCAGCCCCACCACCATGGCGCTGTTGTAGAGGATGTGGAAGCCCAGGGTGGCCAGCAGGCCCACCACCAGCAGGATCCCCAGTCGGTCGCGGGCGCGCACCGCCACCTCCGCCGCGCCGAACAGGAAGACGCCGTAGAGCCCGAGCACGAAGGCGACGCCGAGGAACCCCCACTCCTCCGCCAGCACCGCGAAGATGAAGTCGGTGTGGCGGGCGGGGAGGAAGCGCAACTGGCTCTGGGTGCCCTGCCGGTACCCCTTGCCGAGCAGCTCTCCGGAGCCGACCGCGATCTTGCTCTGGCGCACCTGGTACCCCGCGCCCTGGGGGTCGGTCTCCGGGGAGAGGAAGGTCAGGATGCGGTCGCGCTGATAGGGCTGCATGCCATAGGTCCAGGCGAGCCCTCCGCCGACCACCGCCAGCAGCAAGGAGACGGCGAGCAGTCGCTTCTTGATCCCCGCCACCAGCAGCATCGCGCCCAGCATCGGGGCGTACATGGCCGCACCGCCGAGGTCGGGCTGGATCGCCACCAGCGCCACCGGCGCGGCGACGATCAGCACCGCCACCGCGATCTGGCGCAGCTTCAGATGCTCCCCTTCGACGCCGGCGAGGTAGCGGGCGAGCATCAGCGCGGTGGTGAACTTGGCCAGCTCCGACGGCTGCACGGCGAAGGCGCCGAGCCCGAACCAGCCCCGCGAGCCGCCGCGCACCTGCCCCACCACCAGCACCAGCCCCAGCAGCGCCAGCGAGGCCATGTACAGCGGCAGCGCGAAGCTGGCCAGCCGCTGATGGTCGACGGACAGGGCGACGAACAGCAGCAACAGGCCGATGCCCACCCAGGCCGCCTGTCGCGGCAGGTAGTCGATCGGCATCTCGGCGCTGGCGCTGTGGACGGTCGCCGCCCCCACCACCGACAGCATCAGTGCCACCAGCAGCAGGCTCCAGCGGACGTTGGAGAGCCGCCCGAGGGGGCGCTCCTCAGGCCTTACCAGGATCCCGGAGATCGGGCCTCTTGCGAAGGAATTCCTCATACATCGCTCGCGCGATCGGCGCTGCCGCCTGCGACCCCGAGCCGCCGTGCTCGACGAAAACCACCACCACGATCTGCGGGTCGTCCACCGGCGCGAAGGAGACGAACCAGGCGTGGTCCCGCTTCTCCCAGGGCAGCTCGTGGGGCTTCATCCAGGTGTGCTGGGCCACCACCTGGACGGTGCCGGTCTTGCCGCCGATCTGGAACTGCGGCGCCTCGACGACCTTGGCGTTGTTGCCGGTTCCCCAATCCATCACCACGGCGCGCATGCCCTCCCGCACCCGCTCCCAGGCATCGGCGGAGATGTCGGGGTCGACCGCCCTCGGCCCCCCTGTCGGCTTGGCCACGTGCGCCGGCGGCAGCCTGCCGCCGTTGGCGAGGGCGGCGATCGCCACCGCCATCTGCAGCGGCGTCACCAGCAGCGGCCCCTGGCCGATGGACACCGAGATCGTCTCCCCCGGGTACCAGGGGTGCTTGCGCACGCTCTGGCTCCACTCCTGGCTCGGCACCAGGCCCTGCTTTTCGCCGGCGAGGTCGACGCCGGTGAGGCGGCCGAAGCCGAACTTCTTGGCGTAGGCCCCGATGCGATCGATGCCCAGCCGCTGCCCGATGGTGTAGAAGTACACGTCGCAGGATTGCTTCAGCGCCTGGTGCAGGTCGACCGAGCCGTGCCCCGCCCGCTTCCAGCAGCGGAAGGAGCGGCCGTAGAACACCGCCGAGCCGCCGCAGAAGACGCGAGTGCCGGGGCTGGCGATACCCTCCTCCAGGGCGGCGATCGCGGTGAACATCTTGAAGGTCGAGCCCGGCGAGTGCGCGTTCTGGATGGCGCGGTTCTGCAGCGGGTGGTGAGGGTCTTCGACCAGGCGTCGCCAGGCGTCGCCGGTGAGCCGGCGGGCGAAGATGTTGGGGTCGTAGGACGGCGACGAGGCCATCGCCAGGATCTCGCCGTCGCGGGGATCGAGAGCCACCACCGCGCCGACCTTGTCCTCGAGCTGGCGGAAGGCGGCCTGCTGCAGGTCGAGGTCGATCGTCAGCTGCAGATCGCGTCCGGGGCGAGCGGTCTCCGTGCGTTGCTCCTCGATCCGCCGGCCGCGACTGTCCACCACCAGCACCCGCTCGCCGTTGTCGCCGCGCACCACCTTTTCGTACTGGCTCTCGATGCCCCGCCGCCCGAGCAGCTCGCCGCGCAGGTACTCCCCGCCGCTGCGGCTGAGCTCTTCCTGATTGATCTCCCCCAGGTAGCCGAGCAGATGCGCCGTCTGCTCGCGGTGGCGATAGAGGCGCAGCTGGTCGACCTCGATCTCGAACTCCGGGTGCTCGAGAGCGGCGAGCTGGAAGCGGGCGACCTGCGGCAGGGTGAGGTTCTCGGCCAGCCGGGCGGGGCGGATGCCGAGGATGTCGCCCTGCTCGGCGAGCGCTCGGCGCAGGTCGTCGACGCTGCGGTCGAGGATGTCGGCGGCGAAGGCGAGGCTGTGGTCGAGGGATCTCGCCGCCCGCACGTCGAGCGATACGTTGTAGCTGGGGACGTTTTCGGCCAACGGCCGACTCTCGCGATCGTAGAGAACCCCCCGCGGCGCCTTGATGGGCACCCGGCGCAGCCGGTTGTTCTCGGCCATCTCCCGGTACTCGGCGCCGTGGATCCCCTGCACCATCCAATACGAGGAGGCGATCAGCACCAGGCACACGCCGACCAGGGCCGAGAGCAGGCGCACCCGCCCCACCATGGCCTCCTTGCGCTCTCGGCTGCGTAGCATCGTCGTCATCGCTACCTCGTTGCCAGCAAACTCCTTGCCTCCCTCGTGTAACAGCTCGCGCGGGGCGGGTTGTTCCGACGCTCAGCGGAAGCGTAGGCGGCTGGAGCGGGCGTGCTGCCAACGGCTCCACCGCGAGCGCAGGCGCGACTCGATGCCCACCAGCACCGCGCCCAGCATGGCGGTGATGGCGACGCGCCCCAGCGCCCACCCCCAGCCGGGGGCGTCGGGCGCGTCGGTGAGCAGCAACAGCAGCAGCAGCACCAGCCCCTGCTGCAGGGCCGAAGCGGCGGCGAACAGCAGCACGCGTACCGCTTGCTGCTGCACCTCGACACGCTGCGCCGCCGCCGCCACGCCGTAGGCCACGACGGTGTTGGCGAACGCGTGCAGGCCGAACAGGCCGCCCGTCAGGCCGTCGTGCAGCAGGCCGGCCGCCGCGCCGATGAGCTGCGCCACGGCGCTGCGGGTGTGCAGCGCGTACCACACGACCACCACCAGGAACAGGTCGACCAGGGCCGGGAACCAGGGGGTGAGGCGGGTGCCCAACAGCTGCCCGACGTAGGCGGCGCCCAGCGCCAGCAGGATCCTAAGGAAGGTCACGCCCGTCCCCCTCCACCAGCTCCGGCGGCGCCTGACGCTCCAGCAGGTAGACGTGGTCGAGCAGGGCGAAGTCCACCGCCGGCGCCACCACGATGCGGTGGAACAGCTGGGTGCCGGGCGCCACCACGGTGACCACGCCGATGGCGATGCCCCGCGGATAGATGCCGTCGATGCCGGCCGTCACCACCCGATCACCCACCCGCACGTCGGCCTGGAGCGGCAGGTAGTCCAGGGCCAGGCCCCCCTCCCCGTCCCCGCGCACCACGCCCTGGCGGCCGGTGCGCTCGAGCATCGCCCCCACCGCCGAGGCGCGGTCGGTCACCAGCTGCACCTTGGCGTAGCGGTCGGCCGCCACCACCACCCGCCCCACCAGGCCCTGGGTGGCGATCACGGGCTGGTTGCGCTCGACCCCCGCTTCGCCGACGTGGAGCAGCAGGCTGCGCAGCCAGGAGGCGTGGTCGACGTACACCACGTCGGCCAACCGCATCGCGGTGCCCGTCCGGCGGTGGTAGCGGACCGCCGCACCGAGACGCAGCACGTCCTCCTCGATCCCCTGGCGCCGCAACAGCTCCCGCTCGGCCGCCTCGAGCCGCTCGGCCAGCCGGCGATTCTCCTCGCGCAGGCGACGGCGCGTGCTCATGCCGGCGGCGGCTCCGCCGATCGCCGACTCGACGGCGACGACCGAGCGCGCCACCGGCCCCAACACCGCCACCACCATGGCCTCGGCCCGCGGCCCGGCGAGGCCACGGCGCGACACCTGTCGGGTGAGCAGCACCAGCTCCGCTACCAGGAGGACGACGAAGAGCCAGCGGGCGCCTCTACCGGTCACCTCGGCCTCCGCTCACGCTCCCTCGACGGGCTCAGACGATGGAGACCTTGCGCAGCAGGTCGATGTCTTCCAACACCCGCCCGGCGCCGAGCACCACCGAGGCCAGAGGGTCCTCCGCCAACACCACCGGCAGGCCGGTCTCGTCGCGCAGCCGCTGGTCGAGGTTGCGCAGCAGGGCGCCACCGCCCGACAGCACGATCCCCCGGTCCATGATGTCCGCCGACAGCTCCGGGGGCGTCCGCTCGAGGGCCTGGCGCACCGCCTCGACGATGGTGGAGACCGGCTCTGCCAGCGCTTCACGGATCTCCTCGTCCGAGATCATCAGGTTCTTCGGCACCCCCTCGACCAGGTCGCGCCCCTTGATCTCCATCCGCAGCGCCTCCTTGAGCGGATAGGCGGAGCCGATCTCCCACTTGATCATCTCGGCGGTGCGCTCGCCGATGAGCAGGTTGTACTTGCGCTTCAAGTACTGGATGATGGCGTCGTCCATCTCGTTGCCGGCGATGCGCACCGAGCGGCTGTAGACCGTCCCGGCCAACGAGATCACCGCCACGTCGGTGGTGCCGCCGCCGATGTCGACGATCATGTTGCCCGACGGCTCGGTGATCGGCAGGCCGGCGCCGATGGCGGCCATCATCGCCTGCTCGACCAGAAACACCTCCGAGGCGCCGGCCCGCTCGGCCGAGTCGCGCACCGCCCGCTTCTCCACCTGCGTGATCTCCGACGGCACGCCGATGACGATGCGCGGCCGTACCAGCCGCCGCCCGCCGTGGGCCTTGCGGATGAAGTGGTCGAGCATCTTCTCGGTGACCTCGAAGTCGGCGATGACGCCGTCCTTCATCGGCCGGATGGGCTCGATGTTGCCGGGGGTACGCCCGAGCATCTCCTTGGCCTCGGCGCCCACCGCCTCGATCTTGTTGGTGACCTTGTTGATCACCACCACCGAGGGCTCGCGCACCACGATGCCCTTGTTGCGGGCAAATACCAGCGTGTTCGCCGTGCCGAGGTCGATGGCCAGGTCGTTCGAAAAATAACGGAGTATGGACCCCAGTGCCATGATGGATCACTTCCCTCCGGCGGGCGAGCACCCGCCCAGCTACAGACTCTCTACGAAGACGCGGGCGCGCCGCGTCGATTCGTTGCCCCAGGCGTCGGTGGCGCGGGCTTCGATGAAAGCCCAACCGGCCTGGGCCAACTGGATCGTCTTGGTGAAAGAGCCGTCGGCCTGCACGGCCACGGACTCGCCGTTGATCCACACCGAGGCGCCGGGCTCGGTGCGGCCGCTGACGATGAAGATGCTGCCATAGGCCTGGATGTTCAGCAGGACCAGGGCCGGCGGCTCCTTGTCTCCGGTGCCGCCGGCGCCGCGAAACGAGGCCACCCGAAAGCGGCTCGGCGGGCTCCAGGGGCCTCGCAGATCCTGCTCGTTGATGGCGGCCACCCGCCAGACGAACGTGCCCTCTCCCCTCAGTCCCAGGGTCGCCTGGGCGGTCCGACGGTCGTCGACGTCGATGACGTTGTCCACGAACAGCCGGTTGCGCGAGATCTGCAGCGCGTAGCGGCCGACCCCCGGCACCGGCTCCCAGGCGAGCATCAGCTCCTTCCTGGCGTCCAGGTTGATGTCGTGGTTCTCCACCGGCTCCACCAGTTGCGGCGCGGCGGGTAACGGGTTGACGGCGCCCAGCGCGCCGTCGCTCTGGCTGAGGGTCTGCAGGGTCTCGACCCGGCGCCGCTCGCCCCCGGCCGCCACCTCCATCGCCCCACGATAGGTGGTGAAGCTCGCCTGGTTGCGCTCGCTGTCGTAGGTGACCACTGCTTCGGATTCGTCCTCTACCCGCGCCTCGGCCTGCGGGGTGGCCACCCTGCTCCCGTGATGGGCGGTGTTGAGATTGATCCAACCGTACTGCAGCTCGATGCTCTGCTCGCCGCCTTCGGCGCCACCGCCCCCGTCCTGGGAGGCGTTGACGAGGAAGAGGGTGTTGGGGCGGGCTGCATAGAGTGTGCCATCGGCGAACATGATCTCGGCCGAGCCACCGGTCGAGGTCTTGACGTAGTCGCCGGGGCGCAACATCACGCGGTTGCGGGCCGCCTCCCAGTCGCCGCGCTCACCGCGCCGGTAGTCCACCCGGCCCTGCACGGCGATGAACTGCGCCTCGCCCTCGCGCCGCCGCCCGGCGTCGAGCACCGACAGCAGGATCTCGCGGCTCCGCCGGCCGTCGGCGAGCGCTGGCCGCCACTCGCCCTCCGCGTAGTAGCTGCGGGCGCTCTCCAGCGCCGCCCATCCGCTCTCGTGCTCACCGTGGAAGCTCTCGCGGTCGGGGCGGCCGGCCAGGCGCTGGAACAGCACCCGGCTCTCGTCGATCACCGCCGCGGCCTGGCGCTGCAGGGCGTATCGCTGCCAGTGGCCGTAGCCGAAGAACGCCGCGACGCCGAGCAGCGCCAGGAGCAGGGCGATCGCCCACCCCCTGAGGGTCTCCACCGAGACCTTGTACCAGTCCCGACCCTTGTTGCGCTGCTTGTCCCTGGTTGGATTTGGTGCCGGGGTCAACCCTCGTCCCTGCGCTCCAGGGGGCTCGTCCCTGGGCAGCGAATATAACACGCCGCTAGCGTGAGTTGCGTCGAGGCGGGGACCGCCCTTGTGCTAGAGTCGCGTGTCCGCCAGGCGGCCCCCCCCAGCGAGGAGATTCCCCTTCATGCTCAAGGTCCTGCGCGATTCGATGAAGTACCTGGCCTGGATCCTCTGGGCCGTCATCGCCGTCTTCGTCCTGTTCGTGTTCGTCGACTTCGGCAGCGGCGTGCCCCAGGGCCAGCTGCCGACCCAGAATGCCGCCACCGTGGGCGCCGAGACGGTCAGCTACCGCGAGTTCGAGCGCGAGTACCGCGACATGGAACAGCAGATGCGCCAGCAGCTCGGCGAACAGCTCACCCCGGAGCTGGCCGAGCAGCTGCGCCTGCCGCTGCAGGCTCTCGATCGCGTCATCAACCGCAAGATCCTGCGCGCCGAGGCCCGCCGGCTGGGGCTGGCGGTGAGCGACGAGGAGCTGCGCGAGTCGATCCTCGAGCTGCCGGTCTTCGCCGACACCCAGGGGCGCTTCGTCGGCCAGGAGACCTACGGTCGGGTGCTGCGCAGCCTCGGCTACACCCCCGACCAGTTCGAGGCGGTGATGCGCGAGCAGCTGCTGGTGCAGCGTCTGCTCTCGGCCCTCGGCCAGGCGGTGGTGGTGAGCGACGGCGAGGTCGAGCAACGCTACCGCCAGGACGTGGAACGGGCCAGCATCCGCTACCTGTCGTTGCCCTTCGGCGAGCTGCGCGGCGAGATCGAGGTGGCGCCCGACGAGGTGCAGCGCCACTTCGCCGCCCACCGCGAGGAGTACCGGCTCCCCGAGCGGCGCGTGGCGCAATACCTGCTGGTCGACCAGCGCGCCCTGCAGGACGGCGCCGAGCTCTCCGAGGAGGAGCTGAGCGCCTACTACGACGAGCGCCGCGGCGAGCTCGCCGAGCGCGAGCAGGTGCGCGCCCGGCACGTGCTGGTAGAGAGCCGCGAGGAGGCGGCGCAGGCGCGACGGCGGATCGAGGCTGGGGAGCCCTTCGCGCAGGTGGCGTCCGAGCTGTCGCAGGACCCCGGAAGCGCCAGCCGCGGCGGCGACCTGGGGTGGTTCGGCCGCGGCCGGATGGTGCCGCAGTTCGAGCAATCGGCGTTCGCAGCGCCGGTCGGCGAGCTGGTGGGACCGATCCAGACCCAGTTCGGATTCCACCTTCTCGAGGTGCTCGAGCGGCGGGAGGAGCGGGTGCGGCCGTTCGAGGAGGTCCGCGAGCTGGTGAGCAATCGCCTGCTCGCCGACCGCGGCAATCGCCTCGCCGAGGAGCAGGTGCGGGCGCTGGCCGAGCAGCTGCGGACGCAGGGCGAGGTCACGCCCGAACGCATGCAGCAGCTCGCCGTCGAGCGGGAGGCGGTCGAGTACGGCGCCACCCAGCCCTTCGAGGCCGCCGGTCCGGTGCCGCCGCTCGGCACCGTTCCAGGGCTCAACCAGATGGCCTTCCAGCTGACGCCCGGCCAGCTCAGCGAGCCGGTGCGGGTGCCACGGGGGTGGGTGGTGCTGCGGCTGGCCGAAGTGCAGGAGCCGCGGCTGCCCGAGCTCGCCGAGGTGCAGGCGCAGGTGCGGCGCGACGTCGAGCGGGGCGCGCTCGAGCGGGCGGCCCTGGAGCGGTTGCGGCAGGGGCGCGAGCGGCTGCAACAGGGAGCCGGCCTGGAGGAGGTGGCGGGCGACCTCGGCCTGGCGGTTCAGGAGTCCCAGCCGTTCGGCCGCGACGGTTTCGTCGCCGGCCTGGGCGCCGCCCCCGAGCTGGCGGCGGCGGCCCTGGAGCTCGAGCCGGGCCAGGCCGGCGAGCCGCTGCCGGTGGGCGACAACGCCATCCTCTTCCAGGTGGCCGAACGCCAACGCTTCGACCCCGTGACGTTCGCGGCCGAAGCCGATACCCTCCGCCAACAGCTCCAGCAGCAGCAACTCGACAGCCTGCTCACCTCGCTCATCCGCCAGCGCCGCGAGGAGCTGGGGGTGAGCTACGACCGGCGGTTGCTAGAGAGCTGGAAGATGCTGGGTGGAGAGCAGGGCTGAGCCCTCGCTGCCCGGTACATGACCGATCCCGCCGCGCGTTCCCTGGCCGCCGCCACCCGGGCAGTTCACGCCGGCGAGCGCCAGCAGCTGCCGCGCCGCGCCGCGGCGGCGCCCATCGTGCAGACCGCGCCCTTCGTGTTCGGCAGCGTCGCCGAGCTGGCCGCCGGCTTCGCCAGCGAGGCGCTCGCCGGGGTCTACAGCCGCTACCACAACCCCACGGTCCGCGTCGTGGAGGAGAAGCTCGCCGCCCTCGAAGGCACCGAGGACGCGGTCGCCTTCGCCTCCGGGATGGCGGCGATCTCCGGCGCGCTGGCCGCCTCCCTGCGCTCCGGCGACCTGCTGCTGGCCGCCCGCGAGCTCTACGGCGGCACCCACAGCTGGCTCGGCTGGCTGAGCGAGCACCACCCGGAGATCGCCACCGAGATCCTCCCCCTGGCGGAGCTCGGACCGCGCCTGTCCGACCCCGGCCGCCCCGCGCCGCGGCTGGTGTTCGTCGAGACCCCCACCAACCCGCTGCTCGACTGCTGCGATCTGACGCAGCTCGCCGCCACCTGCCGCCGCCGCGACGCGCTGCTGGTGGTCGACAACACCTTCGCCACCCCGGTGCTGCAGAACCCCCTGGGGCTCGGCGCCGACCTGGTGGTGCACAGCGCCACCAAGTACCTGGGAGGCCACAGCGACGTCACCGCCGGGCTGGTGGCGGGCCGGGCGGCGCTGCTGGCCCCGGTGCGCCGCCTGGCGCGGGTCGGCGGCGCCTGTCTCGACCCCCACGCCGCCTTCCTGCTGGCGCGGGGGATGAAGACGCTCGCCCTGCGGATCGAGCGTCAGTCCGCCACCGCCGCGCGCCTGGCCGAGTGGCTGCGCGGGCAGCCGGTGGTGCGGCAGGTGTGGTACCCGGGCTGGCACCCGCTGGGGCGGGCGCAGATGCGCGCGGGCGGCGGCATGCTGGCCTGCGACCTGGGCGGCGCCGCGGCCGCCGAGCGGGCGCTGGACCGGCTGCAGGTGTTCCAGCTGATCCCCAGCCTCGGCGGGGTGGAGAGCGGCGTCAGCGTGCCGGCCTTGACCTCGCACCGCCAGCTGTCGCCGAGCGAGCGGCAGGCGCAGGGCATCGGCGACGGCCTGGTGCGGCTGTCGTGCGGCATCGAGGACCCCGACGACCTCGAGGCGGATCTCGAGCAGGCGCTGGCCGGGTGAGGGGGCGATGATCGGCTACCTGCGCGGCCGCATCCTGGACCTCGACACCGAGCGCGTGACGCTGGACGTGCACGGGGTCGGCTACGAGCTGGCGATCCCGGTGCCCACCTTCTACGAGCTGGAGCGCCACGGGCGCGACGTCGAGGTGTCGCTGCACGTGCACACCCACGTGCGGGAGGACGCCATCGCGCTGTACGGCTTCTGGACGCCGCGCGAGCGGCAGCTGTTCGAGAGGCTGATCGCGGTCTCCGGCATCGGACCGCGGCTGGCGCGGGTGGTCCTCTCGGGCATGCCGCCCGAGGCCCTGGCGGCGGCGGTGGCGGCGGGCGACGTCGGCCGCCTCGGCACCATTCCCGGGGTCGGCAAGAAGACCGCCGAACGGATGGTGCTGGAGCTCAGGGACCGGATGGGCGAGCTGACGGCCGCGGCCGCGACTCCCGCCGCCGGCGGCGAGGAGCTGGCCGCCGCCCTGCTCAACCTCGGCTACCGGCGGAGCGAGGCGGAACGGGCGGTGGCGGCCGTGGAGCGAGAGGCTGCCGACGCCGACTTCGCCGACAAGCTGCGGCGCGCCTTGCGCCAGCTGTCGCGGGTGTAGCCCGGGTGTAGCCCGGCCGCGGCCCCCACCGCGGGGCGCATCCACCCGGGGATAGAATCCGGACATGACCGAACAGCCCCGGCTGCTGACGGGCGTCGCCGATGCCGACGACGCGGCGGTCGAGCAGTCGCTGCGCCCGCGCCAGCTCACCGAGTACGTCGGCCAGCGGCGGATCGTCGACAACCTGACGGTCTTCATCCAGGCGGCCCGCGAGCGCCGCGAGAGCCTCGACCACGTCCTGCTCTTCGGCCCCCCGGGGCTGGGCAAGACCACCCTCGCCCACATCATCGCCCAGGAGATGGGGGTGCCGCTGCGCTCGACCTCGGGGCCGGTGCTGGAGCGCGCCGGCGACCTCGCCGCCATCCTCACCAACCTCGAGGCCGGCGAGGTGCTGTTCATCGACGAGATCCACCGCCTGGGGCCGACGGTGGAGGAGATCCTCTACCCGGCGCTGGAGGACTTCCAGCTCGACCTGGTGCTCGGCCAGGGGCCGGCCGCCCGCACCGTCAAGATCGAGCTGCCGCGCTTCACCCTGGTGGGGGCCACCACCCGCGCGGGGTTGATCACCGCGCCGCTGCGCGCCCGCTTCGGCATCGTCCACCGCCTCGACTTCTACTCCGCCGAGGAGCTGGCGACCATCGTCGGCCGCTCGGCGAACCTGCTCAAGATCGCCGTCGACGCCGGCGGCGCCCGCGAGATCGCCCGCCGCAGCCGGGGCACGCCGCGCATCGCCAACCGCCTGCTGCGCCGGGTGCGCGACTTCGCCCAGGTGCACGGCGAGGGGCACATCGACGTCGCCGCCGCGCACCACGCTCTGGCCCTGCTCGAGGTCGACGAGTATGGCTTCGACGAGGTGGACCGCAAGATCCTCGGCACCCTGATCGAGCACTACGACGGCGGCCCGGCGGGCCTCAACGCCCTGGCCGCCGCCATCGGCGAGGACCGCGGCACGCTGGAGGACCTCTACGAGCCGTTCCTGATCCAGGAGGGGTTCCTGCAGCGCACGCCGCGCGGCCGGGTCGCCACCCGCCGCGCCTACGAGCACCTCGGCCATCGCCCGCCGGGAGTCAGCGGCTCCTTGTTCTAGGCCGGCGATGCGCGAGGGGGCGCTGATCTACAACCCGGCGGCGGGGCGGCGGCGCGCGGAGCGGCTGCGGGCGGCGGTGGGGGCGGCCCTGCACGCAGGGGGCTGGCGGGTCGAGGCCCACGCCACGGACGCCGTGGGGGCGGCCACCACCATGGCGCGCCAGCTCGCCGCCTCGGGTTCGGTCGAGGCGGTGTTCGCGCTCGGCGGCGACGGCACCCTGCGCGAGGTGGCGGCGGGGCTGCTGGGCAGCGAGGTGGCGCTGGGCCCGCTCCCCGGCGGCACCAGCAACGTGCTCACCCGCTCGCTCGGCGTCCCGCGCGACCCGCTGGCGGCGGCGCGGCTGCTCGCCGGCGCGCCGCGGCGGGCCATCCGCGCCGGGCGCTGCGATGGCGAGCCCTTCCTGATGATGGTCTCCGCCGGGTTCGACGCTGCGGTGGTGGCCACCATGGACGGCGCCCTCAAGGCGCGCTGGGGCCTCGCCGGGGTGGCCTGGACCGGCCTTCCCGCCTGGTGGCGCTACGACTACCCCCTGGTCGAGGTGGGGACCGGCGACGTGCGCGACGCCGCCCCCTTCGTGGCGGTGTGCAACATCCCGCACTACGGCGGCCCCTACTGCCTGGCGCCGGGCGCCCGCTGCGACGACGACAGCCTCGAGCTGGTGCTCTACCGGCGCCGCGGCCGGCTGGCCGCCCTCGGCTTCCTGCGCGACCTCGCGCGCGGGCGGCACCACCACCGCCCCGACGTCGCCATCCGCACCTGCACCGGAGAGGTGACGCTGGACGGGCCGGCGGGCACGCCGCTGCAGGTCGACGGCGACCCCTGGCGCGGTCCGCTGCCGCTGACCGTGGGGGTCCACCAGCATCCCCTGTGGATCCTGGCGCCGCCGGCTACCCCGTCCGCATGAAGTGCCAGCGCAGGTCCCCCTCCATCGGCCGGAAGACCTCCGGCTCGATGCGGGGGGCGAGCTCGCGCAACAGCGACGAGAGGTGCTGCCCGCGGGCGGCGCGCTCCAGCGCGTCGGCGGCCTCGGCGCCGGCCTTGGAGATGTAGGTCTGCCACACCGCCTGGCGGATCGACATCGGGCCCAGCGAGACGTTGGGCAGCCGCCCGACGCCCTTGTTGAGGATCGAGATGCGGCGCTTCAGCGTCCGCTCGTCGGCCATCGGCTGGCGCTGCCAGGGGGTGTAGGGCTTGGGGACCAGGATGTTGGTGCCGAGGTGCAGGTGCCCCATCACCCCGCTGCCGGTCGCCGCCCGCCGCATGATGCCGCGCACCGCCTCGGCCAGCTCGAGGATCGAGCCGACGTCGTCGTCGGTCTCCTCGGGCAGCCCGATCAGGAAGTACAGCTTGAGCTGCGTGAAGCCGGCGGCGAAGATCATCCGCACCTTCTCGAGCAGCTCCTCGTTGGTGACCAGCTTGCCCATCTTGAAGCGCAGCGCGTCGTTGCCGGTCTCCGGCGCCAGGGTGATCGCGCGGTCGCCGGAGGCGTGCAGCGCCGCCAGCACCCCCTCGGTCACCGCCGGGATGCGGATCGACGACACCGAGCAGCGGAAGCCGAGCGCGACGCCGCGGCCGAGGATGGCCTCGATCTGCGGGTGGTCGCCCACCGCGGTGGCGACGAACCCCACCTGGTCGGTCACCGCCCGCGCCCGCTCCATGGCGTCGAGGATGAACTCGGTGGGGTGCCAGCGGAACTTGCCCATGCCGAAGGTGGCCCAGCAGTAGCGGCACTTCTCGGGGCAGCCGCGCGACATCTCGATCAACACCTTGTCGCGGAACTCGGTGTGGGGGGTGACGATCACCGACGACGGCAGATGCCCCGGCTGCAGCATCTGCTCGGCGGAGAGCTCGAGCTTGCGCAGCTTGCCGCCGGGGCCTACCGCACTGTCGGGATCGTGGTGGGCCGGTACGAAGAACCCGGCGCGGGTCGCCAGCCGCGCCAGCACCGCCTCGCGGTCGGCCTCCTCCTCGAGGGCGGCGAGCAGCGGCGGCAGCACGTTCTCCGCCGCCCCCAGCGCGAAGGCGTCGACGAACGCCGCCATCGGCAGCGGGTTGATGGCGGCGCAGGAGCCGCCGAGCAGCACCAGCGGGTCGCCGGGGCGGCGCGCCTCGCGGCGCAGCGGGATGCCGGCGCGGTCGAGCAGCGCCAGCAGGTTGACGTAGTCCTGCTCGAAGGAGACCGAGAAGGCGACGCAGCCGAAGGCGTTGAGCGGCGTCTCGGTCTCCACCGTCAGCGGCATGCCCGTGCCGTCGAGGAAGAAGCGCTCGCACGCCCAGTCGGGGCGCCGGTGCACCAGCTCGTAGGTGCGCTGGAAGCCGAGGCTCGACATCCCCACGTGGTAGCTGTTGGCGTAGCCGAGGGCCAGGCGGTGCCGCGCGTGCGGCGAAAACGCCTCGACGGCGCGCTCGGCGGCGCGGTGCTCTCGCCAGCTGGGGGTCGGGTTGCGGCTCATGGCGACCTTCTATCCTACTCCTGCCACGGACCGCGCGCCGCCTCAGCCGGCCACCCGCTCGAGCACCAGGAAGCTCAGCGGATGGGGGTTGTCGGCGTCGGCGGCGCGGTCCTCGCGCGCCACCTCGCGCCAGGCGCGCGGGTCGAGGCCGGGAAAGTGGGTCTCGCCGGACACCGCGGCGTGCACCCGCGTCAGGTAGACGCGCTGGGCCAGCGGCAGGGCCTGGCGGTAGAGCTCGCCGCCGCCGCCGACGAGGACCTCGTCGTCGCCGGCCTCCCGCGCCACCGACAGCGCCTCGTCGAGCGACGCCGCGCGCAGCACCTCTGCGGGCAGCTCCGGCTCGCCGCGGCTGACCACCACCATGCGCCGCCCGCGCAGCGCGCGGCCGATCGACTCCCAGGTCTTGCGCCCCACCACCAGGTGATGGCCCATGGTCAGCTGCTTGAAGCGCTGCAGGTCGGCCGGCAGCCGCCAGGGCAGGTCGCCCGCCCGTCCGATGATGCCGTCGTCGGCCACCGCCACCACCAGCGACACCCTCACACCGCCACCGCCGCCTTGATGTGGGGGTGGGGATCGTACCCCTCGATCTCGAGGTCCTCGAAGGTGAAGTCCTCGAGGCGCCGCCGCGCCGGGTCGAGGCGCAGCCGGGGCAGCGGCCGCGGCTGGCGCGACAGCTGCAACCGCGCCTGCTCGAGGTGGTTGGCGTAGAGGTGCGCGTCGCCCAGGGTGTGGACGAAGTCTCCCGGCTGCAGGTCGCACACCTGCGCCACCATGTGGGTGAGCAGGGCGTAGGAGGCGATGTTGAACGGCACGCCGAGGAAGGCGTCGGCGCTGCGCTGGTAGAGCTGGCAGGAGAGGCGCCCCTCGCCGACCCAGAACTGGAACAGCAGGTGGCAGGGGGGGAGGGCCATCGCCTCCAGCTCGCCGACGTTCCACGCCGAGACGACGTGGCGGCGGGAGTCGGGGTCGCGGCGGATCTGCTCGACGACGCGCGCGATCTGATCCACCCGCCGGCCGTCGGCGGTGGGCCAGGAGCGCCACTGGGCACCGTACACCGGCCCCAGCTCGCCGGCGGCGTCCGCCCACGCGTCCCAGATGCTCACCCCGTGCTGGTTGAGCCAGCCGACGTGGGTGTCGCCGCGCAGGAACCAGAGCAGCTCGTAGGCGATCGAGCGCAGGTGCAGCTTCTTGGTGGTCAGCAGCGGGAAGCCGTGGCCGAGGTCGAAGCGCATCTGGTGCCCGAACACCGATAGCGTGCCGGTGCCGGTGCGGTCGTCCTTGGCCACCCCCTGGTCGAGAATGCGGGCCAGCAGGTCGAGGTAGGGCCTCACGGCAGGAACCTCGCGCGGTGCTCGGGCGGCGGCAGCGGGCAGGTCTCGTACTTGCCGAACCAGCCGTAGCGGCGCCGCGCCACCCAGCGGTAGACGCCGTCGCGCAGCGGTCGGGGGATGACCCGCAGGGCGCCGGCCAGCCACCACACGCCGCCGACGTCGGCGAGCGCCAGCAGCACGGCGTCGGAGCGCAGGTAGGCCTGCTCGTCGGCGAGGCCGAAGCCGCGCACGTACACCAGGGTGTCGAGGTCCTGCGGCAGGTCGCGCCGCTGCCGCACCCGCGCGGCGGTGGCGCCCTGCAGCGGGGCGAAGCACAGCACCGCCTTGCGGTCGGCGACCAGCAGCAGGCGCACCAGGCGGTTGCACAGGCCACACACGCCGTCGTAGAGCACCAGGTTGGAGCTCGGCGACAGCAGCGACCCGGACTCCGTCAGGGCGTCGGCGGCCAGGGTCTGGAAGGACATCGTCGCGAGGTTCGAGCTTCGGGAGCGATCGCTACGGCGATTCTAACCCCGCGGTCCCTCCAGGGGAGCGGAGCAGGCCGCGCAGCAGCCGCGCCACGCCGCCGGCGCCCAATCGGCGCAGCGGCAGCTGCCCGGCGTGCAGCCCGAGCAGCCGGCAGAACAGTCCCGCTTCGCCCGCCATCGCCGAGACGAATCGGCGGCGCAGCCAGGGCCGGGCCTCGGCCACCAGCAGCAGCCGGGTGAGGGTCGCGGGCAGGCGTACCAGCCGGCGGTGCTGGGCGGGCCAGCTGGCGAGCGTCCCGCCGGCGAGCGCCGCCGCCAGCGCTTCCCCCTGGCGCACGGCGAGCCCCACGCCCTCGCCGGTCAGGGCGTCGACGTAGCCGGCGGCGTCGCCGACCAGCGCCAGTCGCCCGCACGCCACCCCCCGCGGCCGGCACAGGAACGGCCCCGCTCCCTGGTCGCGCGAGGTCACCGGCGAGGCGGCGAGCCGCTCCGCCAGGGCGGGAAAGGCGGCGAGCAGCTCGTCGAAGGACGCCTTGCGCCCGCTCCACAGCATCGCCACTCCCACCTCGTCGTCGCCCACCGGCGTGACGTAGGCCTCGACGCCGGGCCCCCACGACACCTCCACCGCCGCGCTCCAGGGGGCCAGGCGGTAGTGCCGGCGGACGCCGAAGCGGCGGGGGCCGCGCGCCCGCCCCTCGAGCGCGGCCCAGCGCCGTACCCGCGAGCGCAGCCCGTCCGCCCCCACCAGCCAGCGGCCGCGGACCGCCCCCCGGCGGGTGCGAAACGCCCCCTCCTCGAGCCCTGCCACGGTCTCCCCCCAGCGCAGCACGACGCCGGCCTCGGCGGCGCGCTCGACCAGCGCCGCGTGCAGCACCGGTCGCCGCACCGCCCGTCCCGGCGCTCCCGGAAAGCGGCCCTCGGCGACCCGCTCGCCGTCGACGTAGCGGATGCCGGGGAAGGGCCGCCCCAGGCGGGACGCGGTCACGCCCAGCCGCTCCAGTGCGGCGATGCCATCGGGCATGATCCCCTCGCCGCACGGCTTGTCGATCGGCGGCGCCGCGCGGTCGAGCACCAGCACCGACAGCCCGCGCCGGCGGGCGGCGATGGCGGTGGCGAGCCCGGCCGGGCCGCCGCCGGCGATCACCACGTCGGCTTCGTCAGGCACCGGATCCACCGCCGCCGCCGTCGACGCCCAGCTCGGCGAGCACGGTGAGATCGCCGGCCAGCAGCGCGCGCAGCGCAGCGCCGCGCCGCAGCTTTCCCGACGAGGTGCGCGGCAGCGCCCGCGCCGCCACCACCGCCACCCGCCGGGGCGCCACCCCCGCCGCCGCCAGGGCGGCCTCGCGAGCCGCCGCGGCGAGCTCGGGCAGCCGCGCCGGCGCCACCTCCTCGTCCGCCTCGAGCAGCACCACCAGCGCCTCCCCGAGCCCGTCCCCGGAGCTCCAGCCCATCGCCGCCACGCCGCCGCGACGCACGCCGGGCACCGCCGCCACCGGCTCCTCGACCTCTGCCGGCGCCAGGTTGCGGCCGCGCACGACGATCACCTCCCTGGCGCGCCCCACCAGGTAGAGATCGCCCCGATAGAGGAAGCCGAGGTCGCCGGTGTCGAGCCAGCCGTCGCGCAGCACGCGGGCGGTCTCGGCGGGGCGATCGAGGTACCCCTGCATCAGCGACGGCCCGCGGGCCCACACCCTGCCGACCCGGCCCTCCGGCAACCGCCCCGCCGCCCGGTCGCGTACCTCGACGGCGAAGCCGGGGACCGGCCGGCCGAGGGCCACCAGCTCCCGTCCCGCCGGCGCCTCGACCGCCTCGCCGCGGCTCGCCAGCGGATCGGCGGCGAAGCGGCGAGCGGTGAAGGGTGCTTCCAGCTCGCCGAAGGTCACCGCCAGCCCGGCCTCGGCCAGACCGTACACCGGGGTCAGCGCCTCGCGGCGGAAGCCCCAGCGCGCGAAGCGGCGGGCGAAGGCGCCCAGCACGGCCGCCGACACCGGCTCGGCGCCGTCGAGGGCCACGCGCCAGCACGACAGGTCGACACCGGCGAGCTCGTCGTCCCGCACCTGCTCGACGCACAGGCGGTAGGCGAAGTCGGGCGCCGCCGACACCGTGGCGCGGGCGCGGGAGATGGCGCGCAGCCACAGCGCCGGCCGGGCGATGAAACCCTCCGGCGGCAGCAGGGTGAGCGTCGCCGGCCGCTCGAGGGCGGTCAGCACCCCCCCGACGAGCCCCATGTCGTGGTAGAGCGGCAGCCAGGACACCCCGGTGTGGGCGGCGCCGGCCCCATCGGGCCAGAAGCCGTTGAGGATGCGCGCCTGAGCCATCAGCGCGGCGTGGGTGAGGGCGACGCCGCGGGGCTCGCCGGTGGTGCCGGAGGTCAGCTGCACCAGGGCCAGATCGGCCCCGTCGACGGCCACCGGCAGCGCGGCGGCGGCCGGCAGCCCGTCGAGGGTGCGGGCGCCGCCAGGCGTCGTGGCGGCGGCGGCGGCCTCGCTCACCGGGCGCCGCAGCCGCCGTTCGGTGAGCGCCAGGGCCGCTGCGACGCCCCGCAGCCGGCTCGCCGCGGCGCCGCGCCAGGCGGCCAGCGCGCCCAGGCGCAGCGGCGGGGGCAGCGGCACGGGCACCGCGCCGGCGCGAAGGGCGCCGAAGAAGGCGGCGAAGAACTCCTCTCCGGTGGGGTACACCAGGCCCACCCGCTCCCCGGGTCGCACCCCGAGCGCCTGCAGCCCCCCCGCCACCCGCTCCGCCGCCGCCGCCACCTCGGCCCAGGTGAGCATCCGCTCCCGTTCCCGCCGGTCGACCAGCCGCAGGCCGGCCGCCGGCACCGCTGCCGCTCGCCGCAGCCAGTCCACCAGGCTCTCAGCCATCGCCCGCGCCTCCCCGCGCTCGCAGCTTCTCGGCCAGCACCCGCTGCAGGTCGCCGACGGTGCGGATCGCCGCCTCGTCGTCGGCGTCGAGGCACACCTCGAGCCGGTCCTCGACCTCGACCGCCAGGGTGAGCAGGCCCAGCGAGTCGAGGCCCAGGTCCTCGACCAGCCGCTGCTCGGGCCGCAGCGGCTCGCCGTGCCCGAGCTGGCGCGCCACCGCCGCGAGGGCGGCGCGGACCGCCGCCGGCACGGCGTCGCCTGGCGGCGCCGCGGCGCTCATCTCAGCGCCGCCCCTCCCGCTCGGGCCGCGCGGCGGGCGGGCCGGCGCGCGGCGGGCGCAGCCCCAGGGCTCGCTCCTCGACGCGCACCCGCACCGCCAGCACCGCGGCGTTGGCCAGCGAGGCGACCAGCGCGGTGACCCAGGCGGTGTGCACCAGCGGCAGCGCCGCCAACTCCAGCACCACCGCCAGGTAGTTGGGGTGGCGCAGCAGCCGGTAGGGTCCCGCCGCCACCAGCGGCAGCGCTCCCGGCGTCACCAGCACGCGGGTGGTCCAGCGATCGCCGAGGGTGGCCACCACCCACCAGCGAAGGGCCATGGTGGCGGCCACCAGCGCCAGCATCGGCCAGCCGAGCCGCGGCAGGAAGGGGCGATCCCAGGCCAGCACCTCGGCCGGCGCGGCCAGCAGCAGGGCCGTGTGCAGGGCGACCATCCACGGGTAGTGGCCCGCTCCCACCTCGACCGCGCCGCGGGCCCGCAGCCGCCGCTCGTGACGGCGCGACACCGCCAGCTCGGCCAGCCGCTCGCAGCCGACGGCGGCGATCAGGATCAGGAACAGGGCCTCGCTCCGCATGCCCCCGCCTCCGCGCCCGCCTCACCACTCGAGCAGCACCAGCTCGGAACAGAACCCGGGGCCCATCGCCAGCAGCAAGCCGGGGCTGCCGGCCGGCGGCCGATGCCGCACCAGGGTCTCGCGCAGCACCAGCAACACCGAGGTCGAAGACAGGTTGCCCACCTCGCGCAGGCTGCGCCAGGTGACCGCCAGGGCCTCGGCAGGCAGCTCGAGCACCTCCTGCATCGCCTCCAGCACCTTCGGCCCTCCCGGATGGGCCACCCAGGAGCGGATGTCCGGCCGCGCCAGCCCATGCTCGGCGAGGAAGCCGTCGACGTCCCGCCGCAGGTGGCGCCGCACCATCTCCGGCACCTCCGCCGACAGCACCACCGAAAACCCGCTCTGCGAGACGTCCCACCCCATCACCCGCTCGGTGTCGGGGTAGAACACCGACCGCGACGCCACCACCCGCGGGCCGTCGGCCTGCCGCTCCGCGCCCACCATCACCACCGCCGCCGCGCCGTCGCCGAAGAGGCCCGAGGCGATCAGGTTGGGGATCGACAGGTCCGCCTCCTGCAGGGTCAGCGAGCACAGCTCCACCGAGACCAGCACCGCCACTTCCCCGGGGTGGCCGCGGAGGTAGTCGGCGAGCCGCGCCACCCCCGCCGCCCCGGCCAGGCAGCCGAGCCCGAAGATCGGCACCCGTTTGACCCGCGGCGGCAGGCGCAGGCGGTTCATCAGCCGCGCGTCGAGCGACGGCGTGGCGACGCCGGTGACGGTGGCGGTGTAGAGGGCGTCGATCTCGTCGCCGGCGATGCCGGCGGCGTCGAGCGCCGAACGCACCGCAGCCTCTCCCACCTCCTGGGCGACGCGGATCCAGGCGTCGTTGGCCTCCCCCCAGCTCGCCAGCCGGGGGTACTCCTCCAGCGGCAGCGCCAGGTGGCGCCCGCCGACCAGCACGTTGCGATGCAGCCGCTCCAGTCTCTCGAGGTTGAAGTGCCGCCGCCCCCACACCTCGCGGAAGGCGGCGATCAGCTGCTCCTGCGGGTAGTAGTGGGGGGGGAAGGCCTCTCCCACGGCGGCGATCCGCATCAGCGCTCCAACTTCAGGCTGCCGGCGAGGAAGGCCAGCAGCAGCCCGCCGGCGAGGTAGAGCGGCAGCCACCCCAGGACCTGCGCCAGCCAGGGCTGGCCGGGGAGCCAGGTGAGACGCGCCAGGGTCAGCAGCAGCAGCGGGCCGCGGAAGACCCAGGCGACGCCGCCGGCGAGCAGGCCGTCCACCCAGCGCGAGCCGCGACCCTCGATGAGCAGGAACAGCGCCGTCAACCCCACCGCCTCGAGGCCCCACTCCGCCAGCCGCCACGGCCCGACGCCGCGGTCCCGCTCGAGACCGAGACGGGCCAGCGCCAGATCCTCTCCCGCCCAGCCGGCGACCTCCAGGGCGAAGGCTCCCCCGGCGAGCAGCAGCAACAGCAAGGGCAGCGCCAGGAGCAGGAACCGCAACACCCGCGGCATCTTAGCGTAGGGGTCGGGCGAGGAGCTTGGTAGAGTCGGGGGCACGGGCGGCGCCAGCGACGGCGGCGATCCGATCGGCGGCCGCCCCCGTATCTCTGTCGCAGGCGCCCGCCCCCGGTGCCGGCGCGCCGCCACCCATCGCCGGGATGGAGGAGAGCCAACCGATGACCCCGCCGTTCGACGTCGAGAGCGAAGTGCGCCGCCGCTACCGCCAGGGCGCCAGCACGACCGCCGCGGAGCTGTGCTGCCCGGTCGACTACGATCCGCGCTACCTGGCGGCGATCCCGCCGGAGGTGTTGCAGCGGGACTACGGCTGCGGCGACCCCTCGCGCCACCTGCGGTCGGGCGAGACGGTGCTCGACCTCGGCTGCGGCACCGGCAAGATCTGCTTCATCGCCGCCCAGGTGGTGGGGCCGCAGGGGCGGGTGGTCGGCATCGACATGACCCCGGAGATGCTGGCCGTCGGCCGCGCCGCGGCGCCGGTGGTGGCGCAGCGGCTGGGCTACGCCAACGTCGATTTCCGACGCGGCCGCATCCAGGACCTCGCCCTCGACCTCGAGCGGCTGGAGGCGGCGCTCGCCGCCAGCCCGGTGCGCGACGCCGAGGGGTGGCTGGCCGCCGAGTCGCTGGCCGCCGAGCTGCGGCGCAGCGAGCCGCTGGTGGCGGACGGGAGCATCGACGTGGTGGTCTCCAACTGCGTGCTCAACCTGGTGCGCCCGGAGCTCAAGGGGCAGCTGTTCGCCGAGATCCACCGCGTGCTGCGCCGCGGCGGCCGCGCGGTGATCGCCGACATCGTCAGCGACGAGCCGGTGCCGCCGCACCTGCAGGCGGACCCCGAGCTGTGGAGCGGCTGCGTCTCCGGCGCGCTGACCGAGGAGGGGTTCCTCGCCGCCTTCGAGGCCGCCGGCTTCTACGGCATCCGCCTGCTGGAGCGGCAGCGGGAGCCCTGGCGGACGGTGGAGGGGATCGAGCTCCGCTCGGTGACGGTGGAGGCCTTCCGCGGCAAGGAGGGCCCGTGCCGCGAGCGCCGCCAGGCGGTGGTCTACCTGGGGCCGTTCAAGGAGGTGCTGGACGACGACGGCCACCGCTTGCCGCGGGGGGTGCCGGCGGCCGTCTGCGACAAGACCTTCCACATCCTCACCCGCGAGCCCTACCGGCAGCACTTCGCCGCCGTCGAGCCGCGGGTGCCGGTGCCGCCGGAGGAGGAGGCGCCCTTCGACTGTGCGCGCACCCTGCGCCGGCAACCCCACGAGACCAAGGGGGAGCGGTACGCCCACACCAGCGACGGAGCCGCCTCCTGTTGCGGCCCGGAGGGGTGCTGCTGATGGCGGAGCCCGCCGCGGCGCGGCCGGCGGCCGGCGTGCCGAGCGCGCCGCTGCGCAGCCTCGATACGCTCTGGTTCCAGGTGGCGGGGACGCTGTGCAACCTCGCCTGCACCCACTGCTTCGTCTCCTGCTCGCCCACCAACCACACGCACGAGATGATGACGTTGGAGCAGGTGCTCGCCTACCTCGACGAGGGGGCGGCGCTGGGGGTCAAGGAGTGCTACTTCACCGGCGGCGAGCCGTTCCTCAACCCGCAGATGGAGGCGATCCTGGCGGCGGCGCTGCGCTACGGCCCGGCCACGGTGCTCACCAACGGGATTCTCCTCGACCCCTCCCGCTGCCGGCGCCTGGCGCAGCTGGCGGCAGACAGCGACTACTCGCTCGACCTGCGGGTGTCGCTCGACGGCTTCACCGCCGCGGGGCACGACGCCATCCGCGGCCCCGGCACCTTCGCGCGCGCCCTCGCCGGCATCCGCAACCTGGCGGCGGCGGGGCTCGAGCCGGTGATCACCGCCACCGAGGTCGACGACGCCAACGCTGCGCCCGCCGGCAAGCGGCGCTTCTTCGCCCTGCTCGCCGAGGCCGGCGTCCGGCGGCCGCGGCTCAAGGTGTTGCCGGTGTTCCGGCTGGGCGCCGAGGCCGAGCGCAGCGGCGCCTACGCCAGCTGGCAGCGGCTGCAGGAGGGGGGCCACGCCGACGGCGATTGGGGGCACCTGCAGTGCAGCAGCTGCCGCATGGCCACCGCCTGCGGAGTGTGGGTGTGCCCGATCCTGGTCAACGAGCCGGCGGCGAAGATGGGGGAGCGGCTGGCCGACACCCTGCGTCCGTTCCCCCTGGCCCACGCCGCCTGCTGGACCTGCCACGCCTACGGAGTGAGCTGCCGGACGTGACCCCGGCCCGCCCGCCGCAGGGCGGTGACGGCGACCGCCGCCGCGACCGCCTGACCGCCCACCGCGGCCTCGCCACCTGGGGGGAGCGGCTGGTGCCGCTGGACGACTTCCGCCGCGCCGTCGCCGCCGCCGGCGGGGAGCTGCCCGCCGCCGAGCGGGCGCGGGCGGCGGCCCGCTTCCTGGCCCGCCCGGCGGACCCGACGCCGGTCGAGGGACCCTTCGCCCGGGTCGCCCTGTTCGGCGGCGTCTACAACAACCATCTGGCGTTGACCGCCCTGCTGGAGGAGGCGGCGGGCGAGCGCGTCGAGGCCCTCTACTGCCTCGGCGACCTGGGCGGTTTCGGCCCCAGCCCCGAGAAGGTACCGCCGCTGCTCGCCGCCGGCGGCGTCGCCTGCGTCGCCGGCAACTACGAGCAGTCGCTGGCGCGCGGCGCCGAAGACTGCAACTGCGGCTACACCGACCCGCGGGACAACCACTTCGCGCGGCTGTCCTACCGCTACACGGCCGAGCGCACCCCCGCCGCCGTGCGGCGGTGGATGGGGACGCTGTCGCCGCGGCGGCGGGTGCGGGTGGGCGAGCGGGAGCTGCTGCTGGTGCACGGCTCGCCGCGGCAGGTCAACGAGTTCCTCTTCGCCTCCACCACGCCGACCGCCTGGCTCGAGCTGCTGCTCGACCAGGAGGGCGCCGACGCGCTGGCCTGCACCCACACCGGCCTGCACTGGCACCGCCGCCTGCCCTCGGGGCGCGAGGTGATCAACGTCGGGGTGATCGGCCGCCCCGCCAACGACGGCGACCCGCGGGTCTGGTGGACCCTGGTGTCGGCACGCGGCGACCAGCTCGAGGTGGCGCTGCGGCCGCTCGCCTACGACCACCGGGGGCTCGCCGCCGAGATGCGCCGCGAAGGGCTGCCCGAGGAGTTCGTCGCCACCATCCTCGACGGCTGGTGGACCACCTGTCTGGAGGTGCTGCCCAGCAAGGAGCGGGCGCAGGGGAGGTATTGATGTCCGAGCCCCACCTCGCCATCCTGGGGGCGGGCCCGATCGGGCTCGAGGCGGCGCTCGCCGCCGTCGACGCCGGCCTGCCCTTCACCCTCTACGAGGCCGCGCCGCACCCGGCCGCCCACGTCGCCGACTGGGGGCACGTGCGGCTGTTCACGCCATGGGCGATGAGCGTCTCGCCGCGCCTGCGCCGGCACCTCGGCGGCGCCGGCATCCCGGTCCCCGACGATGCGGCGCGCTGCCCCACCGGCCGCCAGCTGGTCGAGCAGGTCCTCGCCCCCGCCGCGGCGCTGCCCGCCGTCGCGCCCCACCTGCGCCTGGGCTGCCGGGTGCTGGCGGTGGGGCGGCAGGGGCTGCTCAAGCACCAGGAGATCGCCTCCGCCGAGCGCGCCCGCCGCCCCTTCCGGCTGCTGCTGGAGGACCCCGGCGGGCAGCGGGTGGAGCTGGCGGCGCGCGTCCTCGACTGCACCGGAAGCTGGGGCCACCCCAACGCCCTGGGCGACGGCGGCATCCCGGCGCCGGGGGAGGAGGCGCTGGGCGAGCGCATCGTGCGCCGCCTGCCCGACCTGGCCGCCGAGGAGCTCCACTGGGCCGGCCGCACCATCCTCCTCGCCGGCGCCGGCCACTCCGCCCAGACCGCCGCCCGCGACCTGGCCGCCCTCGCCCGCCGCCACCCGGCCACCGAGGTGATGTGGGCGCTGCGCCAGGAGCCGCCGGCGCTGGCCCCGATGGCCGACGATCCGCTGGCCGAGCGGGCGGCGCTCACCGCCGCCGCCGCCCGCCTCGCCGCCGGCGAGGGGCCGCTGGCGGTGCGCGCGGGGGTGGCGGTGGAGTCGCTGGCGGCGGCGGGCGCCCGCGTCGCCGTCACCCTGCGCCACCGCTCCGGCGCCACCGACACCGTCACCGTCGACCGCATCCTGGCGCTCACCGGCAGCGTCGGCGACTCCGCGCTCTACCGCCAGCTGCAGGTGCACGAGTGCTACGCCACCTGCGGGCCGATGAAGCTCGCCGCGGCGCTGCTCGGCGCCGCCGGCGGCGGCGACTGCCTGCAGCAGACCTCCCACGGCGTCGACGCCCTGGTCAACCCCGAGCCGGGTTTCTTCCTGCTGGGAGCCAAGTCCTACGGCCGCAACGCGACCTTCCTGCTGCGGGTGGGCTGGCAGCAGGTGGACGAGGTGTTCGGGCTGCTCGACCGCCAGAGGGGCGGCGACCCTACAACCCTTGCTCCACCCGCCGCGCCAGCTCCTCGCCGATCGGCAGGCAGGAGGTGGCGGCCGGCGACGGGGCGTTGAGCACGTGCAGCGACCGCTCGCCGGCGGCGATCAGGAAGTCGTCGAGCAGCGTCCCGTCGCGCCCCAGGGCCTGGGCGCGCACCCCGGACGGCGCCGGCAGCAGGTCCCGGCGCGACAGCTCCGGCACCAGGCGCCGCAGGCTGCGCAGGAACAGCCGCGGCGACAGCGAGCGCGCCATCTCGCCGGCGGCGAGACGCGGGTACCGCGCCGCCAGCCGCCACAGCCCCGGCCACGCCAGGGTCTCGGCGAGCTCCGCCGGGTCGACGAGCCCCCAGGAGTACCCCTCGCGCGCCAGCGCCAGCACCGCGTTGGGCCCGGCGCCGACCTCGCCGTCGACGCCGCGGTGCAGGTGCACCCCGAGGAAGGGGAAGCGCGGGTCGGGGACCGGGTAGAGCAGGTGGCGCACCAGCTGGCGCGCCGCCGGCCGCAGCCGGTAGTACTCGCCGCGGAAGGGCACGATCCGCACCGCCGGCTCGACCCCGGCCAGCCGCGCCACGCGGTCGGCGTACAGGCCGGCGCAGTTGAGCAGCAGCTCGGCCTCCACCGGCCCGGCGGTGGTGGCGAGGCGCAGGCCGCCGCGGCGGTCGCCGACCCGCTCGACGGTGGCGCCGGTGCGTACCTCCCCGCCCGCCTCCCGCACCTCTTCGGCCAGGGCGTTGGCCACGGCGGCGAAGTCGACGATCCCCGCCTCCGGCACCAGCAGCGCCGCCGCACCCCGCGCGTGCGGCTCTCGCGCCGCCAGCTGGTCGCGCGCGAGGGGCTCGCTGGCGACCCCGTTGGCGGCCCCGCGCGCCGCCAGCTCGTCGAGGCGGGCGGCCTCCCCGGCGTCGCCGGCGAGGATCACCTTGCCGCAGACCTCGCAGGGGAGGCCGCGGCGCGCGCACAGCTCGCGCAGCGCGCGATTGCCGTCGCGCGCGAAGCGGGCCTTGAGACTGCCGGGCCGGTAGTAGATGCCGGAGTGCAGCACGCCACTGTTGCGGCCGCTCTGATGCCGCGCCGGCGCCGCCTCCTTCTCCAGCACCACCACCCGCGCTGCCGGCAGCCGCTGCTGCACCGCCCGCGCCGCGGCGAGCCCCACCAGCCCCCCCCCGACCACCGCCACCGTGTAGGTCATGCGGCGGTCATCCTATCCGCGCCGCCCCGCTCGCGGCTGGTATATTCCGCGCCGCCATGAAGTACCGCGGCGAGGAGACCTTCGGCCACGCGCAGGAGCCGGCGATCGGCGTGCTGGTGGCCAACCTCGGCACCCCCGACGCGCCCACCGCGCCGGCGCTGCGCCGCTATCTCAAGGAGTTCCTGTGGGACCCGCGGGTGATCGAGCTGCCGCGCTGGAAGTGGTGGCTGGTGCTCCACCTCTTCGTCCTCACCCGGCGCCCGCGGCAGTCGGCGAAGCTCTACCGCAAGATATGGACCGCCGAGGGAGGCCCGCTGCTGCTCGGCACCGAGCGCCTGGCGACCCTGCTCGAGCAGTGGCTGCGCCCACGCCTCGACAGCCCGCTGCACGTGGCGGTGGGGATGCGCTACGGCCGCCCCTCCCTGGGTTCCGCCCTCGACGCGCTCACCGCGCGGGGCTGTCGTCACATCCTGCTGCTGCCGCTCTACCCGCAGTACTCCGCCACCTCCACCGCCTCGACCTTCGACGTGGTGGCCGGCGAGCTCACCCGGCGCCGCTGGGTGCCGGAGCTGCGCACCGTCAACGGCTACCACGACGACCCCGCCTACGTCGCCGCGCTCGCCGCCTCGATCCGCGAGGTGTGGGACCGCGACGGCGAGCCGGAGCGGCTGCTGCTCTCCTTCCACGGCATCCCGCTGTCCTACTTCCTCGCCGGCGACCCCTACTACTGCCAGTGCCAGAAGACCGGCCGCCTGGTGGCCGAGGCGCTGGGCCTGGCGGAGGGCCGCTACCAGGTGACCTTCCAGTCGCTGTTCGGCAAGGAGGTCTGGCTGCAGCCCTACACCGACGCCACCGTGCGGGCGCTGGGCGCGCAGGGGGTGGGCAGCCTCGACGTCGCCTGCCCGGGCTTCGCCGTCGACTGCCTCGAGACCCTGGAGGAGATCGACGGCCTGAACCGCGACATCTTCGCCGCTTCCGGGGGCGGCCGCTTCCGCTATCTGCCCTGCCTCAACGAGCGCCCCGACCACGTGGCGGCGCTGGGGGAGCTGGCCCTGCGGAACCTGCAGGGGTGGTCGGTGGCGAAGGCGGCGACGGCGGCGCGCTCGGGCGAGCGGCGGCGGCGAGCCGAAGCGCAGGCGGCGCGCTACCCGCTGCCGCTGACGCCGCCCTGAGCCGCGGGGCAGGGCGCCGCGGCGCCGCCCCGCTCGGCCAGCCAGCGCGGCAGCTCGTGCACCCCGTCGAGCAGCGCCAGGGGGCGGCAGCGCAGCAGCTGCTGCCGATCCTGGGCGCCGCAGCACACCGCCACCGCCGCGGCGCCGGCGGCGGCGGCCATCTCCAGGTCCCAGCTGGTGTCGCCCACCACCAGCGTGGCGTCGGCCCCCGCCCCCAGCTCCCGCATCAGCTCCAGCACCATGGCCGGGCTGGGCTTGGCCGCCGCCTCGTCGGTGGTGCGCGAGGCGGCGAAGTAGCGCCCCAGGCCGGTGCGCTCGAAGTCGCGCTCCAGGCCCCGGCGGCTCTTGGCCGTCGCCACCGCCAGCAGGTAGCCCGCCCGCTCGAGGTGGGCGAGGGTGGTCTCCGCCGGCGGGAACGGGGCGTGGCGCGCGTGCCAGGTGCCAACCCAGTGGCGGCCGTAGGCTTCGCGGACCCGCTGCCGCAGGTCGGCCCCGGCGTCGGGGAAGAACCGACGCATGGTGTCGCCGAGCCCGAGGCCGATGGCGCCGCGGATCTGCTCCTCGGGCGGCGCCGGCAGGCCCAGCTCCTCGAAGGCGCAGCGGGTACAGCCGACGATGCTGGCGATGGAATCGATCAGGGTGCCGTCCCAGTCGAAGACGACGAGGCGGAAGGCGCCCGCGGCGGCGTTCATTCGCCCGTCCCGGCAGCAGCCTGACCGGCGGCCGCGGCCGGATTGCCGAAGGGCAGGGCGGCCCCCAGCTTGCGGTCGATGCGGTCCTGGATCCAGTGCGCGTCCCACCACTCGACCGGCGTCACCGGCACCCCCTGCAGGAGGGTGGCGAAGTGCAGGTGGTCGCCCCCGGCGAGGCCGGTGGCGCCGGTGCGACCCAGGCTCTGGCCGCGCTCCACCTGCTGCCCCTCCTGCGCGTCGATCGACGACAGGTGGGCGTAGAGCGACAGCAGGCCATAGCCGTGGTCGAGGATGACGACGTTGCCGTAGATCCCCAGGTAGCTCGCCCACAGGACGACGCCGTCGTTGGCCGCCGGCACCGGCGCCTGCTGGGTCGAGGCGAGGTCGAAGCCGAGGTGGGTCTGCTCGTCGATCTTCTCGCCATCGTAGAAATAGTGGCGCCGCACCGCGAACGCCGACATCACCTGGCCGCTGGGGAAGGGGAGGAAGTGCTGCCGCCACAGGAACTGCGGCTTGCTCTGGCCGGCGATCTCGATCAGCTGCCGGCGGTTGCGCTCCCGCAGCTGGTCGTTGATCACGACGTAGGCCGCCGCCAGGTCGTCGGTGGCGCCGACGTGGGGGCTGTGGGCGGCGATCTCCGGCACCACCTTCTGCAGGAACGGATCGCTGAGCTCGATCTTCGAAACCGGGATGGGCTTGGGGGTGAAACGGTCGACGAAGGCGCGCTCGGCGCGGTTGCCCAGCTCGTCTTCGGCCACCAGCCGGATCCGCTCGCGGTCGCCCATGTCGTAGGCGACGCCGAAGAGGGCGAAGGACACTCCCTGCTGGCCGGGCAGCGGGTAGCCGCGATAGAAGTCGTCCCCCGACAGCACCCCGTCCCGCGCCGCCTCCTCCCCCACCCGGTAGACCACCACTTCGGACCCGCCCTGGGCCACGTAGTGCTGGGTCGACATCACGCTCAGGGTCGGCGGCGTCACGCGCACCGGCAGGGTCAGCTCCTCGACCACCGGCGCGGGCTGGCGCAGCACCCCGGCCGGCCGCGTCGCCACCACCCGGATGGTGGCTTCGCCGTTGACCAGCCACGGCTGCGCCTGCTTGCCGAGCTCGACCTGCAGGGTGGCCTCGGGCGTACGCTCCCCCCACACCTGCCACAGCGGACGCGGGGTGAACTCCTTCTCGGCCACCACCTCTTCCTGCTCCCCCTGCCGCAGCAGCACCCGCACCAGCTCCAGCCCGCGCAGCGGCTCGCGAACCGCCACCGCCACCGGCGTCGCCGGCCCGATCCCCTTGGCTTCGGTGGCGATCTCGACCTCGGGCGCCGGCCCCCATCCCATCACCCCCGCCAGCGCCACCAGCGCCACCACCAGCAGCCCGCAGCCGCACCCCATCCGCAAGACCGGCCCTCTGCGCTTGGCTTCACCCCGCACGTCGTGTCTCCTTTCCGCGGGCCGCGGCGGCCCGATCCAGCTCTCGATCCGCTCGTCGCATCGTCGCCGCCAGATGCAGCTTCCGCGCCACCGGCGCCCGCCCGCCGCGCGCCCGGCGGCTGCCGCGCCCCGCGGGCCTCACCTGCTAACGTCTCCGCCATGGTGGCGGAGCGCGCGATCACCTTCCCGGACCCGTGGCGGCAGGCGCTCGCGCGGCTGGGTCGCGGTACCTTCCTGCCGGTCGGCGCCACCGGCTGCTCACCAAACTCTGGGAGGCGGCGGCGGCGCTCGGGCCCCGACGGCGAGGAGCTCGGGCGTTGACGCGGCTCCGCACCGCTCTGCTGCTGTCCCTGATGCTGCTCGCACCGGCCTGCGGGGACGCCGCGCCGCCCCCGGCGCCGGCGGCCCCGGGGGCGGACGGGGGCGTCGACTGGACGCCATGGGCGCGGCTGCTCGAGCGCCACGTGCGCCCGGGCAGCAAGGGCGGCGTCGAGCTGACGCGGGTCGACTACTCGGCCCTCGCCGGTGACGGCGCCGAGCTGCGCGCCACGCTGTCGGCGCTGGCCGCCGCCGAGCCCGCCGCCATGAGCCGCGACCAGCGGCTGGCGCTGTGGATCAACGCCTACAACGCGCTGGCCCTCGAGGTGGTGCGCCAGAGCTGGCCGGTCGACAGCATCCGCGACGCCGGCGGCGTGCTGTTCGCCAAGGTGTGGGACAAAGAGGTCGCGGCGGTGGCCGGCGCGCCGCGCTCGCTCGACGAGATCGAGCACCGCATCCTGCGGCCGATGGCCGAGCCGCGCATCCACTTCGCCATCGTCTGCGCCTCGGTCTCCTGCCCCGACCTGCGGCGGGAGCCCTTCCGCGCCAGCCGGCTCGACGGCCAGCTCGACGCCCAGACGCGGGCCTTCCTCGCCAACTCCGCCAAGGGGATGCGCCTCGACCGCCAGCGGCGGGTGGTCCACCTGTCGAAGATCTTCGACTGGTTCGGCGAGGACTTCGCCGCCGCCGGCGGGGTGCTCGCCTTCGTCGCCCGCCACGCGCCGGCGGCGGACGCCGCCTGGCTGCGCCAGCAGGGAGAGAACGTGCGGGTGGAGTATCTGCACTACGACTGGTCGCTCAACGGCGAATGACCCTCACCCGGGACGGCGAGCGGCCACCATCAGATTGGCGCCGTAGCGGCCGGTGCTGGCGCACCAGGCGTTGACCCGGCCCCCCAGCCGCGCCAGCCAGGGCGCCAGCCGCCGCCCGGCGCCGGCCGCGAAACGCCCCTCGGCGAGCCCCGCTACCGGCACCACCGGCTGCACGTTGGCGTACTCCCACCCCTCCACCGCCAGCCCCGAGGCCGCCAGCGCCGCCAGCAGGCGGCCGGCGCGGAAGCCGTGCTGGTGCCCGCCGGTGAGCGTCCACAGGGAGCGCACGAAGCGGTCGGCGGGGGCGTCGCGCGCCAGGCCGGCGAGGTAGTCGCCGAGGGCGCGCCAGGACAGCCGCGGAGCGTAGACCAGCCAGTAGGCGAGGTAGAAGTGGTAGGCGGTGGTGGTCAGCACCAGCTGCCCGCCGGGGCGGAGGAGGTCCCGGCAGAGCCGGCAGAACCCGCTTTCGTCGGCCAGGTGCTCGATCACCTCGGTGGAGAAGACCAGGTCGTAGGGCGGGTCGAGATCGCCAGCGGTGGCGGCGGCGAGATCGAGCTGGAAGAGCCGCCGGTAGTGCCCCGTGCGGCGCGCCGCCGCCAGCGCCGGCGCCGCGCCGTCGCAGGCGTCCACCCGCTCCGCCAGCGCGGCCAGCGGCGCGCCCCAGGCGCCGGTGCCGCAGCCGAGGTCGATGGCGCGGCCCACGGGCGCCCCATCCACCGCCCGCTGCAGGAATTCCGCGAAGGTCGCCTGGCTCAGGTCGTGCCAGCGGGCGAGGGCGGCGAAGTACTCGCTGCCGTAGAGGGCAGGGAGCCCCTCCCGGGCGGGGCCGCGAGGTGGCGGCGGCGGCGTCACAGCAGCGGCGGCAGCGGGCAGTCCAACGCGTCGGCGACGGCGCGCAGCAGCTCCCCCTCGCGCACGGTCACCGTGCGGTCGTGGGCGACGGTGGCGGCGCAGGCGCTCAGCAGGTCGCGGCGGCGGCGCGGATGCACCCCCTCCAGCCGCTGCAGCGCCTCGTCCAGGCGGCGGAAGGTGACCTCGCCCGGCGGCAGCAGGGCGAGCTCTCCCGCCTGCCCGGCGAGAGCGGCGGCGGCGGCGGCGAAGGCGGCGGCGGCCGCAGCCGGGTCGTCATGCCCGACGTGGGCCAGCGCCGACAGCAGCACGGCGCAGGGCTCCCCCAGGCGCTGCAGGGAATAGACGGCGACGGGCGGCCCCTTGCGCGGCGCGAACCAGGGGTCGAGGTGGCGCAGCAGCACCCGGTGCAGGGCGTACTCGAACAGCGACAGGCGCCGGTCGGCTCGCACCAGGCCCTCCACTCGCGAGCGGAACGCGGCGTACTGCGCCGCCGAGAGCTGGCGCAGGGCGGGCAGGGCGAGGTCCACCAGCGGCAGCCGGTGGGCGGCGGAGAGACCCGCCAGCTCCGGCGCCACCGCCGCCACCTCGGCGCGCAGCGCCGGGTCGTCGGCGAGCTGCGCCAGCTGCAGCCGGCGCACCTCCTCGTCGCCGTCGAGCAGCAGCGCCAGCATGACGGCACGGGCGGCGGCAGGCTCTCGCACCCGGCGGTCCAGCGCCGGCGGCAGGCCGGCGAGGAAGGCGGCGGCGTGCGCCACGTGCAGCGGGCCGGGGTTGCCGACGGCGGCGGGGAGGGCGGCGGGGTCGAGGGCGAGCCGATCCGGCGCCGCAGCGGCAGGCCCGGCAGCCGCCGCGTAGCTCGTCCCGGCCTGCTCCGCCGCCTGCCGCGCCCGCGAGGGCCGGGCCCGCCGCGGAAACTCCCCGTCGAACCGCGGGTCGAGCCGCCGGATGCGCTCGGCGAGGGGCGGGTGGGTCGCCGTCCAGCGCAGCAGGGCGCCGCCGACGCCGTTGGCGAAGTAGAGGTGGCTGGCCTCCTCGGCGCGCGGCGAGGCCAGCAGCGATCCCAGGGTCGTGCCGCCGATCTTCTGCAGCGCCCCGGCGATCCCCGACGGGTCGCGGGTGAACTGCACCGCCGCGGCGTCGGCGAGGAACTCCCGCTGCCGCGACAACGCGCTCTTGATCAGCCGGCCGAAGAAGACCCCGACCCAGCCGATCACCAGCAGCGCCAGCCCGAAGAGGACGACGCCGCCCCCCTTGCCCCGGCGCTCGGAGGAGCCCGCGCGGCCGCCGCCGCGCAAGATCCAGTAGCCGATGAACGCGATCACCAGGATGCCGTGGAGCAGGCCCATCAGCCGCAGGTTGAGCCGCGTGTCGCCGTTGAGCAGGTGGCTGGTCTCGTGGCCGATCACCCCCTGCAGCTCGCTCCGCGTCAGCTGCTCGAGACAGCCGCGGGTGACGGCGATCACCGCGTCGTCGCGGCCCAAGCCGGCGGCGAAGGCGTTGATCGCCGACTCCCGGTCGAGCAGGTAGACCGTCGGCACCGGCATGCCGGCGGCGAGGGTCATCTCCTCCACCACGTTGAGCAGCCGCCGCTCCGCCGGATCCTCGCTGTCGGGCGCCACCGGCCGGCCCCCCAGCAGGGAGGCCACCCCCTCGCCGCCGCCGCGTGCCAGCGCCGCGGTCTTGTACAGCGAGCCGCCGGCGATCACCGTCAGAGTGATGGCGCTGACCGCGGCCGCCAGCTCGGGCCGCCACCAGGGGACCCGTCCCACCTCGTCCCGCAGCCCGCCCTGGAGCAGCAGGGCCACCGCCGCCAGGTAGACGGCGGCCACCACCGCCACCACCGCCAGCGCGAAGAGCACCACCAGCCGGCGGGTGTTGCGGCGGGCGAGGTCCTGACTGCCGAAGAAGTCCATCGGGCGCTCAAGAGAAGCTGACCCGCGGCGCCTCCCGCTCCTCGGCGCGCTCGATCTCCAGCAGCCGCGCCTCCTGGAAGCCGAAGGCGCCGGCCACCAGCGCCGTGGGCATCGTCTCCCGCGCCGTGTTGTACTGCGTCACCGCGTCGTTGTAGGCCTGGCGGGTGAAGCTCACCTTGTTCTCGGTCGCCGTCAGCTCCTCGGTGAGCTGCATCATGTTCTGGTTGGCCTTGAGGTCGGGGTAGGCCTCCGACAGGGCGAAGAGGCGCCCGAGGGTGCCGGCGAGCCCGGCCTCGGCCACCGCCAGGTCCCGCATCGCCGCCGGGTCCCCGGGCTTCGCCGCCGCTCGCGCCTCGGCCGACGCGGCCTGATTGCGGGCGGAGATCACCGCCTCCAGCGTCTCCCGCTCGTGCTGCATGTAGGCCCGGGCGACCTCCACCAGGTTGGGGATCAGGTCGTAGCGCCGCTTGAGCTGCACGTCGATCTGGGCGAAGGCGTTCTTGTAGCGGTTGCGCAGCGTCACCAGCCGGTTGTACAGCCCGGTGAGCCAGGCGATGGCGGCGACCAGCACCACCAGGAGGACGATTGCTACCCACATCGCGCCACCTCCGAGAAGGGGATTGGAAGTTGGAGATGCGCCGCAGCGCTCTCCCCGCTACCTACTCGCCAGCGGCCTCGCCGATTCCCTGCCACGCCGCCGGCTCGCGGCGCCGACCCCCTCATCGGGCCAGCTGCTGCAGCTGATGATCGGCGACGGTGAGCATCGCCAGGTCGACGTCGGCGGCCCCGCGCAGCTCCTCGACCAGGCGCAGGGTGCGCTGCACGGCGGGCAGATGGGCCTCGGTCCACGCCTCGATGGCGCGCCGCCAGGGGGTGTCGGCCCCCTCGCCGGCGAGCGCCTGGCGGGTGATGGCCGATTGATGCAGGTAGAGGTCGTCCTGCAGCATCTCGACCGCCGACTGCTGCCAGGCGGTCTCGGCCTTGAGCCGCGCCGCCGCGCCGCGCAACCACTCGAGCCCGAAGCGCTCGCCGAGGGCGAAGTAGATGCGCGCCACCCGCTCGACGTCGTTGCCGCTGTCCACCGCCAGCCGCACGATGTCGACGCCGGCGGCCAGGTCGCGCAGCGCCGCCACCTGCAGGGCGAGCTTCTCGGGCACGCCCTCACGAGTGTATTCGCGGGCGCGGCGGCGCAACTCGCGGCGGGCGCCGCCGGGCAGCAGCGGCTCGAGGTCGCGCGACAGCTGGCGCAGCGCCGGCCGGAAGACCGCCACCACCTTCGACACCTCCAGCGGCCGCTCGCAGCGGCGCAGGAACCACAGGGTCACGTGCTCGGTGAGCCGGCTCGCCGCCAGCAGCATGCGCAGCTGCACCGCGGCGGGGACGCGGTTGTCGAGGGCCTCCACCGCCTCCCACAGGCGCCGCAGGTCGAAGGCGTCGCGGGTGATGGTGTAGGCGCGCGCCACGTCGCGGGCGTCGCGGCCGGAGGCCTCCATCATGCCGTAGACGAACGTCGGCCCCACCCGGTTCACCGTCGAGTTGGTGATGTAGGTGGCGACGATCTCCCGCCGTAGCCGGTGCCCCGCGATCGCCTCGGGGAAGGCGCGCTGCAGCGGCTGCGGGAAGTAGCGGTGCAGGTCCTCGGCGAGCAGCGGGTCGTCGGGGAGGTCGGAGGCCAGCAGGTCCTCGTAGAGAGCGATCTTCGCGTAGGCCAGCAGCACCGCCAGCTCGGGCCGGGTGAGGCCGCGCCGCTGCGCCGCCCGCTGGGCGATTTCCTCGTCGTCGGGCAGCCCCTCCAACCGGCGGTCCAGACGCCCCGCCCGTTCCAGCGCCCGCACCATCCGCGTCTGCTGGTCGAGCAGCTCGGCCCCCCGCGTCTCGGTCAGCGACAGCGCCTGCGTCTGCAGGTAGTTGTCGCGCAGCACCAGCGCCCCGACCTGCGCCGTCATCTCCTCGAGCAGGGCGTTGCGCGCGGCGAGGTCGAGCTCCCCGGCGCGCAGGGGCTCGTTGAGGGCGATCTTGATGTTGACCTCGTGATCGGAGGTGTCCACGCCGCCGGAGTTGTCGATGGCATCGGTGTTGATCTTGCCGCCGGCCAGCGCGAGCTCCACCCTGGCGCGCTGGGTGAAGCCGAGGTTGGCGCCCTCGCCGACCACCTTGCAGCGCAGTTGCGGGGCATCGACCCGGATCGGGTCGTTGGCGCGGTCGCCGACGTCGCCGTGGCGCTCCTCCGCGCCCTTGACGAAGGTGCCGATGCCGCCCAGCCACAGCAGGTCGACCGGCGCCGCGAGCAGCGCCCGGATCAGCTCGTTGGGCGTCACCTGCTCCTCGTACAGGCCGAGCAGCACTTGCGCCTCCTCCGCCAGCGGCACCGCCTTGGCGCTGCGCTCGAACACCCCGCCGCCCGGCGAGAGGCGCTGGCGATCGTAGTCGGCCCACGTCGAGCGCGGCAGGGCGAACAGGCGCTGGCGCTCGCGGAAGGAGGCGGCCGGGTCGGGATCGGGGTCGAGGAAGACGTGCTGGTGGTTGAAGGCGCCGACCAGCTTGACGTGGCGCGACAGCAGCATGCCGTTGCCGAACACGTCCCCCGCCATGTCGCCCACGCCGACGACGGTGAAGTCCTCCTTCTGCACGTCCCTGCCGAGCTCGCGGAAGTGCCGCTTGACCGCCTCCCAGGCGCCGCGGGCGGTGATGCCCATCTTCTTGTGGTCGTAACCGGCCGAGCCGCCGGACGCGAAGGCGTCGCCGAGCCAGAAGCCGTACTCCGCCGCCACCCCGTTGGCGATGTCGGAAAAGGTCGCCGTGCCCTTGTCGGCCGCCACCACCAGGTAGGTGTCGTCGCCGTCGCGCCGCACCACCTGCGGCGGCCGCACCACCTCTCCCCCAACCAGGTTGTCGGTCAAGTCGAGCATGCCGCGGATCAGGGTCTTGTAGCACTCGACCCCTTCGGCCAGCAGCGCTTCGCGGCCGCCGGCCGGCGGCTGCTTGACCACGAAGCCGCCCTTGGCGCCCACCGGCACGATGACGGCGTTCTTGACCATCTGCGCCTTGAGCAGCCCGAGGATCTCGGTGCGGAAGTCTTCGCGGCGGTCCGACCAGCGGATGCCGCCCCGCGCCACCTTGCCGCCGCGCAGGTGGATGCCCTCGACGCGCGGCGAGTAGACGAAGATCTCGGCCCACGGGCGCGGCGAGGGCAGGTCGCGGATGGCCCCGCTGTCGAGCTTGAACGACAGGTAGGGCTTGCGCTGGCCGGCCGCGTCGGTCTGGAAGTGATTGGTGCGCACGGTCGCCTTGATCACCGACAGGAAGCCGCGCAGGATGCGGTCCTGGTCGAGGCTCTCGACGTCCTCGAGGCGCTGCTGGATCTCGGCCAGGATGGCGGCGGCGCGGGCGGCCCGGTCGTCCTGCCGCGCCGGGTCGAACTGGGCATCGAACAGCGCGAGCAGCCGCCGCGCCAGCTCGGCGTTGCGCACCAGCGTCTGGGCCATGTAGCGCTGCGAGAAGGTGACGCCGATCTGCCGCAGGTAGCGGCTGTAGGCGCGCAGCACCACCACCTGGTGCCACTGCAGGCCGCAGCACAACACCAGGCGGTTGAGGATGCCGTTCTCGATCTCGCCCCCCCACACCCGCCGCAGCGTCTCCTCGAGCTCCTCGCGGGTGTCGTCCAGCGGGATGGGGCGGGCGTCGGCGGCACGCAGCTCGAAGTCGTGGATCCACAGCGGCGGCGCGCCGGCGCGGGTGATCTCGAAAGGCACCTCCGCCTCCACCCACACGCCGAGGTTCTCCAGCACCGGCAGGGCGTCGGACAGCGCCAGGTGGCGGCCGGCCTGGTAGAGCTTGAGGTGCACCGTGTCCTCGCTCGCTCCGCGCGGGCGGTACAGCCGGGCGTCGAAGCCCGTCGCCTGGCGCTCCAGGCGCTCCATCACCGCGATGTCCGGCAGCGCCTCCTTGGCCGGGAAGCGCTCGCGGTAGCCCACCGGAAACGCCCGCCCCCAGGTCTGCAGGCGGGACAGGCCCTCCTCCTCGCCGAGCCCGCCGACCAGGTGCTCGCGCAGGTGGTCCTGCCACGAGCGCGCCGCCTCGGCGAGCTCCTCCTCCAGCGCCTTGAGATCGTAGGGCGGGATCTCGCCGGGCGTGGTCTTGACGATGTAGTGGGTGCGGGCGAGCGGCGCGTCGGCCATCTGGGTGTAGAAGGCGGTGACCTTGCCGCCGAAGGCCTGCTCGAGGATCTCCTGCATGCGCTGGCGCAGCTCGTAGGTGTAGCGCTCGCGCGGCACGTAGACCAGCGCCGAGGCGAAGCGCTCGAACTGGTCGCGGCGCACGAACAGCGCCACCCGCTGGCGCTGCTGCAGCTGCAGGATGCCGAGGGTCATGCGGAACAGGTCGTCCTCGGCGATCTGGAACAGCTCGTCGCGCGGAAAGCTCTCCAGGATGTGGAGCAGGGCCTTGGCGTCGTGGCTGCGCGGGGCGAAGGCGGTGCGCTCCTGGATGCGCCGCACCTTGCGCCGCAGCACCGGGATGGTCTGGGCGCTGATCGAGTAGACCGTCGAGGTGAACAGGCCGAGGAAGCGGTCCTCGCCGATCACCTCGCCGCGCTCGTCGAAGCGGCGGATGCCGATCGAGTCCATGTGCACCGGGCGGTGCACCGGCGAGCGGCGGCTCGACTTGGTGAGGATCAGCAGCTCCTGGCGCCGCAGAAAGCTCACCAGGTACGGCGGCAGCGCCGCCGCGCTGCGCTGCTCCGCGTCCTCGGTGGCCCGGCGCAGCAGCCCCAGCCCCGAGCCGGGGTCGAGCCGCAGGCGCGTCTCGTCGCCCTCCTCGACCAGGTCGTAGCGCCGGTAGCCGAGGAAGCTGAAGTGGTGGTCGAGCAGCCAGTCGAGAAAGGCGCGCGACTCGTCGAGCTCGCCCGGCTCGACCGGCGGCGGCTGGTCCCCCCAGCGCCCCACCACCTCCTCCACCTTGGCCTGCATGGCGCCCCAGTCCTCCACCACCACGCGCACCTGCGCCAGCACCTCCCGCAGCGTCGCCTCCAGCTCTTCGAGACCGGCGGCGCCCCCCGTCTCGCGGTCGATCTCGAGGTGCATCCAGGACTCCGCCGCCCCCTCGCCGGCCGCCACCAGCCGCTCCAGCTCGCCCGCCGCGTCCCGCTCCACCCACAGCACCGGGTGCAGCACCTGGTGGATGCGGCGCTCGCGCCGGTGCAGCTCGCCGGTGAGCGAGGCGAGCAGGAAGGGCATGTCGTCGTTGACCACCTGCACCACGGTGTGGTCCGAGCCCCAGCCGCCGGCGCCGTCGGCGGGGTTGAACACCCGCATCTCCACCTGCCGCGGCAGCCGGCGCTGGCCGAGCGCCCACAGCTCGCGCACCGCCCCCACCAGCTGCTCCCGCGGCCGCTCGCGCAGCTCCTCGGGAGGCAGGTTGACGTAGCAGCGCCGCAGCAGCTCGGCAGCAGCGGCGGCCTGGCCGGCGGGTAGCGCCGCCGCCAGCTCCTCGGCCAGGCGCTCGATCAGGCCGTCGGGCAGGGTGGTGCCGGTGACCGTCATGGCGCAGGACAGCCTATCGCAGGCGCTGCCCCCCGGCGGCGGCCGGGGCCTGGCGATTGACAGCACCGCCGCCGCTGGTCAGCATAGCCGCCGTCCGCCCATGACCGACTCCTCCCCCCAGGCGCTGACCCTGAGCGTCGTCGTCCCCGTGTACGACGAACGCTACCTGGTCGGGGAGCTGCTGCGGCGCGTGCTGGCGGTCGAGGTCGAGGGGGTGGCGGCCCTGGACTACCTGCGCAACCACGCCACCGGCAAGCCCTACCTCGAGGTGGCGCGGGTCGACCTCGAACGGCGCGAGGACTTCGCCTCGCTGGCGGGGCAGTTCGACACCGCCATCTGCCTCAACGTCCTCGAGCACGTCGCCGACCCGCGGGCGGCGCTCGCGCACCTCGCCTCCGCGCTGGTGCCCGGCGGCCGGCTGCTGCTCTACGTGCCGCGGGGCCAGGGGCTGTACTCGCGCCTCGACGAGCTGCTCGGCCACCGCTGCCGCTACTCGGCCGGCGAGCTGCGCCGCCAGCTCGAGGGCGCCGGCCTCACCGTCGAGTCTCTCCGCCCCTTCAACCGCGCCGGCACCCCGGGCTGGTGGCTCAACGGCAAGGTGCTGCGCCGCCGCCACTTCGGCCGCCTGCAGCTCAAGGCCTTCGACTGGGCGGTGCCGGTGCTGCGCCGGATCGACCGCTTCCTGCCCTGGCCGGGCCTGGGGCTGATGGCGGTGGCGCGGCGGTGAGGCCTGATCCCCGCCTCGGTGCCCGGCTCCACCACGAGCTGCGCGCCGGCTGGAGTAGTATCCGTTCGACTACCGCACACCGGCTTCCGGCGCCTGCGG
>DATKEH010000118.1:0-4803 GCA_035546355.1 Thermoanaerobaculia bacterium
GGCGCAGCCGCTCGAGCTCGGTCGGCGCCAGCTCCCCCTCCACCAGGTGCGCCGCCAGGGCCGCGGCCGAGCCGGCGAAGAAGCGCTCCACCAGCCCCTCGACGGCGCCGCCGACGGCCCGCTCCTGGGCCAGCAGCGGCCCGTAGCGGTGCGCGCGGCCGGCCCGCTCCCGCGCCACGTACCCCTTCTCCTCCAGGCGGTTGAGCATCGTCTGCACGGTGGTGTAGGCGAGGTCGCTGCCGCCGCCGGCGAGCGAGCGGTGCACCTCGCGTACCGTCACCGGTGCTCCCTGCGACCAGAGCGCCTGCATCACTTCGAGCTCGCGGGGGCCCAGGCTGATGGTTTCGTCCATGGCGTCTCTCCTACGTTCGTAGGAGTATACGCGCGAACGTCCCCTGGGGTTTCACCCGGGATGTTTTGCTGCGCGACGACCCCGGTCGCGAAGGGGCGAGGAGTGCCTGTCGAGGCTTTTCTGCGGTAGGCTGGGGGCGACCGCCCGATCCCCTCACCGAGAGGTGCCGCCATGACCGTTGTCAAGATCGTCGCCGTGGTGTTGATCGTCGCCGGGGTGCTCGGCCTGGCCTACGGAGGGTTCAGCTACACCAAGGAGCGGCACCAGGCCGAGCTCGGCCCCATCGAGCTGGCGGTCGAGGAGAAGCAGCGCGTCCAGATCCCGGTGTGGGCCAGCGTGGCGGTGATCGCCGTCGGCGCCGGGCTGCTGCTGCTGCCGGCCAGGAAGCGCTGACAGGGGCGGCGTCCGGCAGCTGCATGGCCGGCGTTCGCCTCTCGGCGCAATCCGGCGCGCAGCGGCCCACGCTCACTCGATCACGTGCCAGCGGGTCTGCCGCCCCGCCAGGTACAGCACCCGCTGGCCGTCGAACACCGCGGACTGCTCGAGCTTGACTTGCACCGGCTGGCCGTCCCACTCGGGCACCGCTACCTTGACGTTGCCCTCGATGGCGTAGGCGGTGTCCGGGTACAGCGGCCAGTCGCCGCGCACCGGCGTCGGCCCCTGCTCGTCCCACATACCGATGGTGGGGCCGGCACCGTGGCCGTGGAAGCCGAGCGGGTGGGTGTAGACGCTGGCCTCGATCCCCTCGGCCGCGGCGGCGGCGCGCGCCGCTGCGAGCACCTCGTTGCCGCTGCGGCCGGTGGCGAAGGCGCCGGTCAGCAGGTCCTGCCAGCGGTTGCCCACCGCCAGGGCGTGGCGCAGCCCCGCCGGCACCTCGCTCTCGCCGGGGCGCAGCACGTACCCCATCTCCTGGGTGTCGGTGGACAGCCGCAGGTAGGTGATGCCGACGTCGGTGTGCAGCGCGTCGCCGCGCTGGATCACCCCCTCCTGGCCGAAGAAGGGGGCCTCGGGGTCGTCGACCGGCCCGCGGCGCTGGATGTTGACGTAGGGCATGAACCACACCGGCAGGTCGAGCTCGGCGAAGCGCTGGCGGAGGTACCAGGCGACGTCGTCGGTGGTGGTGACGCCCGGCGTGATGACGCGGTCGGAGAAGGCCTCGGCGATCACCCCGCGGGCCAGCGCCACGACGTGGGGGTAGACCTCAAGCTCCAGCTCGGTACGGGTCTCCAGCCAGCGGATCGCCAGCTCCTCGGCGCTCACCACCCGCTGTCGCAGCGCCTCGGGCAGGGCCTCCATCAGCCGCTCGTGCAGGCCGTGGCTGAGGCCGTCGCCGAAGGCCCAGTGGCGGCTGACGTCGACGCCGATGCGCCGCGGGTCGCGCGCGGCGATCACCTCCGCCAGGCGCTGCCACTGCGCGTCGTCCGAGCCCCCCTCCCACACCGCCTCGTAGAAGCCGGGCATCGGGTAGCGGCTCACCGTCAGGCGCTCGACCCCCTCTTCGGTGCCGCGGTCGAAGAACAGCAGCATGGTGGTGCGGCGGGCGGCGAAGTCGGGGGCCGGCACCAGCGTCAGGTAGACGGGGTCCTCGGCGTACTCGCGGTTGATCACCAGCCACAGGTCGATGCCGGTGTCGCGCATCAGGCGGGGGAGCAAGGACTCGAGCCGGTCGCGCAGCATGCGGTTGACCGGCTCGACGCGGGCCCGTTGCGGCAGCACCGCCGGCAGGCGCTCGATCTGGCGGCCCTGGTCGGCGGCCGGCGGCGCGGGTGGTTGGGGCGTGGCGCTCGGCGCCAGCAGGACGCCGGCGGCGGTGGCGAGCAGAGCGGTCACGGGCAGCGGTATACGGCGCAACGGCGTTCCTCCACCAGTCGGTGCGGCGCCGAGTCTATCCGCCCGCCCGCGTGCGGCGCGCCGCGTGTGAAACAATCCGCGCCGCCGCCGACGTCGATCCCGCAGGGCCCCTCCGCGGGGGCGGCCGGCCCCTCGCAGCATGGACATCAGGGACGAGCTCAACCCCGACCAGCTGGCCGCCGCCACCCATGGCGAAGGGCCGCAGCTGGTGCTCGCCGGCGCCGGCTCGGGCAAGACGCGGGTCATCACCTATCGCGTCGCCTGGCTGGTGCGCGAGCTGGGTATCGACCCGACGCGGATCGCCGCCGTCACCTTCACCAACAAGGCGGCCGGCGAGATGCGCGAGCGCGTCGAGCGACTGCTCGGCGTCGACTCTCTCGGCTCGTTCGTCGGCACCTTCCACCGCTTCGCGCTCGGCATCCTGCGCCGCTACGCCGACCGCGCCGGGCTCGCCCGCGACTTCGCCATCTTCGACGCCGGCGACCAGATCAACCTAGTCAAGAAGGCGCTGGAGCTCGAGGAGCTGTCGGAGACCCAGTTCCCGCCGCGCGCGGTGCTCGCCGCCATCAGCGCCGCCAAGAGCTCGATGCTCGACACCGCCGCCTTCGAGGCGCAGGCGAACGACTTCTACCGCCGCAAGGTGGCCGGCGTGTACCGCCGCTACCAGGGGCTGCTGCTCGCCGCCTCGGCGGTGGACTTCGACGACATGCTGTTCTGGGCGGTGCGGCTGCTGCGCGAGGAGGACCTGTCGCGGCGCTGGCACGAGCGGGTGCAGTACCTGCTGGTAGACGAGTTTCAGGACACCAACGGCGTGCAGCTCGAGCTGGTCAAGGCACTGGTCGGGCCGTCGGGCAACCTGACCGCGGTGGGCGACGAGGATCAGGGGATCTACCGCTGGCGCGGCGCCGAGCTCGACAACATCCTGCGCTTCGAGCAGCACTTCACCCCCGCCACGGTGCGCAAGCTCGAGCGCAATTACCGCTCCACCCAGACCATCCTCGACGCCTCCGGAGCGCTGGTCGCCAACAACGCCTCGCGGCGCGGCAAGCGGCTGTGGACGGAGGCCGGCGCGGGGGAGCCGCTGACCGTCTACAAGGCGCAGGACGAGGGGGACGAGGCGGCGTGGATCGTGCGCACCCTGCTCGACCACAAGGGGGACCTGTCGCTCGCCGACACGGCGATCCTGGTGCGCACCCACGCCCAGACCCGCGTGGTCGAGGAGGAGCTGCTGCGCCACGGAGTGCCGTACACGCTGGTCGGCGGGGTCCGCTTCTACGACCGGGCCGAGATCAAGGACCTGGTGGCCTATCTGCGGGTGCTGCGCAACCCACGCGACAGCTACTCGCTGAACCGCATCATCAACCAGCCGCCGCGCGGCATCGGCCAGGGCACGATGGCGATGCTCGAGGAGCAGGCGGCCTCCCTCGGCATGCCGCTGTGGGACGCGCTGTTGCAGGAGCAGGTGTACGACGACCTGCCGACGCGGGGCGCCCGGGCGCTGCAGGGGTTCCGCGACCTGATCGTCGGCCTGCAACAGACCGCCGCCGAGAGCTCGCTATCGGAGGTCCTCGCCGAGCTGCTGCAGGCCACCGGCTACGCCGACCTCTATCGCAAGGGGGATGCGGAGGGCGAGGCGCGGCTGGAGAACATCGAGGAGTTCCTCTCCGCGGCGCAGGAGCTCGCCGAGCGCCACCCGGGAGCCTCCCCGCTCGAGGATCTCACCGCCTTTCTCGACCACATCTCGCTGACCTCCGACATCGACTCCTGGGAGCAGGCCGGCGGCGTGTCGCTGATGACCCTGCACAGCGCCAAGGGGCTGGAGTTCCCGCTGGTGGTGGTGGCCGGGCTCGAGGACGGGCTGCTGCCCCACTTCAACTCGCAGGGCGCCATCGAGGACCTGGAGGAGGAGCGCCGGCTGCTGTACGTCGGCATGACCCGCGCCGAGCGGCGGCTGCTGCTCACCTGCTGCCGCCGGCGCCGCATCGCCGGCCGCTACCAGGACCAGGACGAGTCGCCGTTCCTGGCGGAGATCCCGGAGCGATTCCTGGAGGTGGAGGAGAGCCCGCACCGCCTGATGGACGTGCGCAGCGAGGGGATCTACGGCTTCTTCGGGCGCCCGCTGCCGCCACGACAGGAGTGGGCGCGCGGCGGCGAGACGGAGCGGCCGACGGTGGAGCGGGCGGCGGCGCGAGGAGGGGGCGCGGCGAGCCCGCCTCGACGCACCCCGTCCGCGGCGGCGGCGGCGCCCGGGGGGCTGAGGCGGGGCGCCCGGGTACGCCACCCGACGCTCGGCGTCGGCCAGGTGATGGAGATCGAGGGCAGCGGCGACGCGAGCCGCCTGACCGTCTACTTCGAGCGCTGGGGGAAGCGCAAGCTGGTGGCCAAGTACGCCAAGCTCGAGCTCGTGGGATAGGTGGCAGGACCCCCGGCGAGCGCGGCCGTTCGCGGAGGGGGGCTCGCCGGAGGGCGGTGCGCGCGGGCTGACCCACCGCGGCCGCCGCCCGCGGGCGCGGCCGGGCGCCGGCGAACGGGCCCTGGCGGGCACCGCCCCTCGGCGACCCGCGAGCGGCCACAGCCGCCGTAGGGGCCGGCCTCCGCGC
>DATKEH010000119.1:0-3298 GCA_035546355.1 Thermoanaerobaculia bacterium
CCAGCGCAGCCCGACCGCCACGTCCTTGGCGCTCTGCCAGCGCTCCTCGCGGTCCTTGGCCAGGCAGCGCGCCACCACGTGGTCGAGCGCCGGCGGCGCCACCGGCTGCACCTTCGACAGCGGCTCGGGCTCGGCGCGCAACACCGCGGCCATCACGCTCGCCGCGCTCGCGCCGTCGAAGGCGCGCCGGCCGGTGGCCATCTCGTAGAGCACCGCGCCTAGCGCGAAGATGTCGGCGCGGGCGTCGGCCTCCTGCCCCTCCACCTGCTCCGGCGCCATGTAGGGGTAGGTGCCCAGCACCGTCCCCTCCTCGGTGAGCGGCCGCCCGGCACCCATCGTCATGGTCGGCAGGTCGGCGCCCGTCTCGGCGCCTTCGGCCGCCAGCCGCGCCAGGCCGAAATCCAGCAGCTTGACGCCCGAGCGGGTGAGCATGACGTTGGCGGGCTTCAAATCGCGGTGCACCACGCCGCGGCGGTGGGCGGCGTCCAGCGCCTCGGCGATCTGCGCCCCGTGGCGCAGCACCTCGGGCAGCGGCAGGGCGCCGCGCTCGAGCCGCGCCGCCAGGGTCTCCCCCTCGCAGTGCTCCATGACCAGGAAGGAGACCCCCTCCTCCTCACCCACGTCGTGCAGGGTGCAGACGTGGGGGTGGGAGAGCTGCGACACGGTGCGCGCCTCGCGCTCGAAGCGCGCCCGCCGCTCGCCGTCGCGCGCCAGCCCCTCGGGCAGCACCTTGATCGCCACCGTGCGGCCGAGGCGGGTGTCGCGCGCCTCGTAGACCTCGCCCATGCCGCCCGCGCCGATCGGCGCGACGATCTCGTAGGGGCCGAGACGGCGGCCGCTGCTCAGGGGCATGGGGGCGATTCTACGTCGCAGCCGATGCCGGCGCCGGCGCGGGAAGCCCCGCAGGTGGCAATCAGCGGGGCAGCAGCCGCGGCCAGTGCAACACCAGCCGGACGGGCGGCGTCGTTGCCTCGTCGGTGGCGAGCGCCAGGAGGATGCGCTCTCCGCTGGGTTCGATCGCGTACCCTCCGCCCTGCAGCGCCGCCTGGGAGAAAGTGAAGAGGGCGGTCGGGGGGCCGGCGCGGAAGCCGTCGTCGGTGAGGACCTCCACGACCATCAGCCGGTTGGGCGGCTCGAAGTAGACGATCTCCCGTCCATCCCGCGACCACCAGGGCGCGATGCCGCCGTTGCGCGAGATCTGCCAACGGCCTTCCCGTCCGACCGGGGAGACGAAGACCTCCTGGGGCCCGCCGCCCCCGGAGGTGTAGGTGATCCAACGTCCGTCGGGGGAGAACGTCCCGGGACCCTCGTCGCCAGGTGCGTTCGAGAAGTCCGCGGCCTCGCCGGTGCCGAGGTCGAGGATGCGCAGGTCCCAACCGGTGCGCGGGCGCAGCTGCCGGAACAGGATGCGCCCGCCGTCCGCGGACCAATCCAGGATCTCCGCGTCATTGGTGTATTCGACCAGGAGCTCCGCCTCGCCTTCGCCGCTGGCGAGCTGGCGGTAGAGTCCGCCGCCGATCCGGCGGTCGCGGTAAGAGGAGAAGGCGATCCAGCGGTCGTCGGGTGACCAGATGGGGGCGAAATCCGGTGCCCGATGGAACGTCAGACGACTCAGGGCGCCGGTCGTCAGGTCGCGCAGCCAGATGTCCTCTTCACCGGTCGTGAAGGCGAGTCGATCACCGCGGCGCGACAGCGCCAGGCCTTCGACCTCATGGGGCTCCCCGACCTCCTCCAGCTGATGACCCTGGCGATCGAACCAGGCCAGCTGGTACGAGCCGCCGGCCCCGCTCCTCTCCTGGTAGACGAGCTTGCCGTCCGGTGACGTGGCGAACACCGCCCGCTCCTGGAAGCTGTAGGCGACGTCGCCGGCCACCGGCAGGGGTTCCCCCCCCAGGGCGAGGGCGTCGGGGTCGAAGGGCTGGGCCATCAGCGACCCTTGGCGCCAGAACAGGAGATGTCCCGTCGGCGCGTACGCCATGGAGGAGTTGGCGCGCAGCAGCGGCGTGCGCGCGCCACTCGCCAGGTCGAGAGCCTCGATGGTGCTCTCGTCCTGTGGCGAGCCCCCCTCGGCAGTCTGCACCAGGAAGAGCAGCCGCTGCCCTCCCGGCAGGAGATGGGGCCAGCGATGCCCGATCTCGCCCCGCTGCTCGTCGAGCCGGGTCAGCTCCACCGGCTCGCCTCCGCCGGCCGGGATGCGGTACAGGCCCTCGCGGAAGCTGCCGTTGAAGACGATCTCACCGCTCTCGCTCCAGGCCCCTCCGCGGGGGCTGGGCGCCTCGCACAGGGCCTGGGCCGGCCCGCCGGCGAGGGCGATGCGCTTGAGCTGCCCGTCGGCGAAGAACGCGAGGTGCCGTCCGTCCGGGGACCAGAACGGCAGCACGGCTCCTTCCGTCCCAGGGAGGGGCCGCACCGCCGCGGTGTCCAGCGGCCGGAGCCAAAGCTGCCCCCGCTCCTCCCCGCGACTGGCGGCGGCGATGACCAGCTGCGAGCCGTCCGGCGAAAGCGCCAGGCCCCAGTCGAGATCGAGCTCCAGATGCGCGGGAAAGCCGATCTCCGCCTGGACCACGCGCGTCTCGCGGCCCGCGGCGGCCCTCCAGAGGATCGCCAACGCCACTGCGGCGGCGACGGCGGCGACGCCGGCCACCCCCCACGCCAGCCGCTCGCGGCTCCTGCGGCGCTTCATCAGCGGCGCGGCGACGCCGGCCTGCGAGCCGGCCTCGGCGATCCAGCGCAGCCCGACCGCCACGTCCTTGGCGCTCTGCCAGCGCTCCTCGCGGTCCTTGGCGAGACAGCGCGCCACCACGTGGTCGAGGGCGGGCGGCGCCACCGGCTGCACCTTGGACAGCGGCTCGGGCTCGGCGCGCAGCACCGCCGCCATCACGCTCGCCGCGCTCTTGCCGTCGAAGGCGCGCTTGCCGGTGGCCATCTCGTAGAGCACCGCGCCGAGGGCGAAGATGTCGGCGCGGGCGTCGGCCTCCTGCCCCTCCACCTGCTCGGGGGCCATGTAGGGGTAGGTGCCGAGCACCGTCCCCTCCTCGGTCAGCGGCCGCCCGGCGCCCATCGTCATGGTCGGCAGGTCGGCGCCCGTCTCGCTCGCCTCCTCGGCCAGCCGCGCCAGGCCGAAGTCGAGCAGCTTGACCCCCGAGCGGGTGAGCATCACGTTGGCGGGCTTCAAATCGCGGTGCACCACGCCGCGGCGGTGGGCGGCGTCCAGCGCCTCGGCGATCTGCGCCCCGTGGCGCAGCACCTCGGGCAGCGGCAGGGCGCCGCGCTCGAGCCGCGCCGCCAGGGTCTCCCC
>DATKEH010000120.1:0-4419 GCA_035546355.1 Thermoanaerobaculia bacterium
CTTCACGTAGTCCGCGTGACCCGGACAGTCCACGTGCGCGTAGTGACGATTCGCCGTCGCGTACTCCACGTGCGCCGTGGCGATCGTGATCCCACGCTCCCGCTCCTCCGGCGCCTTGTCGATCTGGTCGAAGGCGATGAAATTCGCCGTCCCCTTGCTCGCCAGCACCTTCGTGATCGCCGCCGTCAACGTCGTCTTGCCGTGATCCACGTGACCGATCGTGCCGATGTTCACGTGCGGCTTGGTGCGCTCGAACTTCTCCTTGGCCATCGGACCCTTCTTCCTCCGGTGTCGGTCGCGATCCCAGCGCCGGTCGCCGCTGCCTGCGGGGCGGGCTGCCGAGCCGCTGTCGCTCTCTGCCGAGCTATGGAGCCCACGACCGGATTTGAACCGGTGACCCCTTCCTTACCAAGGAAGTGCTCTACCCCTGAGCCACGTGGGCGTTACGATGTCTCCCGCCGGCGCGGGTGGCGACGGAAATGGTCGAGGACCGAGACACTCCCGTGGCCCTCGCCCGGAAGCTGGCCTCGTTTTCGACTCGCCCGGGAAGGAACACGCCCTCGCCGGACAGAATGACTATTCTGCCAGAGAATCACGGCGGCCGCAACCCCCGAGGGTCACGACTCGCCATCGCATCATCTGGAGCGGGAGACGGGATTCGAACCCGCGACCAACGGCTTGGAAGGCCGTGACTCTACCCCTGAGTTACTCCCGCTTGCGGACCGTCGGATTGGTGGAGGCGGATGGATTTGAACCACCGTAGGGCTTAGCCCGGCAGATTTACAGTCTGCTGCCATTGACCGCTCGGCCACGCCTCCACGTGAGCCGTACTCACTCCCTGGCCGCGGCCCTGGAGCCTCGGCCATTCTCTGGAGCCGGCACCCGGAATCGAACCGGGGACCTACTGTTTACAAGACAGTTGCTCTACCGCTGAGCTATGCCGGCGGGTCCCCGATCTCCGCCAGCGGACGCGCCTCCGGCGGAGGAACGGAGTCTAGCGGCTGCGCCCCGCGCGTTCAACCCCGTCGGACCCCGCACTCTTCAACGCCCGCCCGCGTGCGCGGATTCCCGCTGACGCAGGGCCTCGTACAGCAGGGCGGCGGCGGCGGTGGCGACGTTGAGCGACTCGACGTGGCCGCGCATCGGCAGCCCCACCAGAGCGTCGCACAGCGATCGGGTGCGCTGGCGCAGGCCCTTCTCCTCGCCGCCGATGCACAACGCTACGCGGCCGGTGAGGTCGATCTCCCAGGGCGCCGTCCCGCCGGCGGCGGCGCCGTACACCCAGAATCCATCGGCCTTGAGCCGCGCCAACTCCTGGGCCGGGTTGACGATGCGCTCCACCGCCAGCCACTCGCTGGCGCCGGCCGAGGCGCGGGTGGCCACCGGGGACAGCGGCGCGCTGCCGCGATCGCGGACCAAGACCTGGCCGACACCGGCGCCCTCGCACACCCGCAGCAACGCACCGAGGTTGCGCGGGTCCTGCACGTCCTCGAGCAGGACGATCAGCTCGCTGTCGCCGCCGCCGCCGGCCGGCGCGGGCCGCACTTCGGCGGCGAAGCCGTTGTGGCTGGGAACCCCCAGGCGGTCGAGGGTGGCAGCGGCCGCGACGTCGACGGCCACGCCGTGGCGCGCCGCCAGCTCCTCGATCTCGCGCCGCCGGGGGCCGCCGCGGCGGTCGGAGACCAGCACCCGAAGCACCTGGTGCGGCCGGTGGCGCAGCGCCTCCCGCACCGGGTGAAAGCCGCCGATCAGCTCCGTGCGGCTCACTCCACCTCCGCCGACATCAGCAGCGCGACCGCCATGGCCGCCATGCCCTCACCCCTGCCCACCGCCCCCATCCCCTCGTTGGTCGTCGCCTTGAGGCCGACCGCGTCCGCTTCGATCCCCAGCACCGCGGCCACGCGCTCGCGGATGCGCTGGCGGTATGGCGCCAGCCGCGGGGCTTCCGCCAGCAGCGTCATGTCGCAGCTGGCCACCCGCCAGCCCCGCTCCTGCACCAGCCCGACGACGAGGCGCAGCAGCTCGACGCTGCTCGCCCCCCGCCACCGCTCGTCGCCGGGCGGGAAGTGCGAACCGAGATCCCCGAGCCCCGCCGCTCCGAGCAACGCGTCGCCCAGGGCGTGCAGCAGCACGTCGGCGTCGCTGAACCCCTCCAGGCCCCGGTCATGGGGGATCTCCTCGCCGCCCAGCACCAGGCGGCGGCCGGCGACGAGGCGGTGCGCGTCGTACCCCTGGCCGATGCGCAGACCAGGCGGCGGTACCTGGCGACCGCTCACCCGCCCTCCGGCCGCAGCAGGGCGGCGAGCCATGGCAGGTCGGCGGGCCAGGTGAGCTTGGGGTTCGGGTGCCGGGCGTGCACCGCCACTACCCGCGATCCCGGCAGGCGTTCCACCAGCGAGGCCTCGTCGGTACCGGTGAACCCCGCCAACGCCGCCGCCGCGTGGGCCCGGGCCAGCGTCTCGCGGCGGAACGCTTGCGGCGTCTCGGCCTGGAACAGCCCGCTGCGATCGACGGTGGCGGCGATCTGCCCCGCGACCAGCCGCTTGAGGGTGTCCGAGACGTCCCGGCCCAACACCGCCCCGTCTGCGGCCGAGGCCGCCGCCACCACGGCCGCTACGTCGCGAGGGTCGACCGCGGGGCGCGCGGCGTCGTGTACCAGGACGGCGTCGTCGGGGGCGGCCGCGCACTCCGCGAGGCACCGCTGCACCGACTCCTGGCGGGTGGCGCCGCCGGCCACGAAGTGAACGGCATCGGCCTGCTCGCCGAGGATCTCGGCGCCCCGGTCGACGAGCTCCGGGGGCAGGGCGACGACGAACCGTGCCGCGCCGCCGGCGCGCAGCCGGGCCACCGCCCAGGCGAGCAGCGGGCGGCCCGCCACCCCCAGCAGCTGCTTCGGCACGGCCAGCCCGGTGCGGCGGCCGGAGCCGGCGGCGGGGATCAGCGCGTGGATCACCTCACACCTGCAGGATGTCCGCCTCTTTGCTCTCCGACGAGTCGTTCACCTGCTTGATGTAGTGGTCGTGGAGCTTCTGCACCTCGTCGTGTCCGCGGTGCTCGTCGTCCTGGGAGATCTCCTTGTCCCGCTCCATGCCCTTGAGCTGGTCGTTGCCCTCCCGGCGGGCCTGGCGCACCGCGTTGCGCGCCACCTCGGCGAGCTCGTGCGCCTTGCGCACCAGCTCGCGGCGCCGCTCCTCGGTCAACGGCGGTACCGGGATCCGTACCAGCTTGCCGTCGCTCGACGGGTTCAGGCCGAGGTTGGCCTTGGCGATCGAGCGTTCGATCGCCGGGATCTGCGACGAGTCCCAGGGCTGGGCCACGATGAGGTTGGCGTCGGCTACCGACAGGTTGGCGACTTGGTTGAGGGGCGTGGCGGTGCCGTAGTAGTCGACGGTCACTCCCTCGAGCAGGGTGAGGGAGGCGCGGCCGGTGCGCAGGCGCTTGAGCTCGTCGTGGAGATGATCCACCGCGTGCTTCATCTTCAGCTCGACGTCGCGAAACAGCTGCTGCATGGCGGTCTCCCCGAGGTTGGTGCCGGAGCGGCCGACGGCTGGCGCGGCCCGGCAGAGTCTATCGCAGGACCCTCTTTACAGCCCTCCTGCCCGGCGATAGAATTAGCCTGGAACATCAGGAGACCCGATGACGCCACCCGACCAGCGAGGGCCCTCGGGGCGCGTCGGCGGCGCCGACGAGACCGAGGGCCACCCCCAGGCCGCGAGCCGCTCCTGACGTTCGCACTGGAGCACGCAAGCGCGCCCGGCTCGGGCCTCTAGGCCCCCAGGGAGTGAGGTCGCGGCCGCATCGAGAGGAGGCGAGAGCCTCCTCTCGATCTGTCCGGGCGCCCTGCAGCGGACACCGGCGGGGTGGGGCGCCCCGCCCCGCCCTGCGGTACCATCCCACCATGGCTTTCCGTCACCACAGCAAGGTGGTCTGGCCTGGATTCTCCAACCGGCCGCCGCCGCGTCACGCTCCGAAGATCGGCCGCAACGACCCCTGCCCCTGCGGCAGCGGCAGGAAGTACAAGGCGTGCCACGAGAGCGAGGGGGAGGCATTCCTGCGCCAGCTCGCCAGGGAGGAGCACAAGGCGCACGTGCGCGAGGTGCGGCAGCGGCTCAAGGCCGAGGGCGTCCCCTGGTACAAGCGCCTCCTCGGCCTACGCTGAGCGGCGCAAGTGCCGTCGCTCGTCGCCGCCCGGCGGCGGGCGCCTCAGCCGGCGGTGACCCGGCGGTGCGCCCAATCGAGGATGGGGCACAGCCGCTCCCCCAGCAGCCGCTGCGCCTGGTCGCGCGACAGCCAGCGGAACTCGTGGTGCTCGGGTCTGCCGAGCTCGCCACTCACCGGCAGGCTCACCTCGCCGCTCGGCGCCGCCGCCAGGTAGTAGCGTGCCACCTTGCCGCGCGCGTAGGGCGGCGTCTCGCGGTA
>DATKEH010000121.1:0-6334 GCA_035546355.1 Thermoanaerobaculia bacterium
GAAGTCCTCGGGGCGGCAGCGCAGGCAGGGGCGCAGCCCCGCCCGCCGCGCCTCGTCGACGCTGGGGAAGAAGCGGACGTTGTCCTCGCGCGGTGGCCGCGCCGGGCAGGAGGGGAGGCAGAAGATGCCGGTCGACAGCACCCCGGTGTAGAAGCGCCCGTCCCAGGCCGCGTCCCGCGCCCGGGCGCGCTCGATCATGAAGCGGCGGGAGAGGCCCGCGACGTCCGGCATGGGTCCATGGTAGGCGAGGTCGGCCCCGCCTGTCTTCCCGAATCCTTCGCGCGAATCGGGTTGCCGCGCATCGAGCGGTTCCGACACCGAGCTGCTCCGGTGCTATGCTGCTCGGCGTGTCCGTCGCCACTCCGGCCGCGCCCTCCGCGATCCGCGACCACGACCACATCGTGGTCCTCACCGGGGCGACGTGGGCCGACTTTCAGCGCCTGCTCGAGATCCGCGGCGAGCGTTCGAGCCCGCGCCTGGCGTATCTCGAGGGCAGGCTCGAGATGATGACCCCTTCGCGCAGCCACGAGGGGGTCAAGTCGATGATCGGATGCCTCCTGGAGGCGTGGTGCCTCGAGCGGGGCATCGACATCACGCCCTATGGATCGTGGCTGCTCGAGGACAAGGCCGCAGAGGGAGGCGTGGAGCCCGACGAGTGCTACGTCGTCGGCGGCGACGAGGAGCCGGCGCGCCCCGATCTCGCGATCGAGGTCGTGTGGACCCACGGCCGGATCGACAAGCTCGACCTGTACCGGAGGCTGGGGGTGTGCGAGGTCTGGTACTGGCGCGACGGCCGCCTCGAGCTGTACGCACTGCGCGGCCAGAGCTACGAACCGATCCAGGAGAGCGGCGTCCTGCCGGGCATCGACGTCGCCCAGCTGCTGCGCTTCCTGGCCGTCAAGCCGATGACGCGCGCCGTCCGCGAGTACCGCCAGGCCCTGCGGGACACGAGCGGGGGCTGAGCCGAAGCGCGACCGGCGGGAGCCCCCGCCATGGCCCAGCGCACTGCGCCCGCCAACAGGGCCGCGCCTGGCCCGACGGCTCGCTTGCTCCCCGGGCGCATAGGCGCATCGCTCGTCCCGAGTCTCAGGGGATTATCCGGGAATTCCCCGCAGCCACTCCGAGGTCACGTCCGTGCGCGTCCGCTTCGAGGAGTTCCTGTTCGACGACGATCGCCGGGAGCTGATGCGCTCGTTCCCGCTGCGGCAGGGCGAGAACCTCCTCGGTCGTGGCGAGGACGCCGACGTCCGCGTGGGCCTCGCGGGAGTGTCGCGCCTCCACGCGCGCATCACGGTGAGCGGCGACCGGGCCACGATCGAGGACCTCGGTAGCAAGAACGGGACGTTCGTGGACGAGGCGGAGATCGGCCGCGCCGCCGGACTCCGCGACGGCGCGATCTTGCGGCTGGGCGTGGGTCGACGGCTGATCGGGCGCTGGCGCGTTCTGCCCCGCCGCACCGGCCCCCGTCGGCCCGGCGGCAGACCCGGGGGAGCTCTGGGGGCCACTCCTGCTACCGTCTCCGCCGTGGACGTCGACGGTTCCCCGCACAGCCACGCTTCGCAGCCGGGCGACAGGCCCCCGGGGGAGCCGGACGCCGCCGTCTGGGAGGGTGTCGACCTCGAGCAGCTGGCCCGCTCGACGCCGACGCCGTTCTTCCTGTTCAGCGAGGCGCGGCTGGGCGAGAACCTGGACGGCCTCCGCTCGGGCCTCACCGCTAGCGGGTTGCCGGTCCGGCTGCGCTACTGCGCCAAGGCCAACGGCGAGCTGGCCATCCTGCAGATCCTGGCGGCGGCCGGTCTCGACGTGCTGGTGTCGCACGCCGCCGAGGGGGAGCTGGCGCTGCGGGCGGGCTTTCCGCCGCAGCGGATGGCGTTGCAGAAGCCGGTGCTCACCGCCGCCGACGCCGCCTGGGCGGTGCAGCGCCGCGTCGGCCTGGTGCACGCTTGCCGTGAGCAGGACCTCGACACCCTGGCCGCGGCGGCGGCCGCGACGGGGCATGCGCCGGCCGTGTCCTTGCGGGTGGGGGGCGATGCCCACGGGTCGCCGCTGGCGTTCGCCAATCGCCGGCTCGGCGTCTCCCGTCGCCAGGCGCTGCGCCTGGGCACGGGGTTTCGGCGATGGGCGCCGCTGCGCCTGCGCGCCCTGAACTGCTACATCGGCACCCAGCAGACCGGCACCGCCGGGTTCCGCCAGGCGATCGCCCGGCTGTGCCGACTGGCGGTGGAGCTGCGGCAGGAAGGCGTCGAGGTCGAGGAGCTCAACCTCGGAGGCGGGGCGCCCAGCCCGACCATGCGGCGGCTGGCCCCGGGCCGCCTGCTCTCCCGCTGGCGGGACGTCGAGGCCGGGGAGCAGCGCCCCTCGGTGGAGAGCTTCGCCCGCCGGCTCGGCGAGATCGTGGCGGCGGCCTGGCGGCGCCACGATCTCGACGCGACGGCGCTCGCCCTCGAGCCCGGGCGCTCGCTCGTCGGCGACGCGGCGGTGCTGGTCACGCGTGTCGCGGCCGTCGACCGGGGCTGGCTGTTCCTCGACGTCAGCCGCAACGTGCTCGGCGAGTCCTCTCTGCTGCTGCGCCGGCGAGTCCTGCCGCTGCGCCCGCGCGCTGGCAAGAGCCGGTACTACCACCTCTCCGGCGGCACGCTCAATACCATGGACGTCCTCGACCTGCACCGCCGGCTGCCGCCGATGGAGGTGGGCGACCTGCTGCTGTTCGCCGACGCCGGTGCCTACTCCCTGTCGCGGGCCGCCCGCTACGGCGGCCTCTCTCCCGCCGCCCTGCTGCGGCGGGCCAGCGGGGAGATCGTGACCGTGCGGCGGGCCGAGACGCTGGACGACCTGACGGGTCCGATGGTGCCGTTGCCGAGATGAGCGGCGGGGCCACCCACGCCGCCCTGGTCACGGGTGCGAGCGGCTTCCTCGGCCGCCGCCTCGTCGGCGAGCTGGCGCGCCGGGGGCGGCGGGTGGTGGCCCTGGTGCGCTCGCCGCCCGCCAGCGACGAGCTGCGCGGCCCCCGCGTCGAGCGGGTGCGCGGCGACCTGTTCGCGCTCCGCCCTGCCGACGTGCCGCGGGGCGCGACGCTGTTCCACCTCGCCGCGGCGCGGGTACAGCCGCGGGTGGATCGAGACGAGATGCTGCGGGTCAACCGTGACGGCGCCCTGCACGTGGCGCGGGTGGCGCGCGACGGCGGCGCCTCGCGTCTCGTCTACGTCGCGACAGCCCTCGTCTACGGCCCCAGCGACGGCACGCCGGCGGACGAGGGGAGCGACTTCACGGCGTGGGGCCGCCGCCACCCCTACGTCGCCTCGCGGATCCTCGCCCTCGAGGCCCTCGGCGAGGAGATGCGCGGCGACCTCGAAGTGGCGACGGTCTTTCCCACCCTCGTCTACGGGCCCGACCACCCGTCGCACCCCAACGCGATGGCGGCGCAGATGCGGCGGCTGGCTCGCGGCCGGCTCGGATGGCGGGTCGCCGGCTGGAGCGCGCGGCGCGACCTGGTGCACGTCGACGACGTGGTGGCGGGGATGCTCGGCGCCGAGGAGCGGGCGCCGGCGGGGAGCGGGCTCATCCTCGGTGGCGAAGATCTGTCGCCCGAGCAGTTCCGACGGCGGGTGCTGGCGGCGCTCGCCAGGCGGATGCCGTTGCTGCCGCTCCCCGCTGCGCTGGTGCGGGCGGCGGCGAGGATCGCCGACCGCCTGCTGCTCCCGCGCCGGGCGCTGGGCTCTGCTGCGCGCCTACGCATGCTGGAGCAGGAGTGGCGTTTCTCCTCGGCGAGGGCGGCGGCGCTGATCGGCTACCGCCCGCGCACGTTCGATCGCGGTCTGCGACAGACGCTCGCGGAGCTGGGGCTGGCGCCGTGACCTCCGCCCACCGGGCGGATCGCCCGCCGTCCCGGCGCCCGACGCTGCGAGAGGTGGTGGGGGCGATCTTCCTCCTCCTGCAGGTCGGCTTCATCGTCCGCGCCCGCTTCGATCCCGACCGCTACTTCTGCTGGGCCCCCCACGACGCGCAGAACGAGTACCTCGTCGAGGCCGTCGTCGGCGGCAGGACGCTGCGTCCCGGGGAGATCGCGGCGCGCTATCGGATGGCCCAGCGCGGCGTCGACCCGCGGGCCATCGAGCACGTCTTCGACGTGATCCGCCACTACGAGGGGCGCGTGGCGGCCGAGCCGGCGGCGGTGGTGGTGCGCTATCGCACCAACGGCGGCGAGCCGCGGGTCTGGAGGTGGCCGGAATCCCCAGCTCGCTGAATCCGCTGCGCTGCGCCGGCACCGCGCTGCCGCCGAACGTCCTGCTGCTGGCCAAGCTCCTCGTCCTGTGCCTGCTGCTGAAGGGCTACCTGCACGAGATCCGTCCGGTCTTCCTGCCGTTCCTGTCGCCGCTCGAGGCGGTCGACCCGGTTTTCTTCCAGCGCACGCTGCAGGGGGCCTTCCTGGTGGCGTCGGCGGCCCTGCTGCTCAACCTCCGGGTGCGGACGGCCTGCCTGGTGCTCGGCGCCGTGTTCCTCCTCGCCGTGCTGGCGTCCAAGCCGGGGTACCGCAACGCCACCGTCTATGTCGGGTGCGTGCTGCTGCTCGCCGGCCTGCAGACGGCGGGGGCCGCACCCTGGCTGCTGCGCGCCCAGGTCGCGCTGCTCTATCTCGGGGCGGGTCTCAACAAGTTGTTCGAGGCCGACTGGCGCAACGGCCAGTACGTGGAGCACTGGCTGGTGCAGGTGCTCACCAACCCCTACTACGAGGCGATGACGCACGGGTTGCCGCCGCTCGCCCTCTCCTTGCTCCTCGGCTGGGCGGCCATCCTCTCCGAGCTGGGGATCGGGGCTGGAGCGCTGGTGAGGGCGCTGCGGCCGGCGGCGATCTGGTGGGGCGCGGCCTTCCATACCGGAGTGCTGCTGATGACCCACCAGGACTTCGGCATCTTCCTGACCGCCATCCTCGCCTCCTACCTGGCGCTGGTGGACTGGCCCGTCGTCGCCGAGGTGCAGGTGGCGCCGGGGAGCCGCTACCGCGGCTTCGTCCGTGCGCTCGCCGCCGCTCTCGACCTCGACGGCACGCTGCGGGTCGGCGCCGCCAGCGAGCCGGAGCGGGCGCTGTCGCTACGCGCCGGGCGCTCGCGGCTGCACGGGGTCGAGGCGCTCGCGCGCCTGCTGCTGCTGCTTCCCGCCACCTATTTCCTCCTCGCCGTCCTGCTCACCGGCCCGAAATGGGTGCGCTGGGGCGGGGCGCTGGGCGCGCTGGTCGCTTTCACTCCCTGGCGCACGCTGCTGCGCCGGGTATGGGAGCTCTCCCCGGCCCGCCGGTGGCTGCCTTCCGCACCGGCGGCGGGCTGACCCGCGTCCGAGATCAGCTCGGTGGGTGGAGCAGGCGCAGCCGGTCGGCGAGCCCTGGCGTCACCGCCACCCGCCCCGCCGCGTCCACCAGCACCGCCTCGACGGCGGCCCGCCGCGCCAGCTCCAGGCCCTCGTCCGGGCCGAGGGCCAGCATGGCGGTGGACAGGGCGTCGGCCAGGGTCGCCTCGGCCGCCACTACCGTGGCGCTGCGCACGCCGCGGGCCGGCCAGCCGGTGCGCGGGTCGAGCACGTGGTGGTAGCGGACCCCGTCGCGCTCGAAGAAGCTCTCGTAGTCGCCCGACGTCGACAGCGAGAGGTCGCCGACGGCGACGGTGGCGAGCAGCTCGTCCGCGGCGCCGCGGGGGTCGCGGATCCCCACCGTCCAGGGGCGTCCGCCGCGGCTGCCGCGCGCCAGCACCTGGCCGCCGGCGACGAGCAGCCAGCTGTCGAGACCGCGGCCGTCCAGGAGCTCGGCGGCGCGGTCGAGGGCGTAGCCCTTGGCGATCCCCCCGAGCCCCACCTTCATCCCCGGGAGCGGCAGGCGGGCGGTGCCCGCCGCCGGGTCGAGCTCCAGCCGCCGGTAGTCGACCAGCGCCGCCTGCCGCGCCACCGCCTGCGGGGGGGGGACCACGGGAGAGGCGGCGCGGAAGTCCCACAGTCCCCACAGCGCCGCCCAGGTGACGTCGAAGGCGCCGCCGGTCAGCTCGCCGAGGGCGCGCCCGCGCCCGAGGAGCTGCAGCAAATCCGGCGGGATGGGGACGGCGCCGCCGCCGGCCGCGGCGTTGACCGCCGCGAGCGGCGATCCCTGCCGCCACTCGCTGAGGTCCCCTTCGAGGCGGCGGAAGAGCTCCAGCACCTCCTCGGCCCGAGCCGCCGCCCGGGGCGCCGCCGGCAGCGTCACCTCGACCGAGGTGTACATCGCCTCGCCGCGGAAGGTGAGGTAGTGGGGCGCCGCCCGGTCGTTCGCCCGCGGGGCAGGGAGCGCGGTCTGCCGCGGTCGCAGGGCCAGACC
>DATKEH010000122.1:0-8560 GCA_035546355.1 Thermoanaerobaculia bacterium
TACGTCGACGCGGCCGGCGAGGAGTGGGCGGGGCCGGGGCGGATCTACGTCGAGTCGTTCGGCGACGACGGCACCCTGGTGGCGAGGTTCTCCGAGATCAGCCTTCCGCACACCGACGGCGAGCAGCCGCCGGTCACGCTGAGCGCCGGCTCGGTGACGGCGAAGCTCGACTGAGGCCGCCTGAGACCGGCCGCTGAATCGCCACGGCGGGGGGCTCGCGGCGACGGCGTGGGGCCGCCCGGCCAGTGGCGCCCGCATATACTCCTGACCATGAGCGTCGAGAGCGAGAGCGTCCGCGCGACGGCGCAGCTCGTTGAAGGCGTCGCCGCCTGGTACCGCCGCCGTGCCGTGCGGCTCTGTGTGCTGTTCGGCTCCCGGGCACGGGGTGGCGCGCGCCGGGAGAGTGACCTCGACGTCGCGCTGTGGGTCGATTCGCCGCCTCCGGCCGCCCATCTCCTGGTCTGGCGTCGGGAGCTGACGCGGGATGCCGGCGTGCCGGTGCAGCTGGTCCTGGTCACGCCCAGCCTCGACCCGGTTCTGGGCTTCGAGATCGCCCGCGACGGCGAGCCGCTGTACCAGGCCGACCCCGGCAGCTGGTCGCAGGAACGAATGCGGCTGTGGCACGCCTACCAGGACGCGTTGCCCTTCCTGCGTGCGTCGCGGCGCCGGCTGGGAGAGTTCGTCGCGAGGGTCCGGCGTGGCGCCTGAGGTCGTTCTGCGTAAGCTCGAGATGCTGCGGCGGCTGCTGCGGGATCTCGAGCCCCTCGCCGACGCGTCGCTGGTTGCTGGTGGCCACGGAGCACTACAAAGTGGAACGGATCCTCGAGCTCCTCGCCACCTCGGCCGCCGACCTGCTCCAGCATCTGCTCGCGGAACGCGACGTGGTCGCCACCTCCTACCGGGACGTCTTCCGCCAGGCGGCGATCGCCGGGCTCCTCGAAGAACCCCTCGCCGTGCGTCTCGAAGAGGCGGCGGGCATGCGAAGCGTGCTGGTCCACCTCTACGACGAGATCGACTACCAGATCCTCCACGCCAGCGTCGGCAAGGCCCGACGGGATTTCGCCGCCCTGGTCGCGGCGCGCGCGCCGCTCGCCGAGGCCGCGCCAGCTTCCTGATCCGGGAGGCACCCCGTGACCCTGACCGTCTTCCCCGTATTCGACCGCGACTTCGCGTCGGTCGAACCAGCGACCCCCGGCGAAGCCCTGGCGGCCGAGCTGGAGGTCATCGACGACTTCGCCGACGACGCCGACCTGCCCGGCCTCTCGGACTTCGCCGACTCGCGGGAGGTGCCCGAAGACTTCGCGGGCACCGCCGCGGAGCTCGACGAGCTCCTCGGGCCCTCCTCTGACTGGTACGAGGCGAGCAAGGGCGCCAAGGCGTTGGTGCGGCTGGCCGAGCGCATCGACGCCGAAGCGACGTTCGACGGCTCGGTGGAGGTCGTCGCCGAGTTGCGCGACCTGGTGCGGACGCTGCAGCGGGCGGCTGCCGCCGGCGCCCGGTTCCGCCTCGAGATCGGTAGAGCGACCCGCAGGGGCGTGGCTGCGTTCGCCGCTGCCGAGCTCAGGAGCGCAGGGCGGCGAGAAACGCTCGCACCCGCCGCGCGTTGGTGCCCGCGTCGCCGCGGCCGACGCGGGACAGCGAGCGGACGTCCACCACCGTGCGGCCTTCGAGGGGCGTCAGGCGGATCACCACGTCGTCCTGGAAACCGAACCAGCGGGTGCGATCGGTGGCCTCGATCCGCCCGCTGTCGGGGTCGGCGACGACGATCTCCCACCCCATCTCTCGTGCCACGTCGAGCGCCCGCAGGAAGGCCCGGTTGGGCGTCAGGTCGAGGATCACCGGGCGGATCTCGGGATAGGCGGCGCGCTGCTGGGCGGCGATCTCGGGCCCTCCGTACTCGAGCGGATTGGGCGCCTCGGCGCGACGGGTGGCGATGGCGACGAAGGAAGGTGGGTTGTCGACGTCGGTGGTGATGTCGTGGATCGGCGGGGCCTGCCGCGCTCGCCGCTGCCAGTAGAACAGCGTGCCGACGAGCAGCAGGGCGAGGATCAGGCCAGCGGCGGCCAGCGGCAGATCGCGCCGCCTGGTGCCTGGCCGGGAGCGGACGATCGCCACCGCGGCGATCACCACCACCAGCAGGCCGGCGTAGGCCGACCACCGCAGCAGATCGAAGCCGGTGCGGAACGACCACCAGCCCCAGCGGGAGCCTAGAGCGGCGAGCGGCGCGAGGAGCGCCGCGCCGAGGGCCAGGCCGGCCGCGGTGGCGGCCAGCGGCGAGAAGGGGATGCGCGGCGATGCCGGCCGGCGCGGCGGCGGGTCTGTCGTCGACATTGGGGCCAATCCTAACGCGACCTCCCGGCTCGCAGCCAGCGATGCGCGACACGGGCGGTGATCGCCAACGCCGAGAGCAGGAGGCCGGTGCAGGCGCGGGAAGCGCCGGCTGGCGATGAGGTACCAGGGCCGCTGCGGTAGGGTGCACCAGGAAAACCCAGCGCCTGATTCTCCTCCTACACGGATGATCGTCCACCTCCTCGACGGCACCTACGAGCTGTTCCGCCACTTCTACGGCCGGCGGCGCTTCCATCGGCAGGAAGACGAGCCGTTCGGAGCCGTGTCCGGCGTGTTGCACACGGTGCTCGAGCTGCTCGAGAGCGGGGCGACGCACCTCGGCGTGGCCACCGATCACGTGATCGAGTCGTTCCGCAACCGCCTGTGGCCCGGCTACAAGACGGGGGAAGGCGTGGATCCCGCACTGCTGGCGCAGTTTCACCCGCTGGAAGACGCCCTGCGTGCGATGGGGGTGGTGGTCTGGCCGATGGTGGAGCTGGAGGCGGACGACGCGCTCGCCTCGGCCGCCCGCATCGCCTGCGCCGACCGAGCCGTCGAGAAGGTCTGCATCTGGACTCCCGACAAGGATCTGGCGCAGTGCGTCCGGGGCGAGCGCGTGGTGCAGGTCGACCGGCGGGGCAAGAAGATCCTCGGCGCCGAGGGAGTGCGCGCGAAGTTCGGGGTCGATCCGCAGCGGATCCCCGACTACCTCGCCCTCGTCGGCGACGCCGCGGACGGTTTCCCGGGAGTGCCGCGGATCGGCGCCATCACCGCCGCCCGGCTGCTGAACCGGCACGGCGCCCTCGAGGACTTGCCCGCCGAGGTGTTGGGAGAGCACCGCGAGCTGGCGCTACGATTCAAGGAGCTGGCGACGCTGCGCAGCGACGCCGAGCTCTTCCGCGACGTGGACGAGCTGCGCTGGCGGGGCCCCTCCCCGTCGTTCGCCGCCTGGGCGGAGCGCCTCGGAGACGATCGCCTGCTGCGGCGCTGCAAAGACGCAGCGCTAGACTGAGCGCTGATGGCCCACCTCACCCGGGAACAGCTCGCGCACTTCCGGCAGCGCCTGGCGACCGCGAAAGCGGGGGCGGAAGCCTTGCTGTCCCAGACGGCCGCAGATGCCCGGCCGGTGGACGTCAGCGGCTCGACCATCGGACGGCTGACGCGCATGGACGCCATCCAGATGCAGGCGATGGCGCAGATGAACCGCCGGCAGCTCGACATCCGCCTCCGGCAGGTCGAGGCTGCACTCGCGGCTCTCGAGGCCGGCACCTACGGGAGCTGCCGCTACTGCAGGGGCCCGATCGCCCTGCCGCGCCTCGAAGCCCTGCCCGAGTCGCCCTTCTGTATCGACTGCCAGGAGCAGCTCGAGCGGGAGCGGTAGCCGCTGGCTGCGGCCCGACGCGGAATGGCAGCCGCCTTGCATGGGTGGCTCGGCGCCCGGCGTACCTTGCCGGCCGGCTTCGCGAGCGCCGTGCCGCGAGGTGACGGGCCAGCGAAACGCCGGAATTCGAGAGGAGGAGCTCCCATGGCTCAGCGTCTGACCGTCGCCCTGTCCCTGCTGCTGATCGTCGCCGCGGCGAGTGCTTGCCGCTCGCTGCCCGAGGTCACCGGCGACACTCTCGACCCGGCCGCCATCGAGGCCGCCATCCGCGGCGGGATCGCCGCCCAGTACCCCGACGCGACCTTCGACATCGGCATCTCCGTCACCCAGGATGGCGTGGTGACTCTCACCGGCACGGTGGAGGACAATCTCCGGCGGCAGAAGATCGGCGAGATCGCCGCCGACGTGCACGACGTCACTCGGGTGATCAACAACCTGCAGGTCGAGTAGGGCGACCGGCGCCGGCTCGGAGAGGGCTCCCCGCCTAGGGCGATTGGCTGCGGATCCACCGCGTCAACAGCTCCAGGACGTCCGGGTGCAGGTGACGACGGTCGGCGGCGAAGAGCCCGTGGCCGAGCCCGGGGAACACCTCGACGCGGATCGGCGCGAGGCTCTCCCGGTCCGCCGACCGCAGTCGTTCCACGCTGCGCTGCACCGGCACGTTGTCCCGCTCGTCCTCCGCGCCGTAGACGACCAGGGCAGGCACCCGCAAGCCGACCCAGTGAGGGAGCGGGTCCCAGCTCCCGTTGAGCTCCCACCACACGGGGCGGCGACGCTTGGGTACCGCCGAGGCGATCGGCTCGAGGAGGCGGGCCAGCGGCCGCGGGAGCCCTTTCTGGGCCAGGGTCTCCACCGTCTCGTGGCGCAGCGACTCCGCCATCGTCACCGCCCCGCCGGAGAGGTTGACGACCCACGCCACCGGCTCGTGGGCGGCGATCAGCGGAGCGATATGGCCTCCCTGGCTGAGGCCGACGACGCCGATGGCCTCGCGGGCGACCGACCCGCTCTCGGCGAGCGCCCGAATGCCTGCCGCCGCGTCACCCGCCAGGAGCTCGAAGCTGGCGGTCCTCCATTCTCCTTCCGACTCCCCGCTCCCCCGCTTGTCCGGGAAGAGCACGGCGATGCCCTGCGTCGCCATGGCGTGGGCGATCTGCAGGTACCACAGGTTGTCGCGATCGCTGGTGCCCGAGCCATGCACCATCACCGCACCCGCGGCGGAGCCTCCAGAAGGCACCAGCAGCGTCGCCCTGAGCCTCGCCCCCGCATGCTGGTAGGCGACCTCCTGGACCGCATAGGGGCCGGAGCAGCGCTCGGCGGTGACCACGCTGCCGGTGGCGTCGCGCCAGGCGAAGGCCCAGGAACGCTCCCCGAAGGTGACGGCGCGGGCCGCCGCTCCCTCCCCTGGCAGCTCCCGCAGGAAGCGGTCGCCTCCCTGGTGGCGCCAGCGATGGAAGAACAGCGGCTCGGTAGGGCCGACGAGGGCCAGCCCGCCCTGGGCCGAGAAGGTCAACAGCACGCAGGCGCCGTCGACTCGGTACCATCCGACACGCTCCGCCAGCCGCGCCCCCGCTGGCGCCTCGGGGGGTAGATGACGGTCCAGCCGGTCGGGCCGGACCATCACGCAGGAGACGGCGCCAGCCAGCGCCAGCACCAGGGCCAGCCGCCGCCCGAGGCGGCGCGCATCCAGCGGCTGCCCCGTGCGCGAAGCGCCGCCGGGGAGGGTTGCGGCCCGCAGCCGGGCGAGGATGATGGCGGCCACGCGTCGTCGGGTCTGCGTCATCGCCTATGATACGTACAGTACCCTAATTGGGTTGCAGAAGCGGTGGAACTCCGAGGATGCCCGAGCGCACGCTACCCACCAACACCAGGGCCCAGACCCAAGCCGACCGGCTGCTGCGCCACTGCGTGTACCTGATCGCCACCGGCAAGTGGTCGCCGGGAGACCGCTTGCCGTCGATCCGCGAGACGCGCCGCGACTGGGGGCTGAACCAGCTGACCGTGCAACAGGCCTATCGGCGTCTGGCGGCGGTCGGTCTGGTCGAGAGTCGTCCCCGCTCCGGCTACTACGTGGCTGGGGGGGGCGCCCTGGAGCGGCTCTCCCGCCACCGCTACGAGCTGGCAAATCTGCACCGCAGCGTGGCGGAGGTGATCCGCGGCCATTGCGACCTGTCGCTGCTCGGCGTGCTGCGCTACCTGGCACAGCTCGAGGAGATCGAGCGGACGCGGGAACCGGAGGTGGCGTTCGTCGAATGCACCGCCACCCAGGCGGCGGCCCATGCGGCCGAGATCGCCCGCCGCCTCGGGATCCCGGTGCTGCCGCTGACGACCGCCCAGATCGCGGGGCGGCGGGAACGGCTGCCGTCCGCCGTGCGTCGCCTGCTGACCTCGGCGTTCCATCTCGACGAGCTCCGCCCGCTGCAACGCGTCCCGGCGCTGACGGTCTCGGTGGTGCCGATCGAGGTCTCTCCCCAGGCGGTGGCCGGCGTCGGCAGCCGGGAGATCCTGCTGCTCGAACAAGAGGAGAGCATGGCGGCGCACATCGCCGAGGACACCGCGCGGCTCCTCGGCGCGGACCGGGTACGCACCCGTTTGACCGACGACCCGGCGGCCGAGCTCGCACGGCTCCTCGGCGCGGCGCAGCGTTCCGGCGGGCCGATCGCCCTGCTCTCGCCGCGATTGTGGGGACGCCTCGACGAGCGCTGGCGGGGCGACGAGCGGGTGCGCGAGGCCTCCTTCCGCATCGCCGAGGACGGGTGGGCGGCGATCGCCGAAGCGGTGGGATTGCCCTTGTCGCTGCCCTGAACCGCGGCGGCTGCGGAGCGGCGAGCGGCTATAGTGGGCTCCCCCAGCCGACCGGAGGATCCCCATGCCGACAGCCCGCCCCCGTGCTCTCCCCCTCTCCCTGGCGATCGCCGTGCTGACGGCGGCCTGCAGCGCGGCGCCGTCGGCCACCGTCAGGCCCGGCGCGGCCGCCGCCGAGCCCGGGGCCGGCGGCGGCGAAGGCGCCAAGCCTCTCGCCGAAGTGGTGCGCGGGACCGAGGAGGTGAGCGGGCTGGTGACCTTCTATCGGCGGCCCGGCAAGCTCTGGGCCGCGGTGCCGCGGGAGCTGCTGGGAGTGCCGCTCGGGCTGGGGGTGGTGCTGGTCAACGCCGCCGGCGACTGGATGCCGCGCGGCACGACCTTGGACAACTCCCTCGTCGTCTGGCGCCAGGTGGGAGACCGGCTGGTCCTCGAGAAGCGCAGCCACGAGTTCCGCACCGCCGCGGACTCGCCGCTGCGGCCCACCGTCGAGGCCACCTTCCCCCCGTCGCCGGTGTTCCTCGCCGATCTCGAGCGCGTCGCCGGCCAGCCGGCGCCCCTGCTGGTCGACGCCTCCCGCCTCTTCGGCGTCGAGCTGGCGGAGCTGCTGCCGGCGGAATCGGGCTTCGCCACGTCGCCGGAGGACGCCACCCTGGTGTCGCTGCAGGCCTTCCCCGACAACGTCGTCGCGCGGGTCGCCTACCGCTTCCGCCGCCAGCCGGGGAAGGCGGGCGACGCGGCCGGCGGCCGGCGTCTGGGCCACCGCCGCACCACGCGCCTGGCCGATCCCCGGGTCCTCGAAGTGCTGGTCGAATACCACCTCTACCGCCTGCCCGAGGACGGCTTCCGGCCGCGCTTCGCCGACCCGCGGATCGGCACCTTCGTCCACTCCTACAAGGACTACACCGACGTCGACCGCCGCGACAGCGCCTTCCGTCACCTCGCCCTGCGCTGGGACGTCCGCCCCTCCGACCCCGGCCAGCCGGTGTCCCCGGCGGTCGAGCCGATCACCTTCTACGTCGACCACGGGGTGCCGGCCGAGTGGCGGCCGCTGATCCACGAGGCCACCCTGTGGTGGAACCGCGCCTTCGAGAAGGTCGGGATCCGCGACGCCATCCGCGTGCTCGACCGGCCCGACGACCCGCAGTGGGACCCGGCGGACCTGCGCCACTCGATGATCTGGTGGAACCTGACCGACGATCTCAACTTCTCCGGCATGGCGGGGCCCAATCTCTCGGACCCGCGTACCGGCAAGGTGCTCAAGGCCAACGTCTGGATCAACGGCGAGTTCCCCTCCTTCACCCTGCACCGCTACCTGGTCTACGCCTGGTGGCGGGCGCCCACCCCGGGAGCCGAGGCCGGCTTCCACGCCGGCCTCGCCGCCGAGCGCGCCGCGGCGCTGCGCGAGCTGCGGCGCCAGCGCCACTTCTGCGACCGCGCCGCCTCGTTCTCCAGCCAGATCGCCTTCGCGCGGCTGGTGCTGCAGGCGCGCGGCATCCTCGAGCCCGGCACCCCCGAGGCCGAGCGCTTCGCCCGCGAGGCGTTCCAGGAGCTGATCGCGCACGAGATCGGTCACGCCCTCGGCTTCCCCCACAACTGGAAGGCGAGCCTGGTGGCGAGCCCGCAGGCGGTGGCGTCCGGGCGCCTCACCGGCCGCGCCGACGAGCAGCCCTTCTCCACCTCGGTGATGGACTACGACCCGATCTACCTGGCGCCGAAGGGAGCGCCGCAGGGGGACTACTTCCTGCGCGAGGTCGGGGCCTACGACGACCTCGCGGTCGAGTACCTGTACCGCCCGTTCCCGCATCTGTCGGCCGCGGACGAGGCGCGCCAGCTCGACCGCATCGCCGCCCGCGCCGAGGTGGAGCCGGGCCTGGTCTACGACGGCGGCGAGCTCTCCGACATCGACCCCACCTCCAGCGCCGACGACTTCGGCTCCGACCCGCTGGCCTTCGCCGAGACGCGCCTGCTGATGCTGCGCCAGGAGGTGCTGCCGCGCCTGCCGGAGCTGGTGCTCGCCGAGGGGCACGGCTACGAGCTGCTGCGCCAGGC